>JAGWOX010000005.1 GCA_028877145.1 Acidobacteriota bacterium | reverse complement strand
TCGGCGTCGACCCCATCGGTTCGCTGTATTACGAGTATTTCAAGACCGGCAAGGTTGGGAAGGCTCTCACGTACGTCGTCGAAGGCATCGGCGAAGATTTCTTTCCGAAGACGATGGATCTGAAAATCCTTGACGACATCCTCCAGGTCACCGATCAGGAGTGCTTCATCTGGGCGCGTCGCCTGGCAAAAGAGGAAGGCATCTTCACCGGCGGTTCCGGCGGCGGTTGCGTGCTCGGTGCGATCCGCGTCGCCGAAAAGCTCGGCCCGGACGCTTTCGTCGTCGCCTTCCTGCCCGACAACGGGATGCGCTACCTGAGCAAAATCTACAACGACGAATGGATGCGCGATCACAACTACGCCGAATCCGAAGTCGCGCTCTCGGTCGACGACGTCCTTCGCGCCAAGCGCCGCTTCGGCCGCCATCCGGAGCTCATCATCGCCCGCCCCTACCAGACCGTCTTCCACGCCCTCCACACCATGCAGACCCACGACATCAGCCAGCTCCCCGTTTTCGAGGATGATTCGCTCATCGGCACCATCCACGAGGACCAGATCCTCAACATGGCCCTGCAGGGCAAGGACCTCCGCAAACTCATCATCCGTGAAGCCATGGGCCAGCCCTTGCCGGTCGTTCCTCACAACGCCAGCGTCGACAAGCTCACCTATCTGCTCAGCCACGAAGGCCCTGCCGTCTTCGTTGACATGGGCGATGGCCAGTGGGAAATCCTTACGAAATACGACCTCATGAGTACGATCGCCGACTTGGTCGAACAGGTCCGGTGACCTCTCAAGCCCCGGGCCTTCCTCCAGGTTCGCGTACCCAACTCCACGCGTGAAATACCCCATGCCCACGCGCAAATCCGCAAGATCCCAGACACCATCCGCCGTTTTACACTGATCGCAAAGAAGTTAGAAGCAACGCCTGGCCGTTGGTTTGGCTTCCTGCGTGCTACATGGTTGGCAAGTACTCAAAGAGGCGCACCGCAACCAAACGCCCAATGGGCGTGTGCCCCCAATACTCGGCCCCCAATAGATCCTGTCCGCAATCGTTCAAGGGGCAAAGCCGGTGCGCTCGAAAATTCTGCGCCTTCTGGAAATCGCCACGCTGACAGCGGGGATTGGACTCACCGCTTTCTACGTTACCGCGCGCGTGGCAGGCTACCTCGGCTCCCGAGCCGCAATCGAGCAAATCGAAACCGCAACCGCGAAGCCGCCAGCCGCACCGTGGCAGCAGCCGAAGTCCTCGCCGGGCCATGCCGCACTCGCCGTTCCTTCCACCGCCAAAGCCGATCTCTCGCTTTGGTCGCCCGGGCGCCTTCGCGCCTATAGCGAGAGTCTCGCCCGCGAGTTCCCCCCTCCGATCGCCGTGCTGAAAATTCCGAAGATCCATCTGGCCGTTCCTGTCTTTGAGGGCACCGGCGAGTTGATCCTGAACCGTGGCGTAGGCCGCATCGCCGGCACGGCGGCTCCCGGCTCTCCTGGAAATGTCGGCATCGCCGGCCATCGCGATGGATTCTTCCGCGGTCTGCGGAACGTGTCTCGCGGTGACGTGATCGTGCTCGAACGGCGCGAAGGGACTCTGCGCTACATCATCGACAAGATCGAGATCGTCAGTCCGAAAGACGTCTCCGTGCTCGCCCCGCGCGGCGCCCCGGCCCTCACCCTGGTCACTTGTTATCCGTTCTACTACATCGGCAGCGCGCCGAAACGATATGTCGTCGAAGCCTCGCTTGATAACGAGGCGCGAAAACACAACCAGCGATCCGACCTTTTGAACTCGGGCGCTGTTCAAGGAGAAGTACGAAAATGAATCGAACCTACAAGCATTGGAGTCGGTTCCTCGGGTTCCTGGCGTTCGCCGCCGCCGCGTGCCTTTTCGCCGGCAACGCCCAGGCGCAGCAGAAGAAAACCGTTGAACACATCCCCGCCGGACCGCACGAGGTCCATGTCACCATGCACCATAGCACCGTCCTCGCCGTCGAAGGCAACCACTTGGTCGTCCGCAGATCCAACGGAGTCGAAGAAGCGCTCGTCATCCCCGAAGACTTCCGCTTCCACATGGACGGAAGAGCTCTCTCGGTTCACGAGCTCCAACCCGGGATGATCGTCACCGAAACCGTCACGAGCACCACCAAGCCAATCATCGTGAAAACAGTGGTGATCGACCACGGAACCGTGTGGCGCACACACGGGGAGAACGTCGTCATTCGGGACAAGAACAACAAACTGAATGAATACAGAATCCCCAGCTGGGC
Source organism: Acidobacteriota bacterium (assembly GCA_028877145.1). Taxonomy (GTDB): domain Bacteria; phylum Acidobacteriota; class Terriglobia; order Acidiferrales; family UBA7541; genus JAKASX01. The sequence goes on along the minus strand of JAGWOX010000005.1, from coordinate 39,454 downwards.
CAAAGTCGATGTCGGCGGCACTGAACAGTCGGTTTTTGACCTGCGCAGGGACATGGTGGTGACTGCGACGATCATCACGGAAGAGCCAGTCCGGATGGTCGAGCACGAAACCAGGGCGACCGTAAGGCACCCCGTCCAGCCCACCAGGCCGAAGGTAGCCGAACAGACGCCGGTCGAGCAGCCAGCAGAGCAGGCTCAGCCAGTTGAAGAAGCTCCCGCCACACAACCCGCCGCTAGGGAGCTTCCCAAGACCGCGAGCCCCCTGCCCTGGATCGGGCTTCTGGGATTCTTCTCCCTGGCCGCGTCGCTCGGATTGAGAATGCTCAGGAAATTCTTCTGAGCGGATTAACCGGCACCGGGTTCGGAGGACACCTCCCCCTCCGGCGATCCTTCGAACCCGCTGCCGTATGCTCCCTGGCCTCGGCCGAACGCGGGCCTTCTTCCACGTGTCACATCAGGCGTCGGGCCTGCCAATCTATCCGCCAATTCGAAATTCTCCCCTTCATCCCCGACATGAGTCTTGCAATCATTATGACCCCGGCCCCGGCTCTGGTATGCTAGGCGGTCTCAAAGAGCAGGAAGTCGAACCGCCCGACGGTCTCCTCCGGCGTTTTTACCCTCCCTCAAACAAGAGCCTGCGTTCTGCTTGTCATCGTTTGGGAAGAAAGCATTGCTCTCGCCGATAAGCTACCTCGTCGAAACGCCGCGTGATGACGTATCTCGAAGTCGCGTTCGGCAACCGTTCCATCGCAACGCAATGCCCTTTATGGAGGAAACGAGATGAATCGTAACTGCGTGTGTTGGCCTCGCCTCTTCGCTTTAGCGGTTTCGGCCGTCGCAGTCTGCCTCATCCCCGCCAATGCGGAGGTGGCAAAGGCGAAGGATTCGCGCCACACGTACCAGGCTCAGATCCATATGGCGCACGGCCTGGTCGTCCTCGTTGAGAGCAATCACCTCGTCGTCCGCCGGTCCAGCGGAACCCTGCAGGCGCTGGAAATTCCCGAAAGCTTTCGCTTCCACATGAACGGAAACCTGCTCTCGGTCCACGAACTCAAGCCGGAAATGGTGGTCGCGGAAACCGTCACGACCGTCTCCCAGCCAACAACGGTGAACACGGTTCACATCGAGAACGCCACCGTCTGGCACACCAACGGGGAACAAGTGATCTTTTCCGAGGCCAATGGCCAGCTGAAGAAATACAGAATCCCCGGTTGGGCCAGGATCAGGGTCGATGGCGCCAATCTAGGCGTTTTCGACTTGCGCAGGGGCATGAGGATCAACGCGACCATCATCGCTGAGGAAACCGTCAACCATCTCGAGAACTAACTGCCCACGAGCGATTCGGCTCATTCTGCCTCCGCTCGGAGCTTGTGTAGCGCCGCCTTTCAAGGCGGCACATTGTCGCGCAAAGGGACAGGCAGGCATATCGCGCGCTGTGCCCGCCGCCACACAAACTCTTCTGCGCTTGGACCCAATTCCTTGTGAGATATTCGGGCTAAATGGGGAGTACCGCGCGTTACTTCGTTAGCCCGCCAGGTCGGGAGAGCGAGGCGGCAGCAGGGACGAAGGCCTTCGCCAGATTTTCCAGACGACAAACGCAAGAGTGCTGGCGGACGTCCGCCCGCCATCTTTTCGTGGGGGGTAACCGCTGAAACTTTGCTCCGGTCAATCGGTTCGCCGAGCCACGATTCGCAGCCGCCGGTAATCCGCGTGCCATTTCCCTTCGCGGAACAGCTCTTTGCGCAATTGCTGCTCGGCAATGAAGATCAGCTCTTCCTGCTTATCCGGTGATATCCCCGCCAGAAACGAAGCTCCGAACATCCGGATCCAGTTCCGCAGCCCAGCCTCGTCGTCCTCGAGCGGCGTCGGCCGCTCGAACAACAAGGCAAACGTCACCTCGAGGCCTTGCGTTTCGAGCAGCGAGGCGTATTCACCGATCGTCGGAAAGTACCAGGGATTGTATTCCGCCTCGACCGGGACACCGATTGCCGTCCGCGCGCGTCGCAGCCCGCTCACCAGCCGCTCCACGTTCCCCTGCCCGCCCATCTCCGCCACAAACCGCCCGCCGCTTACGAGCGCTTCGCTCACGGACTGCACCACGCGTTCCGGCTCCAGAATCCAGTGCAGCATCGCGTTCGAAAACACCGCGTCGAACGGCTTTTCGAACCGGAATTCGCGCGCGTCCGCAACGATGAATTCCAGTTCGGGGTAGTTGCGCTTCGCCTCGGCGATCATTTCCGGCGAACTGTCCACCCCCACCACGTGCGCGCCCGACTCGGCGATTTTGGCCGTCAGATGCCCGGTGCCGCAGCCGAGATCGAGAATCCGCTCGCCCTCCTGCGGCGCAAGCAGTTCCAGAAGATCGGCGCCGCGCTCCCACACGAACGAATGTTTTGCGTCGTAGAGCGCGGCATCCCACTTTTTCCCGCTCTCGGGCGATTCGCCCGCCATCGCTTCCTCCGGAACCTTGACCCCGTGGTGGCCCTCCCACCACGCGTTCCATCCTACCCCGAAGCATACCCGGTTGCTCCTCAACTATCCTGTCCGTTGAAGCCGTGGCGCTCAGAAGGTTAAGGGCCAATCGCCGCGCCGGGCGTTCACGGCTCCGGGGCGGCACGGGTTCGCGAGGCACCCGAGTTCGAAAGGACACTTTCGTCCTCGTCTGTTCGCGCCCGCTCAGGAATGTTGCAGAAGGGCGATGGCTCGCTGGAATTGCGCGTCGTGGCTCGTGGCGATGCGCTTTGCCGGCAGGAAATCTCCCGCCACTTTCAAATCGGGCAGGATGCCGTCTGGCTTCAGCGCTCGGCCATTGGGCGTAAGGAGTTCTCCATTCGGAACGAACACGCCGTATCCGTCCGAAAGCGGAATGTAGGCTTGCGTGCGCCCGCGCCCGAACGACGGCGAACCGACCAGCACCGCCCGGTGTAGATCGCGCAGCGCGCCGGCCAGCAGTTCCGCGGCGCTCGCCGTGCCGCCATTGATGAGTACGATCACCGGCTTGCCGGTGAGCGGCGCGCCGCGCGTCAGCAGCCGTTCCGGCCGCCCGTTCCCCGTCACCTCGGTCCCTAGCACGCCGGCCGTGAACGCCCGCGCCGCGCTTTCCGCCGACGAAAGCGATCCGCCCGGATTGTTCCTGAGGTCCAGCACGTAACCGTCGACGCCCTTGCGCTCCAGCTCGACCACCGCGCTCTGCACTTCTAGTCCCGCATCCGGCGTGAACAAGAGCACCCGGATGTAGCCGATCATCTTGTCGTGGATCTTCCGGCGGTAGGATTGCACCGCGTCAAGCGGTTGCGGCGAGGGATCGAGCACCACGCGCTGCGTCCGCCGGCCGCGTTGGATCTCGAGTTTCACCTTCGCCGCCTGCACGCCGAAGGCGTCGAGAATCTGTCCGTGGCTCATCGCGCGCGTGGATACGCCGTCGATCGAGACGATCACGTCGCGCGGCCGTATTCCCGCTCGCGCCGCCGGCGAATCGTCGAGAGCCGTCACCACAAGCGCATAGCCCGTCGAAGGATCGCGGTCGATCGCGAATGACGCCAGGCCCGTGCCGACGTGCTTGGCCTCGAGTTCGTCCTCGCGGGCGCGGAATTCCTCGCTGTTCACCAGGTACAGCCCCGGATCGTGCACCCGCTCCAGTTGTTCGCCGAGCGCCCGGTACGCATCCGTCGTGTTCTGGTAGCGGCCTGTAAGCAGCGCCTGTTTCGCCTGCTTCCAGGCGGGATTCGACGCCGCGTGAAGGTATTTCTGGTCGATGATGGAAACCGCGTTGCGAACCGTACTGGCGGGATTCGTTTCCATCAGAGCGATGGCCGGATGCGGCGGGGTGGAAAAGAGCGTCGCGAGCAGCAGCAAAAGGGAAAGACGCATTTGACACCTCACTCGGCCAGTTGAGCTTCGTCGGCAAATTGGATGCCGCGCCATCCCGCCGGGATGCTAACCCCTTCCCGGCCAATAGGCTTGCTCGAAACGAACACGTCCCCTTCACGCAACGCGGGCGGGCGCCAATGTTATACTGCCCGTTTCAACACTCGAACCGTGCCATGAAAATCGAAGATTTCCAGCGACGCCTCGCCTCCGGCCTCCTGCTCGCCGACGGCGCCATGGGCTCCATGCTCTACGAGTTGGTTGGCCCACAGCGCTGCTTCGAGGAAGTGAACGCGACCGAAGCCGAGGCGGTATTCCGTGTCCATAAATCCTATCTCGACGCCGGCGCCCGCCTGATCGAAACCAACAGCTTCGGCGCCAATCGCCTGAAGCTCGCCCCGCTCGGCCTCGCCGATCGCGTCGTCGAATTCAACCATCGCGCCGTTAAGATCGCCCGCGAGGCGCGCGAAGCCGCCTCCGGCGACGTTCTGATCGCCGGCTCGATCGGCCCGCTCGGCGCCGCGCGCCAGGTGCGCCGGCTGGAACAGTCCGAAGTGTTCGAGGTGTTCCGCGAACAGGCCGCTGCCCTCGAGGAACGCGGCGTCGACCTTTTTCTGCTCGAAACTTTTTCCGACATGGAAGACCTCATCGCCGCCGTCGCGGCCATCCGTTCCTTCAGCCGCTTGCCGGTCATCGCCCAGCTCACCTACTCCGAGGAAGGAACGGCTTTCGACGGCGCGCATCCGGACGAAGCCGCGAAGCGTCTGGCCGCGCTCGACGTGCAGGCCATCGGCGCCAACTGCACCATCGGCCCGCAGAGCATTCTCCCGATCGCGCGCGATCTCGCCGCCGCCGCGAACGGATTGCCCATCTCCGTCATGCCCAACGCCGGCTTCCCCAAACGCGTTGGCGATCGCGTCGTCTATCCGAAATCCTCGCCCGAATATTTCGCGCAGTTCGCCCGCCAGGCCGCCGCTTTAGGCGTTCGCATTCTCGGCGGCTGCTGCGGCACCACGCCTGAGCATGTGCAGGCCATGGCCCAGGCGATTCGCGAACTCGACGCCCACCCCGCCGTCCGTGTTGCCGTCGAGGAATCGCTCTCGGCGCGGACGGAAAGCAACACCGCCGCCCGCGTGGCGCCCGCCCTGGCCCGCGAACCGGAAAGCCGCCTCTGGCGCAGCTTGCGCGAAGGCCGCTTCGCCACCTCGGTCGAAATCGATCCGCCCAAGGGCACCTCGCTCGATCGCATCTTCGAGCAGATCGGCCGCCTCGTCGAAAATGGCAAGGTCGACGCCATCGACATCAACAGCGGCACGCTCGCCCGCGTCGGCATGGACGCGTTGCTCGTCGCCGGCGCGCTCGAAGCCCGCGGCGTCGAGACGATTCCCCACCTCACCACGCGCGACATGAACATCATCGGCCTCCAGGCCGCCCTGCTCGGCGCCTGGACCGTCTCCGGCGTCCGCAACATCCTAGCCATCACCGGCGATCCGCCATCGCTCGGCGACCATCCGGAAACGAGCGGCGTCTACGAAATCGATTCCATCGGCTTGGTGCAGGTTCTCTCGCGCCTCAATCAAGGCACCGACTGGGCTGGCAAGGAACTCGGCGGCCGCACGAATTTCACCATCGGCGTGGCGCTGAATCCCGTTTCGGATGATTTGGACGAAGAAATCCGCCGCTTCCGTGCCAAGATCGAAGCCGGTGCCCATTTCGCCATGACGCAGCCGCTCTTCGAAGCCGATCAGTGGCACAGCTTCCTCGACCGCTTCGGCGGCCCGCCGCCCGTGCCCGTGATCGTGGGCATCTGGCCCCTAGCCAGCCACCGCCAGGCCGTCCGCCTGAATAACGAAGTCCCCGGAATCGTGATCCCCGATGCAGTCTTGAAGGAACTCGAAGCCGCGGGAAACGGCGCTCGCGATGCCGGCTTCGCCATAGCCCGCCGCGCCCTGGAATGGGCCAGAAAAGATTTCGCCGGCGCCTACCTGATCCCGCCCTTCAAACGCTACGAAGAAGTCCTCGAACTCCTCGACTGAAACCGCACGTTGCAGAACGTTTGGCTACCCCGAGAAGCAAAACCCACGGCCAGGTGTGGCTGCGCTACTCCGAGTGAGGACAGGATTCCCAACGGCACCCAGTGCCCGGTTCGCACGGTACGCACCAACGATCCCAATGACTGTGAGAAATGTAGCCTAGAAAAACCAGAAACGCTTCCGCCGCCGCTCCGGCCCCGATTCGATCAAACCGCTCGGCTCGGGCGTCCAAGGCATCGGGCGTCCTTCGAGCGCCGCAAGAGGATTCTCGATGCACAGCGCACGCGCAACTTCCTCTCCGCGCAGCTCGACTACGCGTTTGTAGGCTTCTCCCAAACCCGGCGGGCGGCTGGTGACGTTGTGCGCGTCGCTTGCCAGCACGTGAATGCGATCTGTTGCCAGCCATTGCTCGGCGATCTGCTGAGCGTTCGGCCCGAACCGCCCGAACAGCGACCCGGCCGTCACCTGGATCGCGCAACCGCGGCTGGCCCATTTGTCCAGCCAATCGGTGTGACGGCGCAAGATCCGGTTGCGCTCGGGATGGGTGATGATCGGCGTGATGCCGGCGAGTTGCAGGCTGTGGAAGCTGTCGTCGATCGTCGGGGGAATCGAGAAGTCGGCGAATTCCACGAGCAGATAACTCTTTCCGTCGATCGTGTAAATTTGCGGCCGCCGCTCGACGTCCTGCAAATTCTCGAAACTCAGATGAAAGTCGCACCCGCTCGCGATCTTCACTTTGTTGCCCACCCGGGCGCGCACTTCGGCCAGCCGCTCTCTCACCAGTTCCGGCACGAACGGGTACTGTGCGCTGGCGTGCGGCGTTGCGACGATGTGCGTCGTGCCGTCGGCGGCCGCGGCGTCCGCCATCTCCAGCGTCAGTTCGAGCGTATCCGGTCCGTCGTCGAGCCCGTACAGCAAATGAAAATGAATGTCGATCATCGTCACACCGGAGCATAACGCACCCACCCGAACAAACCCAATTCCCCGTGTTCCTCTGTCAACCATGGGCTTTGGAACGCCGTTTGCAAGGGACCATCGCGATTGTGTGAGTTCATGGAACAGGGCTCCTCACAATCAGAACAAGACACCCTCCAAATTGCACCGGTCTCTGGGCGGAAGCCCGCAGCGACCAAACAGGGCCGGTGAAACGCAACACGGCCCGGCGGCCTGGCGCGGACACCACGCCGCCGGGAATTTTATTTAAGTAGGGAGATCCCCTTGGAGATTCAGATCGAGGATAGCGGGGCGCCCGCCGAAATTACGCTCAATATCCCACAAAATTCGCATTTCGCAGCCGTGCCCACGCCGCCGGACGAGTCGTATGCCGTCCCAAAACGTGGAGTCTTCGTCGTCGCGGAAAACCGCCTATTGCGAGATCTTCTGTGCGAATTGATCGCTGCTCAGCCCGCTTTCACCCTGCTCGGCATCGGCGCGGCCGCGGACAGCCATTTCACGGTGAAGATGGCGGAAGCCGGGGATGCCATGGGCCTGTTCTTCCTCTCGAAGCTTTCCACTTCGGAACAGTTCGTGGCCCAAATTGAACCGCTCCGCTCCAACTGCCCACGCCTCCGCATCGTTCTCATAGGAATGCCTCAAGATCCCTCCGTGTTTCTTACCGCCGTTGCGAGCGGCGTTGTCGGTTACGTCCAGGAGGATGCATCAACCGAAGAGGTCCTTGCCGCAGTGGAAGCGGTAGCGCGCGGCGAAGTCGCTTGTCCCCGGCAACTTTTGCCGGCCTTGTTTCGCTCGATTGCTAGCCGCAATGCCATCATCCATGGCCCCATGGACTCGAACCCGTTCGGCCTTTCCCGCCGCGAATGCGAGTTGCTCCCGCTCGTCGCGCGCGGTTGGACGAACAAGCAGATCGCCGCCGAACTGCACGTTTGCGAACAAACGGTGAAAAATCACCTGCGCCGCATGCTGCGCAAAGCCGGCGCGGCGAACCGCATGGCGATGGTGGAGCGCTGCCGCCACGCCGCCACTCGCGCCGCTGCCGCGGGCCTTTGACCCTCCAGTAGCACAGGCATTCCTGACTGTGCTCCTTTCCGAGCCAGGCTCAAGTGCAGGCGATTTCCCGGCCGGTCAGGTTCTCCGACATTCCACAAGCATCTTCCTGTAGCGCCGGCGTCCCACCGGCGGTTCCCTGCCGGCACTCCTGAAGGCTCTTGGCCGTGACGTTCATCGTGGCTGAAACCAAACACTTTTGCGGACGCCCCGCCGGTGGTAGCATCGCCGCCATGCGCAGCCGGACTTTTCTCCTCGTCAGCTTGATCGCTCTCGTATTTGCTTCCCTGCTTCCCGCGGCCGAGAAGCCGCCGCTCTTCGCGCTCCACGAAGTCGGCAAAGGCGTCTGGGCGGCCATCTCTCCGAATGGCAGCAAGGCGGGCGCGAACGCCGGATTCGTGATCGGCGACAACGGCGTCGCGGTGATCGATTCGTTTCAGAACGTGGATGCCGCGCGCGAACTGCTCGCCGAAATTCGCCAGAAGACCAGCCTGCCCATCCACTATCTGGTGAACACGCACTATCACCTGGACCACATGACCGGCAACGGCGTCTTCGCCGAAGCCGGTGCCCTCATTCTTGCCAATGAAAATGTCCGCGCCTGGGCGCACACGGAAAACCTGAAATTCTTCGGCCCCCATCCCACCGCGGCCGACCGCGCGCGGGTCGATGCGATCGCGCTGCCAGGCGTCACCTACAACAACGGCATCGACATCTATCTCGGCAATCGCCAGATCATCGTCCGCCAAATGCCCGGGCATACCGGATCGGATTCCATCGTCGTCGTGCCAGACGCCAACGTCGTCTTCACCGGCGACCTGTTCTGGGACGCGCATCTGCCGAACGTGATTGACGCTTCCACCAAGCCGTGGATCGAAACACTGAACGCACTGGCCGCGAAATATCCCGCGGCGACGTTCGTCCCCGGCCACGGCGAGGTCGGCCATTTGAAGGATCTCGAGGCGTTTCGCGCTTACCTCCTCTTCCTGCGCGAACACGTCGCCGCCGGCCTGAAAGAGGGGAAATCCGGTGACGCGCTCGTTGCCGCGCTCCAACCGGAATTTCAGCGGGAATACGGCTCCTGGGGATTCTTCAAATTTTTCCTGAAGCCGAATATCCTTCTCACCGCCGCCGAACTACAGGGCAAGAAGCGCCTCCCGGGCGGCAAGGTGGATTAATCCGCGGTTCACTATTTTGCCGTGTCCGAAGCCGCGTCGATTCCGAGGCTCGGCAGAGCAGCGACCAGCCGGGTGTACGCCCGTTTGAGCAACAGCGGGGTGGCAAGAGTCGTCACCACTGCCATCAAGACCAGGATCGTGAAAAGTTGGTGCCCAATGAATCCATCCGCCAATGCGATGTTGGCAATGACCAGCTCCATGATCCCTCGTCCATTCAGGCCGATCCCCAGCGTCCAGCTTTCCCGCCCGGAGAGCCCGGCGAGACGGCCGCCGAGATAGCCGCCCAGGATCTTCCCCGCGAACGCGACCACCAGGATGGCGACGACCAGTTTCCAATCCCGCAGACTCGAAGCGTCGAATTCCAAACCGATCGCGGCGAAAAAGATGGGGCCGAGGAACCCCATCGTCACGTTGGAGGCCGTCTTCTGCACCTCCTTGAAATTGGCCCGTCCCAGAACCGTATAAGTCAGCAGCATCGAGCCGAAGAAAGCGCCGACGATGAAATCCAATCCCAGGAATTCGGAAAAGCTCGCGAAGGCGATCACGAAAAGAAAAACGATCGCGAACATCGACTCCTTTCCCTTCAATTTGGCCACCAGCCTGTCCAACGGGTGCGGAGAGCGTAGAAGTTGCTTGGGTGTGTAACGGCGGATGAGGCGCGACGCGACCAGGACTGCGGCCATGAAAATGATCGCCTTGGCCAGCGCAAGACCGAGTGATTCGAATAGGCTGCGCGCGGTCCCTCCTCCACCATTGACGTCCAGGATCACGCCCAGAGCTAGCAGCGACGCCACATCGTTCGCCACCGCCGCCGAGACGATCTTCTGCCCAATCTCGGAGTGCAGTTTCCCCATGTCCATCAGAATCCGCACGCTCACAGGCAGTGCGGTGATCGCGATGCACAATCCCACGAAGATCGCTCGCGTCCGGTCCATCCCGAAGATCAGCCCCAGGGCGATCCCCATGACCAGCGGCACCGCGAAGCCCGCGGCGCTCACCCACGAGCTGCGCCCGCGGAAGGACTGCCACAGCGCGTCAAGGTCCATATCCATTCCCGCCAGAAAGACCAGCAGGAGCACGCCAAGATCGGCGATCGCTCTGATCTCTGGGCTGTAGTGCACCAGATTCAGAACCGATGGACCGACCAGCAGCCCCGCCGCGATTTCGCCTACCATCGCCGGCTGGCCATACCGCTCCGCGATTTCCCCAAGCGTCCGGGAAAGGATCAACAGGATGAGCAGCGTCTCGATCAGCGACATCGTGATCCCCCCACGCATGCCTCACAGCAGTGTTGAGATAGTGCCCGAAAACAGGTATCGGCGCCAGATGCAAGCGCGGATTGCTCCCGCCTTCGCAGTGTCCCGACAGCCGCGGGACCGCGAAACCGGCGCTTTCTCAGGCAAGGATTTCTTGTCGTGAACTTATTTCAGTCCGAGGCGGGACAAGATCACGGTCAAAACCATGACCAGGAAAACAACGCCGGTTACAAGCACATATTTGCGATCGTGATCGACGTAGAAAACGTAGATGGAAACCAGTACGCGCGATACCGGCGTCAGGATCAGCAGTATAGTCGCCAGCATCATCAGGGTGCCTGGATCGCCCGTCGCGAGATCGCGCCAGAAAACGTTCCAGTGGTAATGCTGCTGGATCCACCCGGCCGAAAGTGGAACGTAGCTGGGGTGCAGCAGCGCCAGGATGACGCCCGCGGCGAACAAGAGTGTGCTCACCACCATGCCCGCGAGCAGCACGCGATACACATCCGCGTAAATGTTTTCGCCGTTCCCGATTTCCGTTTCCTTGCGATTCTCAGTCATGAATTCTCACTTCGCGCGCTTCATTCGTCTGAAACACGTTGCTTCCGGACCCTGTCCCCTTCCGGGCCGGCTCAGCCGAGCGTCGGCAGATGAATGTGAAAGTGCATCCCGAGTGCGCTCGCCAGCATGCCGTAGGCAAGGTAGAACATCAGCACGGCGAGCAGCCATTTCAGCCACACGCTGTGCAGCCGGTTCATGATCATCGTTCCCGCCGTGGCCCCGATCGTGGTCCCCAGTGCCACCGGCGCCACCACGTAAAAGTGGATCAGCCCGGCCATGAAGAAAAGAATCGAACTCACCGCGGCTGTCACGCCGATCATCAGTTTGCTGGTGCCGATCGCGGCCTTCATCGGCACGTTCATATGGGCGTTCATCGCCGAAACCTTCAGCACGCCGCCGCCGACGCCCAGCAGCCCCGAAGCCATCCCCGCCAGATAGCAGATGCCGCTGCCGAATGGCGCGCCCGTCACCACGTAGCTCACCGTCCGCCCGGCCGCCTCGTCGTGATAGCTGCCCGCTAGGCCGAGAAACGCCGAGATGCGGTCTGGCTTCACGTTGGCGTAGTCGCCGGCGGCGATACGGCGGTCATCCAACTTTCGTTGCAGGAAAGCAGTCAGGCCCATGTAGAGGAGAAGCGCGGCGAAGATGAGCATCATCGTCCACTCGCGCAGATAGAGAGCCAGCACGCTGCCGGAGAGCGCTCCGATCGTCGTGGATATTTCCAGAAACATCCCCAGCCGCAGATTCGTGATGCGCTGGTCCACGTATGATGAGCCGCCCGCGTTGGAGGTGGCGATCACCGAAACGATGCTTGCCGCCACGGCGATTTTGATCGGCAAGTGGAACATCAGCACCATCACCGGAACGATGAAGATGCCGCCGCCCACTCCCAACAGGGCCCCGAAGAAGCCCGCAAGGCACGCTGATCCCAACAACCACAGAACAAAGGAAAGAGAATAGACCATGGATAGAAAATGTAATGTACCACATTCCCCCTCGCTGCCAAATGCGCGCTGCGCATGACGGATCTGCCGCATGTTCGGGTCTGAACCTGAATGCGCACGCGGACCGAACCCCCCGGCATCGGTGAAGCCGAGGGCTTTTTGCCAATCCTGCGTGCCGACGGTACGCTCACGGATGTGATCGAACTGACGACTGCGCGTCTGCTGCTGCGCCGCTGGCGCCCGGAAGATCGTGAGCCGCTCGCCCGCATCAACGCCGATCCTCGCGTGATGGAATTCTTCCCCGCCCCGCTTTCCCGCGAGGAGAGCGACCGGCAGATCGAGCGCTTCGAGCGCCATTTTGATGAACACGGCCTCGGCATGTGGGCCGTCGAGCGCCGCGACCTTCCCGGATGCATCGGCCGCATGGGGCTGCTCCTTGCGGCCTTTCCCGCGCCCTTCACTCCCTGCGTGGAAATCGGCTGGATGCTTGCGGCGGAGCATTGGGGACTCGGCTTAGCCACCGAGGGTGCGCGGGAAGTGTTGCGCCACGGTTTCGCGACGCTCGCCCTCGACGAGATCTTCTCCTTCACCGCTGTCGCGAATGCCCGCTCGCGCCGCGTAATGGAAGAAATCGGACTTCAGCACAACCCCGCCGATGACTTCGACCATCCGAATCTGCCGGAAGGAAATCCGCTCCGCCGCCACGTCCTTTACCGCTCGAAACGGCAGGATTGGCTGCGGAATTCGGACCGCTGACGAGCCGGAAATCGGTCGGAGGGCCCGGATCACCAACTATCGCCGCGCAGGAACCTGCAGCGGGCCGACTCGATTGACAGGACTCGGCTGGCGTCTCTAAAATGACGCATTTCGATTGGGGACCCTTTCAGGGCGCGGGGACATGGGCGGTATGGATAAAAAACGGATGGATCAATTCAAGAAAAAACTGCAGTCCCGGCGCGAGGAGCTCGTGCGCACGATCGCGCGCACCGAGCAGGAAGGGCGCACGGCCGACGATGATCCGACCGTCGACCTGGCCGATAAGGCCGCCAACTCCTACACCAAGGAGTTCCTGTTCGGCCAGACCAACAGCGACCGGCTCATGCTCCAGTTGGTCGACGAAGCGCTTCGCCGGATTCAGCAGGACACCTTCGGCGAATGCCTGCTTTGCCACGAGGAAATCCAGCAGAAGCGGCTCGAGGCCGTGCCGTGGGCGCGTCATTGCCGCAATTGCCAGGAAAAGTTCGAACAGGGCCAGGCCTGATTCGACTACGCGTCAACGGCTTTACTCACTCCTCCTGATTCCTGTCTTTCTTTCCGCTATGTCTTGGCGCTAAGCTCTCGACCGTGAAAAACGGGCTGAGCCGGCTCCATTGGAAACCGATTCTCGGCGCCTTCGACGCCGTCGCTTCCGTTCTCTTTCCGGCGCCCTGCCGCGTCTGCCGGGAGCCGCTCACAACCGCCAGCCGCGTGCCCGTTTGCGCTGCATGTCTCGATTCGCTGCGACGCATCGCGCCTCCCGTGTGCGGTGCCTGCGGCCGCCCCTTCCCGCCGGTTATGGCCGCTGCGGCTGCGCTGGTCTGCCACGGCTGCCTGCGCCGCATCTATCGTTTCGATCTCGCGCGCAGTTTTGCTTATTACGACGAGAAAATGGTGCGCCTGCTGACCCTGCTGAAATACGAGCCCGCCGCCCCGCTGGCCGCCTGGTTCGCCGCCCGCCTCGAAGAAGTCGTTCGCGCCGAACCGAAGCTCGGCGAAGTCGATTGGATCGTTCCGGTCCCGCTTGATCGCACCCGATCGCGCGAGCGCGGCTATAACCAGGCCGAACTCATCGCCCGCCCCCTCGCCAGGCGCTTGAACCGCCCCGTTTCCACCGATCTCCTCAGGCGTCTGCATCCCCGCCCGCCAAAATTGAAATTGAGCCGGCGCGAGCGTTGGGAGACGGTTCGCGGGGCGTTTGAAGCACCTGCCTCCGCCCGAGTTGACAGGTCGTGCATATTACTGGTAGATGATGTTCTAACCAGTGGGGCGACGCTCGACGCCTGTGCCCGCGCCCTTCGCTCGGCCGGCGCCGCGGCCGTCTTTGCCGTTACGGTCGCCCGGGTGCTCCCACGCTGGCTGCCTGTCGTTCCGGGGACAACCCTCTGAGCGGCCCGAAGCGTCATTCTGTATACGGGAGGCTGCTGACAGCCCAGGCAAAGCGGGCAATGACGATGGCAAGTGAACCGCATCAGCTTCGAGGAAGGCTGTATCCCTTCCGCGTGGCTGAGCCTACGCCTCCTGCACACGCTCCCACCGCCCAGGTCGAATACCGCCATCACCCGGTAATGCAGTTGCCCGTGCTGGTGCTGAACGCCACCTACGAGCCGGTGCACGTCACCCGCGTCCGCCGCGCGCTGGTCCTGATGTTCAAGGGAGTGGCCCAGGCCGAGGAAATCAACACCGCGGAAATCCATTCCTCCTCGCGGACCATGTCGGCGCCATCGGTCATCCGCTTGCTCAGCTACCGCCATATTCCCCAGCAGACCCGCGCGCTTTCCCGAAAAAACATCCTGCTGCGCGACCGCTACACCTGCCAGTTCTGCGGCCACAAATTTCCCGCTGCCGAACTTACTCTCGACCACGTTCTCCCTCGCTCGCGGGGCGGCCGCTCCAGTTGGGAAAATCTGGTTGCCTGCTGCTACCGCTGCAATAATCGCAAGGGCGACCGTACCCCGGAAGAAGCCGGCCTCCGCCTGGTCCGCAAGCCCCGCCCCTTTACCCTCCACACCTCGCGCCAGCTGATGCGTCTCATGGCCAATCAGGAAGAGAAGTGGCGTAAATACCTGTTTTACTGATAGTTACCGGCTACGCAAATCCCCCGCCCCGCGCCGCTATACCCTGCGCCCCGTTACTCTCCAAACCCGGCATCGCGTGACTGCTCCGCCTGCCTCACAATCTTTGGAGATTTTTTTTACTCGTAAAGAAAACATGCAACCTCCGCCGGGGTGTCGCCATCCTATCCTGCAGAAGGCACCTCTAGGACACACCCCGGGAAGCAGTCTTTGGTCCCACCCAGGCTGCTTCCCTTAATTATTTTCAGAGCCATTTACAGGACAGGTTTTCGGGAAGCTTCCGCTCCGGCGGGAGGGCACTCTAGAGCTTTCCCGTTGTCGAGCGCGCTGGGCGCCACTCGCGCTCGATCACGCGCAGCCCGCGCCGCCAATCCTCGTTGAGGCCCACGCGGCACACGGGGATTTCCGGAGACAGGTAGCGTAGCAGCGTTCGCGTCAGCGAATGAAAGCGCAGTCCGGGCGCGACGATGTAGAGCAACGGATCGCCCGGATGCAGCGTTTTCCCCGGGAAATAGCCGTAGCGCTCGAAATCTCCCTGCCGGTGATGCCACCGCACGCGCAGCCAGTAATCCACCGCCTGAAAAACCAGTTGCACGTTCTCGTCGGCTTTCAGTTCGATCACCGCCAGCCGTCCCTCGCCGTTCACCCCCAGCAAATCGAGCACCCCACGATCGCTCGACGAAAACGCCGGCACCTGCGAATAGATCAGCGCGGGATCGAGCCGGGCGTCGATGCGCGTCGGTTCGCCCAGCACGATCGTCTCGAGCCATCGTTCGCGGGCCGCCCGAAACAGAGAATCTCGCGGATTGCCGTCCGGCCGCCGTTGCGCGGCAAGCGAGGCCACGAACTGCTCGAGCACATCCCAATTTTTTTCGGTGAGCTCGGTCCTCATGGAATCCAGTTCCAGGCGTATCTTGCCGCGCGACCACCGGGCGAATTCCAGCCCGTGAAAGCGCCAGGCCACCTGCCGCGTCCCGGGTACCACCGCGGCGTCGATCGCCGCAGGCGCCAGCGATCGAATTCGCGCACTTGCCTCCTGGACCTGATCGAGCAGCAACTCGCTTTGCCGGCGCGGTGTGAGCCAGGTGGAGATGTTGCCAGCGTCAGCCGGATCGATTCGGCGGGCCAGCGGCTCGTCCGCATTCCATTCGTAAAGTTCCACAGTGACGTCGGGCGCAAGCGCCGCCAGCCGGTGCGCGACCAATCGGCTCGATCCCGCCGGGAGGATCAACCGCAACCCCGCGATCACCGGCCCCGAACCGCGGCCTCGAAGCCAATCGAGCCAGATCAATCCGAACGTCAGCGACCCGTCGATGGTCGCCCCCGTCTCGGCTGGCGACGCCCCGAGCACGGCCCATCCCTGTTGCCCCGCGCGCAACCAGCCGCGGGCGTAGTTGCCGGAAAGCGAATGCTCGGGGTCGGGAGCCGTGGTCAGGCTTTGCAGCTTTTCGTCCGGGAACTGTTGCTCGAGCAAATGGCCGAAGCGCTCGGCAAACTCCTCGCGATCGAGACGCGCGCGGCGCCGGGCGCGTTCCCGCCGCACGATCTCCAGCCGTCCCGGCCGGTTCTTGCCGAATCGCTCGACTTCCAGACGAACCGAGTCGCCACTCGCCTCGACCACACGCGTCACGCGCCGCACCAGCGTCCGGTCGCCCGACCAGAGATGCAGCAGCGGTCTCGGACCCGGACGCACCTCGTAACGAGCGTCGTCGAGTCCCGCTACGCGCCGGCCGTCTTCGCGAATCTCGATCGGCTGGCCGTTGATCAGCCCTTCGAGCGCTTGTTGGAGTTGGCTTGTGGGATCCACCGGCGAATTCCGCCCCGCTCAGCGCAGCACGAGACCGGTCACCTGGATTTTCGGATATTGCATGTTCCAGTCATCGGGAATCTGCTCGAACGCCAGGCGAAACGAACGGCGTTCGCCGGGAGCGATCGGCGCGGCCTGCTCGCTGAGCGGACGCTGCGTCTGCCGCATCACCACCTTGTTCTCGATGTTGCGAAATTCCACGGTCACCGCGAGAGCGGCGATCGAACGATCCCCCTGATTGACGATGTCGCCGTCGATATAGGTGACTTCCTGATTGAGGAAATTCGCGAACCGGCTCATCTTCAGGTTCTCGAATTTCACTTTCCCCGCATACGCCTGCTCGGCCGCGCCAAACGGCAAGGGCTTTGCCGCCGGCCCGGGAGGTCCCGGACGCTCCACCCAGCCGAACACCACCACCAGCACCGCAACCACCACCACGCCGATCAGCAGGAAAGGCCATAGCGAACGATGCTTCTCTTCGGATTCGATTTTGAAATTCACCATGGCGACCTCAGCGTCCGAAGGCCAGGCGCAGGACGAGCGGCTCGGGCAGACCGGCCTCTTCCATGCGCTTCTGCACCGCTTCGATGTCGTACGGCACGCGCCAGAATTCGATGTGCTGGCGGTCCGGGTCGGCCAGAACGAACGCGGCGCGCGGATCGCCGTCGCGCGGCTGGCCGATCGAGCCGGGATTGATCAGATAACGCGCGTCGGGGTCGAGTTCCATCGGGACAAATCCCAGGCCCGGCGCGATCGACGGCCGGAAGCCTTCCACGCGGCCGTTACGCATCATGAATCCGCCCTGCACGTGCGTATGGCCGAAAAAGGTGAGCGGCAGCGTCGCTTCGCGCAAACTGCGCGCCGCGCCTTCGATGGTGAAAACGTACTCATCCTCGTCGCCAAGCGCCCCGTGCACGAAGGCCAGCCCATCCTCGAGGAGCGGTCCGGCCGGGAGTTCGCGCAGCCAGGTCAGATTTTCCGGGCGGAGCTGATGTTGCGTCCATTCGACCGCGGCGCGCGCGATCGGGTTGAAATCCTCGCTGTCTTCGACCCCCGAGCCCGCCTTGTCGTGATTGCCTCGGATCGTCCGCACGCCCATGGCCACGATTCGGTCGACCACTTCGTTCGGATCGGGTCCATAACCGACCACGTCGCCCAGACACACGGCGGTGTCCCAGCGTCCCTTGGCGGCGGCCAGCACCGCGTCGAGCGCGGTCAGGTTCGCGTGAATGTCACTCAGCAACAGGTATCGCGGCATCAAGCGTCTCCATTGCGTGCGCCCATTATATGCAATGCGGGCCGAACCTCAACGAATCCACATGCAATCCCCGTAGCTGTAAAAGCGATACCCCTCCCGAATCGCGTGCCCGTACGCCTGCAGCAGCAATTCCCTGCCGGCAAACGCCGACACCATCACCAGCAGGCTCGACCGCGGCAAATGAAAGTTCGTGAGCAACTCGTCGACCACGCGGAAACGATGGCCCGGATAAATATAAATGTCGGCTTCGGCGCGCCCGGGCGCGAGGACCTCGCCGGAACCATCCGCCGCAACCGCGCCGTGCGCGCGCTCGAATTTCAGCGCGGCGTCTTCGAGCGCCCGCACCACCGTTGTGCCGATCGCCAGCACGGGCCGGCCTTCGCGCCGCGCCCGCGCGATGGCATCCGCCGTCGCTTGCGGGATTTCGTACGGCTCGCGGTGAATCTGGTGCTCCTCCACCTGCTCCGTGTGGATCGGCTGGAATGTCCCCAGACCTACCTCTAGCGTCAATTCCGCCAGTTCGACGCCCCGCTCACGAAGCCGCTCGACCAGCTTCGGCGTGAAGTGCAGCCCCGCGGTCGGCGCCGCTGCCGCCGTGCCGGTGCGCGCGAAAATCGTCTGATAGCGCTCGCGGTCGCTGGGCCGGTCCGTCCGGTGTATGTAGGGCGGCAGCGGAACGTGACCTACGCGCTCGATCGCCTCCTCGAGGTTGCCCTCCGAAGTCAGCCGCACCTCGCGCAAACCGTAATCGCCCCTCCCCACGACCTCGGCTTCCAAACCCTCTCCGAAGAAAATCCGCTCGCCCGTGCGAATTTTGCGCCCCGGGCGCACGAGCGCCTCCCAGCGATCCGGCCCGAGCCGCTTCACGAGCAGCACTTCGATCGTTGCCTCGAGGAATCCGCGCCGGCCTTGGCGGCCCGGAGCCTCGGCGTGTACGCCCGCGCGGCGGCCGAACAACCGGGCAGGAATCACACGCGTGTTGTTCACCACGATCAGTTCGTTCCCACGCAGCCGCTCCGGCAGTTCGCGGAATACCGCGTCTTCCCACGTCCCGGCGCACCGATCGACCACGAGCATGCGCGAAGCGTCGCGCTCGACGAGCGGCGCGTCGGCGATGCGCTCGGCCGGCAGCGCGTAATCGAAATCACTCAGCTTCAAATTCCACCCCGTTACTCTGCTGGTACTGGCACGGGCGTCCCGGATGTGCTATGAGGGAAGTAAGGCTGCTTGGTACAGGAGCTTTCAACGACACCCATAACCTCTGTCATTCTACCGAACCATACACATTGGTTCTCGGAGGCGTCCGGTGCCAGAGCCAGAAGTTGTTATCAATCAACACGGAGCCGGACGTCTTCTTTCCGGCCATTTGTGGGTCTATCGGAGCGATATCCGCAGCTCCACTGCCGAAGGCGGCGAGGTCGCCCGCGTTCTCGATGAGCGCGGTCGCTTCTTCGGCCGCGCCTTCTTCAGCGATCGCTCGGAAATCTGCGTGCGTGTGGTCACCCGGGAAGATGTCCAGGTCGACCGCGCGTTCCTCGCCGAGCGCATCGCCCGGGCCGCGCGCCTGCGCAAGCCCATGATTGAGGACAGCCGCGCCTACCGTCTCTTCTACGCCGAATCCGACCAGATCCCCTCCCTCGTCATCGACCGCTACGACGACTATATCGTTATCCAGACGCTCAGCCAGGCCACCGAGCGCCGCAAAGAGGAGTTCGTCGAAATCCTCGTCGAGCAGTTCGCGCCCAAGGGCATCCTCGAACGCAACGACCCGAAGGTACGCCAACTCGAAGGCCTCGATCAAAAAGTATCCCTTCTTTATGGCGATGTGCCGGCCGAAGTGATCGCTTGCGACCGTGGCTTGCGCCTCTCCTACGACCTGCATCATGGCCAGAAGACCGGCGGATTCCTCGACCAGCGCCAGAATCGCCACGCCGCCGCTCGCTATGCTCGCGGCGAAGTGCTCGACTGCTTCGCCGGAACCGGGTCCTTCGCCGTCACCGTTGCCCCTCGCGCCGAAAGCGTCGAAGCCGTCGACCTCTCGGCCAGCGCCCTGGCCGGCGCTCAACGCAATGTCGACCTGAACGCCGCCAAGAACGTAACCCTGCGTGAAGCCAATACGTTCGACCTGCTCCGTCAATACGACGAGAGCGGCCGGCGCTTCGATACGATCGTCCTCGATCCCCCGGCCTTCGCCAAAAACAAGCGCAACATCTCCGCCGCCTGCCGGGGCTACAAGGAAATCAACCTCCGCAGCCTGCGCCTGCTCCGGCCCGAGGGCTTCTTGATCACCTGCTCCTGCTCGCACCATATTTCCGAGTCCCTCTTTTCCCAGATTATTGCGGAAGCGGCGCTGGACGCCCGGCGCCATGTTGCAGTTGTCGAGCGCAGAATGCAGGCATCGGATCACCCGGTCGTGCTGACAATGCCGGAAACGTATTACTTAAAGTGCTTTATTATCAGTGTAATATAGATATTCACAGCCGGCACACAATAGTTGACATCAGTATGCTCATGTTTTATACTGAATGCGAACTAACTTCTTGGAGGTTCGCCCATGAGCACCACACCTACCCTCTCTCGTTGGGATCCCTTCCGGGAACTCTCCCGGGTCCAGCAACACGTCAACCGCTTCTTTGAGGACAACTACCTGCGCCGCGCCGGCGAGTCTTCGCTGACCGCCTGGGCTCCCGAGGTCGATATCCACGAGACCCCGGATGCGCTCGTCCTCGAAGCCGACCTGCCCGGAGTCAACGAGAAGGATCTCGATATTCGTGTTGAAAACAACATGCTCACCATTCGTGGCGAGCGGAAATTCGAAAAAAAAGTGAGTGAGGAGAACTACCTGCGAGTCGAGCGCGCTTACGGCACGTTCACGCGCAGCTTCTCGCTGCCCCATACCCTCAACACCGAGCAAATCCAGGCGAATTACGAAAAGGGCGTGTTGACGGTCCGTCTGCCGAAACGCGAGGAGGCCAAGCCGAAACAGATCAAGGTCTCCGTCAACGTCGGAAAGTGAGCCACAAGGCGGGAAGAACGCATAACACGAGAGCGGACCGGCCGGGCCGGCAACGCTGGCCCGGCCAAATTTTCTAGAAGAAGTTTTCCGAAAGAGGATCGCCGATGCTTCGCATGGACAAATTGACCGTCAAGGCCCAGGAAGCGCTCAGCCGCGCGCAGGAACTCGCCGCCGAACGCCATCATCAGCAGATCGAGCCGTTGCATCTGCTCGCCGCCCTGCTCGCGCAGGAGGAAGGCGTCGTGCCGCCGGTGCTGGCCAAGCTCGGCGTCAGGCCCGAGGCTGTCGCCTCGCAGGTCTCTCAACAACTCGACAATCTGCCCAAGGTCACCGGCATCACGCAGCAATACCTCGGCCCGGCAACCGACGACGTGTTGAAGCGTTCCTTTGACGAAGCCGCGGGTTTCAAGGACGAATTCGTTTCCACCGAGCACATGCTGCTCGCCATCGCGGGAAAGGATCGCGACCCCGCCGGCCAGATCCTCAAGCGCCTCGGCGCCACGCGCGAAGCCGTCCTGCAGGCCCTGGCCTCTGTGCGCGGCAGCCATCGCGTCACCAGCCAGACGCCGGAAAGCACTTTCCGCGCCCTCGAACAATACGGGCGCAATCTCACCGATCAGGCCCGGCGTGGAAAACTCGACCCCGTGATCGGCCGCGACGAAGAGATTCGCCGCGTGATGCAGATTCTCGCTCGCCGCACCAAGAACAATCCCGTGCTCATCGGCGAACCTGGCGTCGGCAAGACGGCCATCGTCGAAGGTCTCGCCCAGCGCATCGTCGCGGGCGACGTGCCTGAAATTCTCAAGCCCAAGGAAATCGTGCAACTCGATCTGGCCGCGCTGGTGGCCGGAACGAAATACCGCGGCGAATTCGAGGACCGGCTGAAGGCCGTCCTCAAGGAAATCACCGAGTCCGAAGGCCGCCTGATTCTTTTCATCGACGAGCTGCACACGCTCGTCGGTGCCGGCGCTGCCGAAGGCGCGATCGACGCCTCCAACATGCTGAAACCGGCTCTCGCTCGCGGCGAACTGCGCGCGATCGGTGCCACCACGCTCAACGAATATCGCAAGTACATCGAGAAGGACGCCGCGCTCGAGCGCCGTTTCCAGCCCGTGCTCGTCGCCGAGCCTTCGCTCGAGGACACCATCGCTATTCTCCGCGGCCTCCAGGAGCGTTACGAAGTCCATCACGGCGTGCGCATCAAGGACGCGGCTCTCGTCGCCGCCGCCACGCTTTCCCAGCGCTATATCGCCGACCGCTTCCTGCCCGACAAGGCCGTTGACCTCGTCGACGAAGCCGCTGCCGGCCTCCGCATGGCCATCGACTCGATGCCCGTCGAAATCGACGAGATCGAGCGCCGCGTCATGCAGCTCGAAATCGAGCGCCAAGCCCTGCTGAAGGAATCCGATCCGCATTCCCGCGAGCGGCTCACGCAGATCGACGCGCAGCTCGCTGAGTTGCGCGAGCATTCGAGCGCCTTGAAAGCGCACTGGGAGACGGAAAAAAAGGCCGTCGGCGATTTGCGCCGCTTGAAGGAACAGATCGAGCAGCTCAAGGCCGAAGAGCAACGCTACGAGCGAGCGGGCGAACTTTCCCGCGTAGCCGAAATTCGCTACGGCAAGCTCGCCCAGGCCGAGCGCGATTTGCAAAAGGCGCAGGAACATCTGGCGGAACTGCAAAAAGACCGGCGCATGCTCAAGGAAGAAGTGGACGAGGAAGACATCGCCCGCGTCGTCAGCAAGTGGACCGGAATTCCCACCGGGCGCCTGCTCGAAGGCGAAGTCGAAAAACTCGTGCACATGGAAGAGCGTCTGCGCCATCGCGTGGTAGGACAGGATGACGCGCTCGCTCGCGTTTCGAGCGCCCTGCGCCGCAGCCGCGCGGGTCTCTCCGATCCACAGCGCCCGATCGGCTCGTTCATCTTTTTGGGGCCGACCGGCGTCGGTAAAACGGAACTCGCTCGTGCTCTCGCCGAATTCCTGTTCGACGACGAGCGCGCCATGATCCGCTTCGACATGTCCGAATACATGGAGAAGCACTCGGTCGCGCGCCTGATCGGCGCGCCTCCCGGCTACGTCGGCTACGAAGAGGGCGGCCAGCTCACCGAGCAGGTGCGCCGCCGGCCGTATTCGGTGATTCTGTTCGACGAAATCGAAAAGGCGCATCCGGACGTCTTCAACATCCTGCTCCAAATTCTCGAGGACGGCCGGCTGACAGACGGCAAGGGCCGCGTGGTAAATTTCCGCCACACCGTCCTCATCATGACGAGCAACGTGGGCTCGACGGCGCTCAGCGAATGGGCCGTCCGCGATCCCGAAAAGGCCCGCGAACTGGCTACCGAGGCGCTGCGCGCGACGTTCCGGCCCGAGTTCCTGAACCGGATCGACGACATCGTCCTGTTCAACCCGCTCGGGCGCGATCAGCTCGACCAGATCATCGATTTGCAGCTCGAGCGGCTCGCCAAGCGCCTCGAAGAACGCGACATCACCCTCGAACTCGAACCTGCGGCGCGCGAGCGCCTGGTTCAGGAAGGCTACGATCCAGCCTTCGGTGCCCGGCCACTGCGGCGTGCGATCCAGCGTCTCGTCCTCGACCCGCTGGCGATGGAGGTGCTCGAAGGGCATGTTTTGCCCGGCGACCAAGTGCGCGTCAGCCTCGACAAGAAGTCGGGCGAGATGAAATTCGAGCGCGCCGAAGCGGAAAAGAAAACGGCCGCTTGAGCCGGGGCAGGGATGCAGGGCTTTGTTGTAGGGGCACGTTGCAACGTGCCCCTACCAGCCGTTGCCGCCCCGATTCGCATCGAAGAAGAGGCAAGGCCTGTTCGATTAGACAAAAGCGAATGATTTGACCCTGCACCACGGGCCACCTAGACTTGGATGGATCGGGGATTTATCGCGGTAAAAGGGAAGACCATGAGAACATTTCGTACCGCATTTCTTCTTACTCTGATGACTGTGGTATTGCTGCTCATCGGCGGCGCTTTCGGCGGCCGCTTTGGCATGACGCTCGCCCTCGGCGCCGCCGTCGTGATGAACGGCATCGCCTATTTCTATTCCGACAAAATCGCCCTGAAAACCAGCGGCGCGCAGCCGGTGACCCGGGAGGAAGCCCCTCGCCTGTATGAAGTGATGGGGCGGCTGTGCGGCAAGGCGAACATCCCGATGCCGAGCCTGTACATGATCCCATCGGCTGCGCCGAATGCTTTCGCCACGGGCCGCAATCCGCATCACGCTTCGGTGGCCGTCACGCAGGGCCTGCTTCAAATCATGAACGACGACGAGATGGAAGGCGTGATCGCGCACGAACTGTCGCACGTGAAGAACTACGACATTCTCACTTCCTCGATCGCCGCGACGATCGCGGGCGCCATCACCTGGATCGCCAGCATGGGTCGCTGGGCGATGCTGTTCGGCGGCTTTGGCGGCCGCGACGACGAAGGCATGGGCAACATCTTCGTCGCGTTGCTGATGCTGATTGTGGCTCCGCTCGCCGCGCTGCTCCTGCAACTCGGCATCTCGCGCCAGCGCGAATATCAGGCAGACGCTTCCGGAGCGAAAATGGTCGGCCATCCCTACGGCCTGATCAGCGCGCTCAAGAAACTCGAGGCCTACAATTCGCGCATCCCGATGAACGTTTCGCCCACCACGTCGTCATTGTTCATCGTGGCGCCGCTTTCGGCGCGCCGCACCATGGCGAATCTCTTCAGCACCCACCCGCCCCTCGAGAAGCGCATCGAAACCCTGCAAAACATGACCATCCTGCGATAAAGCGGGCGGCTCCGTGGCTGGCAGGAATTATGAAGGTAAATCCTTGCTCTCCGTGCCTCAACGAGCAAGGACGAATTATTGTTCCTCGGCCGGTGTGATAGGATGTTCCCATGGTTTACAGAATCGAAACGGAGCGCGAGGCGGACGGGCGTTGGATCGCCGAGGTTCCGGAGTTGCCTGGGGTGATGGCTTATGGCAGCAGTGAGGAAGAAGCCATAGCCACGGCCGAAGCTCTTGCACTCCGCGTTCTCGCCGACCGGATCGAAGAGCAGAAGGAACCCGCAAGCACACTCACCGTAGCTGTTCCCTCCAAGTCTTGAGCGACTGGCCGAGCACCAAGGCCGCAAAGGTCTTTCGAGCGCTTCTCCGAAAAGGCTACGTAGTCAAATCCCGAAAAGGGTCTCACCTGATTCTCATTCACCCTGTCCAGGGTGAGTACGTTTGGGCGTTTCACGACGCAGTGGAAATTGGCCCGAGAATGTTGGCCCGAATTGCGAAGCATACGGGACTGCGCCCCGACGACCTATGAAGGCCCACCCTCTGCTCCAGCCTTGCGTACATCCATAGGAATAGGTCGTCGGACCATTGGTCTCGCATACGATGTTTTGCAGAACAAGGGCTAGCCGGTAAATCCGGCGCTCGAGAGATCGGTTCGTAACCGGATGCCTTGCGCGGGGGGAGGGGCGAGCTTCAATTCCGGCTCGCGGGCCAGGGCGTTCAGCAGCTCCCGGGTGACTTTCTCGTCGATATCAGCCGCGAGGCGCAAGTCGACCGGAAACCGGATGCTGACGTCGAGACCGGCGGGCGTAAAGCGCAATTGGCTTCTCGGGCGCAAGCTATTTGCCGGCGCGGCGCCGAACGTTTCGAGACGCCGTCCCTGCCGTTCCATCTCCTCACGGTAGTCGGCCAGGACCGCGTCGACCGCTTCGAGCAATCTTTTCTTGGCGCTGCCGTAATCGGTTTCGGGCGACAGCGTGAGCGTCACCTCGTGCCAGACGAAATTGGTGCCCGGAATCTGCTTGAAGAGGCCGGCCGGCTGGAATACGATGGAGTTTGAGTAAGCGACGACGCGGCCGGTAGGAATATCGGCGCCGGCGCCGCGCAATTCCATCAGGTGCAGGCGCACCAACCCGATATCCACGATCTCTCCTCGCACTTCGCCGATCTGCACTCGGTCTCCCACTTTGACGCCGAATTTCCCGATGAGGAAAAAATAGCCGACGACGGAAAGGATCACATTTTGCAGGGCGAGCGCCACGCCGGCGGTCAGGAGGCCGGCGAAGGTGAGCACCGAGCCGAGCCTGCTGGCGAACGCGAGCGCGATAATCCCGATGATCGTGATCCACATCGCAAACTTCCGCAGCAGAAGGAACTGATAGCGCCGGCGCGGATCGCGGACGTAGCGGTAAATGCCCCGGCGCCACAATTCCGCCGCGGCGACCACCATCGCGATTACGACGACGAGGAAGGCCCCCCGCGCGAGAAGGCTTTTGAGCGTGGTCCGGTATTCGGCCCGCACCGCGTCACGCCAGCTCGCGATGTTTCGCGAGTACGCGGTGAGCAGCACGTTTTCCTTGCTGAGAGGAATCAACGTCGCGGTCATCTGCTTGAACTGCGTGGCGAGGGAATCCAGTTGTTTCTTTTCCTGCTCCAGCGTGGCCGCATCCGCCGCATCCGCCTGCTTCGCCAGATCGTCGCCCTGCTGGGAGAGGCTCCTCAGCCGGGCCACCATGGGTGCGCGCAATTGCGCCGAAGCCGAGGCCAGCGCGTCGGTCTGCGCGATCGCGGAATCGAGCGTATGAATCTTGTCGGAAAGCGCAAAAAACCGCTCGATCAAGCCCCAGATGCCCGATGTGGTTTCAGGTCTGTTCGCGGCCGCGGCGGTCAAAAGGTCCGTTTGGACATTCGGGGCGGACGCGGTGGAACGGGAAGCGCCTGCCGGATTCGGCAATGCCCCCGGAACGGAACTGGCCAGCGCTTCGACTTGCGCCCGTAACCCCGTCGCGCCCAAGCCGCCGGTGGCGGCTCCGCTGGTGAATTCGACCATGCTGCGGAGAGCGTCCCTGCGCGCCTGCGCGAGCGCGAGTTCGCCCTGCAATTCCGAGACTTCCGCCTGAAGCTGCTGGCGGCGTTTGCCCGTCGCATTCGCCACTTTCTGCACGTCCGCATCTCGCTCCGCCTGCGTGTCCTTGATCTGCTGGTCGATTTTCGTTTGCCATTGGCGAAGCGCCTGATATTGCGTGGAACCTGCGCCTGGATTCTGGGCCGGGTTCGTGCCGGCCTCCTTGGCAATCGAATCGGCCCGCGCGCGCGCAAAATCGAAGGCGAGCTGAACAATCTGGTTTGCGGTTTGACGGTTGTTGTAGACGGCCATCCAGTCGGTGGGCTCAGTCGCAACACGTTCCAGGACGGGAAACTGCCGATACCAGCCAATCGTCTGGTTCAGGAATTGGATCACTTGCGAAGCGTCAGGGCCGGGGCTGGCCGGCGCCTGAGAAGCTGGCGCCTGTGAAAATAAAACCGCGCCGAAACCCAGGATCGCCAGAGCGAGACCCAGCGGGAGCCACTTGCCCTGGCCTGTTCTGATGCCGGGCCCTCTGTTGAAGCTTCCACGACGGGATCGAGTGGTTGAGCGAATCAGTCTCATAACCGGAAAAACGCCTCTCTAATTCGTTGTCAACCCGCCCAAGTAGGTTGTGTCCCTCCCTGCTGAATTTAAAGATTAGCACCTCCCGGGGCTTTCTTTCCGACGCCCCATGCGTGGACTCGGAGCCGGCGAAGTGCTTTTGAAGAATCGATACGCGTGCGATTTCTTCGGCGTGGAAGTCGTGTGTTTTCAATCGAGTGCAATTTTGAAATCGATACGCTTAACGAGTTTCTTGGAAATGCAAAATTGGGCGGCTGGGCCGGGAAATTCGCTTTGTGGACGGCACTCCTCGCAGGGCGATTTTAGCGGGGACGGCCGGAGCTCGACAATACCTGGGTCTACGTGGACATGGCGGTGTGCTTGCGGCGTGGGAGCGGTTGATTGCCTAGAGCGCCGGTTTGTGGCCGGGCGCGCTTCGAATCCCATTCCAAGACGACTGCACTCTGCTTCTCACGGCAGTTTCTTCCGCAGCACCCATGTGGTCATCGAGCGTTGATTTTGGACAACCGTGGTCTTGATCGGGTCGAGCATTTCGCCCCCTAACCGTTCGGTGAGCGAGGCGAGCATTTCTGCGTCAACCAAATACCGCTCCGCGCCATCGGGCGCCAGGAAGCGGCGTCCCTGGATCTGTTTGAACTGGTTCTCCATGCCGATCAATGATGCGACGCGGCAGAAGAAGAGCCCGCCCGGCTTGAGAACGCGCCAGGATCCCCGCAGCATGGATTCGAACTGCGCGTCGTCGCGAGCGAGATGGAGAACAGTGTTGCTGATGACCGCATCGGCGCAGGCATCGTCGAAAGACATTTTTTCGACGGCTTCGACTCGAAAATTCGAGGCGGGAAGCGCGGGCGCAAACTTCCGGGCGAACGAGCGAACGCTATCCACAGCCTGCACGTCAGCGTCCGCGGCGTAAACTTCGTAGCCTTCCCGCAGAAAGTAGACGAGGTTTCGACCGGACCCGCATCCCGCGTCCAATATCCGCATTCCCGGCAAGATGCGCCCTTTCAAAAGCTGGTCGAAAAGGTAGATGTCGATCTGGCCGAACTGCTCCTGTAGCGTGGGCATGGGCATAGAAACCTAGCCGAGCAACAAGGTTGTGTCAAATGCTGGACGACGATCGGAGCCGAAGTGTTGCCCACCGCCAAATAGCGGAAATCTCTGGCAATCAGCCCACGGAAAATTGATTGGCCCTTGGACCGATCTACGCCGCGCGACGTCCCAGGACCTTCGCCGCGCGGCGTTGCCATCGATGCCCGGTAGGGGTGGCTCTCCTGGGCCCAGTCTGGTTCGGGGGGTTGGTGTCTACGCTTTCAGGATTCCTGCGTTGTAAGTCACTTTTTCGCTTTGTTACAATCCCGTTCTAGTCTTTCGGTCCCGCTTGGACGCTGTCGCGCTAACTATGCTCTTCGACGAACAACGAATTAGGGGCGTCACGGACCTCCTTAGCCTGCTCGATTCTCCGCGGGAGCGAGCTAGGAAAGGCCCGGTCTGGTATAGGGGGCTCACCAGCGTGAGGTACAAGCTTATCCCGACTCTTGCCAGGCCACCATTTAGGTTGGAGCATGAGCGGGGCCTCCTCAACGTCTTCAAACAGAACGCCGTGCAGTTCTTGGATCAGCGGCCGCAATCCCAGTGGGAGTGGCTGTTCTTGGCCCGCCATCACAAGGTGCCTACCAGGCTCCTCGATTGGACCGAGAGCCCTCTGATCGGACTCTACTTCGCCGTTCATTCGCTGGATGGAGTGACTAGGAACGACGAAAAGGACGGGGCCCTGTGGGTGTTGTTGCCGAGGAGACTGAACGAGGAGGCGGGCATTAAGCAGGCCGATGCACGGGGGCTGCCCATCTTTGAGGATGACGATGAGTACCTTCAGAACTATTTGCCAGCGAAGCTCGCTTCAGAGCTCACTAGCCGACTGCTCCCCGCTGCTGGAATTGCGATCCGTCACTCGAAGCGGATGCAGGCCCAGTACAGCGTTTTTACCGTGACGCACAGGGACCAAACTCCCATTGAGAGCATTGGCCGTGGTGCTCATGTCGGTCGGTATATAATTCCCTCTTCCTCGAAGGCACGAATACGCCGGCAACTAGAAGGACTGGGGGTCGACTCGCTGACCGTGTTTCCGGAGCTCGACAACGCGGCGAGCCTAGCGAGGAGGCGCTACGATGGATGAATTCAGCCTTGGGAAGTACCCGCAGAGCTCCCTGCTGGTCGTCTACTCTGAGCGCGGGGAGATCAAGCTCAACCCGGAGTATCAGCGGATAAGTGGCATCTGGACTAGGGAGAAACGGCAGCTGCTTATTGACTCTCTTCTGAACGGCTTCGACGTGCCGAAGCTCTATTTCCATGAGTTTGTTCCATACAATCAAGAGGATGGGAAGAGGTACCGCTACGCGATCGTCGATGGGAGACAGAGGCTGGAAACGATTTGGGAGTTCATTGATGGGAACCTACCTCTGGCGGAGGATTTTAGGTATCTCCGGGATGATAGCGTGAAGGCAGGGGGCCTAGACTACCCAACTCTGGCCAAGAGGTATCCTCACATCAAGGCGAGGTTCGATGCGACCCCTATTGACATTGTCACGATCAGAACAAATGACATCGAATTGATAGAGGACATGTTCTCCCGGCTTAACGAGGCTGTACCGCTTAACGCTCCGGAAAAGAGAGGCGCCCTGGGGGGTCCGATGCCCGCAGCGATTCGCCGGGTTTCGGCGCATACATTCTTTTCCAAGCATGTCCCTTTTCCTGACTCTCGGTACAGACATCGCGATCTTGCTGCAAAATTTCTCTACATCGAGTTTTCCAACGCGATCCCTAACACAAAGAAGGCGTATTTGGACGGATTCGTAAAAGACTTCCGAAGGTGGCGAAAGGAGGGGGATAAAAGGGCCTCCGCATCAGCAGTCTCCGCGCTTGTGGGCAGCGTCGAGGAAACTCTCGTGTTGATGAATTCTGTTTTCGGAATCTCGGATAGCTTGCTGCGGCAGGTCGGTATGATTACGGTCTATTTCCACCTGTTCAGGCAGGTCAGATTAAAGCGGGTGGGCCATGTCCGTCGGGAGATGCTTTCGAAATTCGAGCGGGACCGGGAGAAGAACCGCGAGCTAGTCGAGGCCATGGGCGAGTCTAGCAAACAGGTCGATGCGCAATTTCTTGAGTTCGACAAGCATTCCCAGACGCCCAACGATGCCTACGCGATCCGCATTCGGCTCGGCATCCTCCTGCGGTACTTGGGTAAGCATTTCGGCGTTAAGTACGACGCGGCGATATTACAGCCCGCTGAGTAGGGGTGGGCTGTAGGCTTTCGGGCAAGGTGCCGCGAGGCCGGAAACCCCTACTGTTCCCCCTCCTGCTCCAGAACAGCTTGTCTTGCCGATAGAGTGGGAACTTTCTTGCCCGCGAGGAAGTCCGAGAGTAGAGAGAGTATTTTGCTCCTGCTCATTGGGTTGGTAGGGAGGTCCCTTGCCAGTTTGCGCCCGGGGTGGAGGGTGTCCCATTTCGACCTAACCTGCTTTTTCCTGCCACCACCTGGTGTGTGAATTCCAAAACCTTCTATGAGGACGTTCCAGACCGGCTTGAACTTCTCTATTAGCAGGGCTTCGCCTAGCGGTATCCAAATGTCGTCACACACTAAGTACCGACAGCGGAAGTCCTCAGGCTGCAGATTACCAGTTTCCTGTATGGACCGAGCGTGCTCCTTCAGCCTTTTGAAGAGAGCGTTTCGAGGTTCCGCACCGAGTCCGAAACCGCCTTTTCTTGCCCCGGGCGGCACTGCCTTCCCCACGTATATTGGCGCACTCGGATTGTCTCCGGTGTTCTTTTCCGCGATACGCCTGTAGGCCTCGAAGTCACCCTGGTAGTAAATTGCATATATTCCCGCGCCGTCGAACCTGTTCTCAGGGGGAAGCGAAGTGACCGGCTGTTTCAGCATCGCTTCTGCGAGGCTCTCAGCCAAGTTTAGTTTGTCGAGCGGGTTGAAGGGAGCATCTGCCATTAGCTCATGATGGGACGGACGCCTTTCGCGATAGGGTCTCTTTTAGGCGCTTCGCGATTATCGCGGCCAGTTCGACCGGGACCGCGTTGCCAATCTGCCGCATGCTCTCCGTCCACGAATTTGGAAACACAAACGAATCGGGAAACGTTTGGAGGCGGGCGCTCTCGCGTATCGTGAAGTACCTAACGCCGCCGCCGGGCAAGGCTAACATATTTTCGCCGCCGGGTACACCGTGCACCCCTGCCTTTAGGGTCTTAGCGGGTTCGTCGAGTGGGCTGCCCGTGTGGCCCACGTAGCTTCGAGCTCCGTTGATCGAGAAGTGTGTTAGACCGGGCTCGTCAACCGAGCGGCGCTTCCGGGCCATCGGGAGATCCGAGATCGCGTCACGCACGGTCTTCCAGGGAGCGAGCGCGGGTGGGATTAGGCGATCTTTCAGCTTCTGGATACGCTCGACCACGTCTGGGCGCGCCGGGGGGACACGCTTCCTGGGAACACTGTGCCTTTGCCAGTATTCCTGTGAGCAGTACTGTTCCCAGAGGAGCGAATCCGGCGAGTGAGTCGGCGGGGGAAAGGACCACTCAATGCCGAGGTCTGACCGCAGCGCGACCATGAAGAGGCGCTCCCTCCTTTGCGGCACTCCATAATCGGCCGCATTGAGGGGGCGGTGGACTACGCGATAATAGAGGCCGTCTCGCTTTCCCCTCGTATGATACCGCTCGAGTCTCCCGAGGTGATCAATCCATGGCTCGGCCCCCTTGCGGCATATTTCAGGGTAAGTGAGCATCAGTTCGATGTAGCCAAAATATTTAGAGAATGAAGGGCGGAGCAGCCCTCGGACGTTTTCGATTAGGACCGCGAGCGGCTTGATGCGCCGGATGACCTCGATGGTCTGTGGGAATAGGTTTCTCTCATCTAGGTGACCTTTGTGTTTGCCGCCGATGGAGAATGGCTGGCAGGGGACGCCAGCGGCGATTAACTCTATGCCCTCTGGTATCGCGCTATAGTCAAATTCTTGGATGTCCTGCTGGTGTATCGGCCAATGCCCAGTCCCCTCAACTCCTCGGCGGCTGTTCTCAAATAGAGTGGCGCAGGCGTCTTCATCCCTTTCAACGACAGCGAGATGGGAGAATCCTGCTTGTGCCACGCCGAGGGCGAGTCCCCCCGCCCCAGTGAATAGTTCGAGGCTCCTCATCGGCTGGGCCTCAGAAATTTTCTGATCGAGCTCTCGAGACAGCGCGTATCTTTCGTTTGGCATTCCCAGATCACCTTCACGTGCCAGCCCGCTCTGCGCAGCCTGCGTAGGTCGCGAAGGTCGCGCCGGCGATTGCCCGTCAGTTTGGGGAGCCAGAACTCAAGCTTCGACTTCGGAAGTCGAGCCAGGGCGCACCCGGGATGACGATGCCAGAAACAACCATGCACGAAGATGACCTTTCTGTGCCGCAGAAAGACCAGGTCTGGCTTCCCGGGGAGGCTGGCGACGTTCAACCTGAATTTGTAGCCGCAACTCTTGGCGATTCGGCGTACAAGCAATTCGGGCTTCGTGTCCCTGCTTCGAATGAGCGCCATCCGTTCACTGCGCTCGCGCCGGGTTAGGGTGTCCGTCCGCCCCTTGCGCCTTTTTCTCATCCTCGATTCTCGGAATGGTACTTGATGGACCGATTTAAGACAACGCCGAAGACGCCCGGGACGGCCAAGGATTCCGTGGATGGTTGCCTGACTTCAAGTCCGCGGAGAATGGCGTAGTTGGGAGGGAGACTGGAATCAGCGTTCAGCGAGAGAAAGCCTGCCTCGGTCCCTCGGGACTAGGAATCCGCTTTGGGGGTTTTGCCCGAAAATGCTGACGGCGGATGGCTAAATCCGCGACCTCTAGGACGGTGCGCTACGCGAAACGGTATTGCTGGGCGGACTGGAACCGGGCGTGGAATGGCGCAACTTCTTACTAGAGGTGCCTACATGCAAACAGGAACTGGCGAGGGCGGCTCGGCCCCGATGGAACGGGAGATGTGGGGCGGGCGAGTTGCCGACTGGGCCGCGGTGCAGGGATGGACTGTGCCTCCTTTGTACAAGGAAGTGCTGGCCAAGACCGGGATTGGAAAGGGGACGAGTTTGCTTGGCGTTGGCTGCGGCGCTGGCGGGTTTTGCCAGATGGCCGCCGAGCGCGGAGCCGGCGTCACTGGATTCGACGCCACGCCGAAAATGATCGCCATGGCGAAAAGCCGGATACCCCATGGCGACTTTCGCACGGGTGATATGGAATCGCTGCCCTATGCCGGCGACAGCTTCCACGTGGTCAGCGGTTTCAACTCGTTCCAGTATGCGCCAATCCGGTGAACGCGTTGAGCGAGGCACGCCGGGTGTCCAGGAAAGATTCCTTCGTCGTCATGGCGGTGGTGAGCAAGCCTTGAGAGATGCCGTGACGAATGTGCTGGAGCCTTTCAAGACCGCGTCCGGCGGATACCGCATGCTGAGCAAATTCCGCTACGTGATGGCGCGGACCTGAGTTTGCGTGCCACGGCGTGCATGGGCCGGGCGACCCATCGGGTCGCCGCTACACCCGGGTGCGCGGGGGGAACAGCGAGCCGAGTCGCGCCCACGGTGGAACGGCTTGGGTAATCGCCAGGAGAGGATGTCGTTCGTTGACTTGCCCTTGGACCCGCCATAAGATGCCTGCGACGTGGCTGAACCCTCCTCACTCGTTGGCAAGACCGTCTCGCACTACCGCGTTGCGGAGCGGCTTGGCGGGGGCGGTATGGGGGTGGTGTACAAAGCCGAGGACACGAAACTCGAGCGCTTCGTCGCGCTGAAGTTCCTGCCCGAGAGCGTGGCGAGTGGGGCGGCAGCGCTTGAACGTTTCCGGCGCGAGGCACGTGCAGCCAGTTCCCTCAATCACCCGAACATCTGCACGATTTACGACATCGACGAATACGAGGGACGGCCATTTATCGCGATGGAGCTGCTGGAAGGCCAGACGCTCAGGCATCGCATCGGCGGCAAGCCTCTCCCGCTCGATTTGCTGCTTGAACTGGGCGTCGAGATCGCCGAAGGGCTCGAAGCGGCACACGCCAAGGGAATCGTTCACCGCGACATCAAGCCGGCCAATATTTTCGTCACCACGCAGGGGCACGCGAAGATTCTCGATTTCGGCCTGGCGAAGCAGGCGCAAGCGACCGGCGGGATGGCCGGGGCAACGATGACGCGCGACGATGCGGGGCCCACCGTGGCCGAAGAGCAGCTCACGAGCCCCGGCACCGCCGTCGGCACGGTCGCTTACATGTCGCCCGAGCAGGCTCGCGGCGAGGCGCTCGACGCCCGCACCGATCTCTTCTCCTTTGGCGCGGTCCTTTATGAAATGGCGACCGGCGTCCTGCCCTTCCGCGGGGATACGCAGGCCGCGATTTTCGAGGCGATCCTGCACGGCGCGCCGATCGCTCCGGTCCGGCTCAATCTCGATGTGCCTGCCGAACTCGAGCGGATCATCTCAAAGGCGCTCGAAAAGGATCGTCGGCTGCGTTCTCAGTCGGCAGCCGAGATGCGGGCTGATCTGGCGCGGCTGAAGCGCGATACCGAATCCACCCGCCACGCCATCTCCGTGACGCAGCCGGTCGGCCTCGAGCCGGCGACCTCAACCACGCCCTTTGCCCAGCCTACGCCGTCCACGCCCGTTCCCGCGGCTGGCAGCGGCACGCTCACTCCGTCCGCCGGTGTGCCCTCCCCTTCCGCCTTGACGCCAGCCGCTCCGGTGCCCGCCGCGCCACCGCATCGTGGCTTTCCCATTTGGGCGGCCGCGGTCATCGTCGCCATCCTCGCAGCCATTGGCGGCGGTGCCTGGTTCTACCTGCATCGCGCTCCGGTTTTGACCTCGGAAGATTCCGTTGTTCTCGCTGAGTTCACGAACACAACCGGCGATTCGGTTTTCGACGGCTCGCTGCGGGAAGCGCTGGCGGCCAAGCTGGCCGAATCGCCCCATTTCCACATCGTTTCCGACGCCGCGATGCGGCAAACGTTGCGCCTGATGGAACAGCCGCCCGATGCCCGCCTCACGCCCGACCTGGCGCGCGGTATCTGCCAGCGCGACGGCAGCCAGGTCGCGATCGACGGAACGATTGCCGCCATTGGCAATCAATACGCCCTCACCCTCGACGCCATTGATTGCGCTTCCGGCTCGTCACTGGCACGCGTCGAGGCGGACGCCACCGGCAAAGACCAGGTCTTGCCCGCCTTGGGCACGCTCGCCGCCAGCATGCGGGCCAAGCTCGGCGAATCAAGCGCGTCCATCAAAAAATTCAATACGCCCATCGAGCATGCCACCACAAATTCTCTCGAAGCGCTCAAGGCCTACTCCCTGGCTGTCCAGGATCTGAATCGGGCCAACTATGAAGCTTGCGTGCCATTGCTGCAGCAGGCCATTTCCCTCGATCCAAATTTTGCCATGGCCTATGCGACGCTCAGCACCGTCTACAGTGACATGCACAGAGGTCAGTCGCAGGTCCAGGAGGTCATGCAAAAGGCGTACGCCCTTCGCAATCGCGTCAC
This sequence comes from Acidobacteriota bacterium, assembly GCA_028877145.1. GTDB lineage: Bacteria > Acidobacteriota > Terriglobia > Acidiferrales > UBA7541 > JAKASX01. The sequence goes on along the minus strand of JAGWOX010000005.1, from coordinate 3,755 downwards.
CGAACACGAACGGCTTTACATCAGCTCTCATTACCACATGTACGTGACTCTCGACTTGCTCAAGGCGGTCCAGGTGTTCCAGCTTTGGAAGCAGACCTACCCCACCGATACGGTCCCATGGGTTGACCTCGGCTCGCTCTATGACACTCTGGGCCAGCCGGAAAAGGCCATGCCGGAGCTTCAAGGCGCTCTTCGGCTCGATCCGAACGGCCTGATCGCCCTGTCAGATCTCGCCGGCGTCTACGTGGAAATGGGACGGTATCCGGAGGCCAAGGCGCTGCTTCAGCAGGGCTTGGCCACATCGCCCAACAATGTCGATCTCCACCGTAACCTTTATATTGTCGCGTTCGCCATGGGGGATCAGGCCGCGATGAATACAGAAATGCAGGCGATTCGGAGCGCGGGAAGAGTTGGGCTTGTCCTGCAGGCGGGGACGGCCCTTTTTGGAGGGAAGCTCGCCCAGGCACGCAAGATTTTCGACCGCATTGTGGCTTCCGCGCTCGCCACGCAGCCCCAGACTGCGGTCAAAGGCCCCGCTGCGGCACTTCTGGCCAACTTATCCTACGAAGAAGCTCTTCTGGGCGAACTCAGCCTTGCCCGTGCGGACGCCACCAAAGCCATCGCTCTCAGCCCCAACGACGCCGGCGCCTCTGCCGCCTACGCTCTGGCGCTTGCCGGCGATCCCAGCGCGGCTGAAAAAGTCTTCGACCGAATGACCAAGCTTGCTCCGGAAGACACCCTGCTCAATGGCCTCGCCCTGCCTGTCGGCCGCGCCATCGTCTCCTTGCAACGGCACGACCCGCGTAAGTCGCTTAGCGACCTTGAGCCCGCCGAGCCGTATCAGTTGGCATCCTCCTCCCCTGTGTCTTCCGGTGGTGCCTCATACCTGTACTTCTCCGGTCTGGCCCACCTCGCCGCCGGTGAGGGAAAGCAAGCGGCCGCCGATTTCCAATCGGTGCTGGACCATCGGGGCGCTTTCCTCCCCTCTGTGGAATACCCCTTGGCAGAATTGCAATTGGCGCGAGCTCAGGCAGCTTCCGGCGATAAGGCCGCCGCACTCACTGCCTACCAGAATTTCCTCGCGGGCTGGAAAGACGCCGATCCGGATCTCCCCATCCTAAAGCAAGCCCAATCGGAATACGCAAAACTGCAATAGCTGATTTGCTCCGTGGGGTTTTCCGCACACCGCTGTGCGCGCTCCCGGACCGAGCAGAGTTACTGGAATTGACGCCACAGCAGGCCGCGATCGGCATCGCATAAAACCGGACGCCCGATGGCGAGCACCGCCATAGCGGCGCCCACCATGGGCGCTGGATATGCGTCCTCCCACGCCGCCCTATTCCGTAGCGGCCGCAGTGCGGGATGCCCAGTCTACTGAGTGCCGGCGGGCGTGCCATTGAAAGCAACCACACCGTGGACCGGTTGCGATCCGAAATGGCCAGCCGCGCCGCCCATGAACTTCAACACGATGTTCGATTGGGCGACCGTGTCTCCGCCGGTGATGTCGACTTCCAGAGTAGAGCCGGGAAAGGCCGCGTTCCCGTTGCCAGTTACGCTTATCGGCCCAGTCACGCTGAACCCATTGGTTATCGGCGCTACGACGCCACCAACCATCGTGATGTGGTGGGTGTGGGGATTCCGGCTTGACGAGCTGTCCAGGTTTCCGAAGTTCTCCGTCCAATAATCGGAATGCTCCATCGTCACATACGCCGAAAAATTGGCTGTGCCGGAAGCTCCCTGCATCGTCATGCTCCACTCGCCCCGAATCTCCCACGGGCCAACCACATTCCCAGTGTTGGGATCGTGCTCCAGCGTATAGTCATTAATCAGCCCTGAAAGGTGCACCGGCGACGGACTTTGCGCCAGTGCGCCCAAACTCACGGCCAGAGCCACGACCCCGATGATTCGCAGTCCCCACGCGATGTGTTTCCGATTCATGTAAGTTCCTCCCCTTTCGAGACTTAGATCGATCTTTTCACCGAAGACCTCCAGGCGCCAAGGGCCCCCGGGCCTGCCCTTGCGATTCGCAGCCCAAGAATTCTTTCGGCGAGTTCCCCCTGTGTCGCCGAACACCTTCTCCCAGGTTGGCGATTAAGCGCAAACGGCAATGTGCGGCATGGCGGCCATGCCTCGGAATACCGTCCTTTGCCATGAGGGCCGAGGGGGGTAGAATCGGGGAACCCGAAAGCCTGCGACATCTGCGGACCGACCAGGAGGGCGCGATGGGCGAGGCACCCCCAGGCAAGCCGTCAGCGGTGAAACCGCCTGATGACCGGCTGGATTCGTGGAAGGCAATCGCGGCATACCTCAAGCGGGACGTGACCACCGTGCAGCGGTGGGAGAAACGGGAGGGAATGCCCGTTCATCGGCACCTGCACGACAAGGGTGGGTCCGTCTACGCGTTAACCGCCGAAATTGATGCCTGGCTTCGAGACCGCAGGCTGCGTTCGGAAGAGGAGCAGCAAGAGTCCCACGAGGAAACGCCCGTTGTGGCGGCAGCCGACTCCGCCCGAAAGTGGAGACCGCGGGCGGATAGCTGGCTCATTCTGGCCGGAATGGTTGTACTCGCCCTGGTTGCGGTCGCCTACGTCATGTTCCGAAGCCGGCCAGGCCACGCGGCCCGGCCGCAGATCCGGGCGCTGGCGGTGCTGCCCTTGACGAACCTTTCGGGTGACCCGACGCAGCAATATCTTGCCGATGGAATGACGGAAGCACTCACCGGACGGCTCTCCCAAATCCACAATTTGCGCGTCATCTCCCGCACGTCGGTGATGCGGTTCAGGGATCCAAAACAATCGGCGCCTCAGATTGCCCAGGCATTGGGCGTGGATGCCATTGTCGAAGGCTCGGTGATGCGTGAGGGCAACCGGATTCGCGTCACCGCCCAGCTGATTCGTGGCGCGACCGACGACCATTTGTGGTCGGCTACCTACGATCGTGATTTTCAGAATGTGCTCGGCCTCGAAAGCGATCTGGCGCAGTCGATAGCGGAAAAGGTGAAAGTCACAGTGACCGGAGAAGAGCAAAAGAGACTTGCCGCCGCGCGCGCCGTCTCGCCTGAGGTGTATGAGGACTATCTGAAAGGCTGGTACAACCTGAACGGCAATACGTACACACAAGCCGGCATCGAGAAAAGCATCGGTTATTTCGAAGAAGCGGTAAAAAGAGATCCGACGTTCGCACCAGCCTACATGGGCCTGGCAGATTCGTACGCCGACCTCGGAACGGTTTTTATCGGCGTCTCGCCGCAGGAGGCTCGCCGGAAGGAAATGAGCGCAGTCCAGAAAGCACTAGAGATCGATCCTGACCTCGCCGAAGCGCACGTCGTACTCGGAGATTTGCATGTGCGAGAGTGGCATTGGGCCGAAGCCGAGGCTGAATACAAGCGCGCTCTCCAATTGAATCCAAACGAAGCTAATGCCTATGGCGGACTCGCTTGGTGGCTGCTCTGCCAGGGACGTACGGACGAAGCTTTGGATTGGGCCAATCGCGGCCGCGAACTCGACCCGCTCACGGTTTACGGAGCAGATATCGGATGGATGCTGTTTCAGTCTCGCCGCTATGACGAAGCCGTCCACGAACTGCGCGGCGTGCTGGCCGTGCGACCGAACGACGCGGCCGCCCTTTGGTACATCGGATTCGTGCGTGTCGCCCAGAATCGACCTGGAGATGCGATTCCCGTGCTCGAGAGGGCGCTGGTTATCTCCAAGCGCAGCCCCGGCGTGATCGGCGTGCTCATCGCTGCTTACGCCAAC
>JAGWOX010000184.1 GCA_028877145.1 Acidobacteriota bacterium | reverse complement strand
AAAATTGGCAACGAGAGTTGCGAACGGCACTGTTATCGAATTTCGATAACGATTCGCATTCTACTCCTCCACACCCTCGCGGCCAAGGCCGTCTCCCTCGCGCGCCGGCGACGGAGCGAATCCGGGACATGCAAGGCCCGTCTCTTATTCACGTTCCACGGCGCCGCCTGTCGGCATCCGCGTCGCCACAGACTGGGCTCAAAGTGGCCCGGAGGACCGCTCCGGAACACCTCTAACGCATTGCTTAATAATGAGTTGAGACTGGGAGTCGGGGGCCGACGTAAACAGCCCCATTTGTGCTATACTATGAAACGAGATTGTTGCTCTTGTTTAGCCTTTAGATTCGTTGGGAGGGCTGCAAGAAACATCGTGCAGCCCTTTTTTGATGTACGGCTGGGGGCGTTCAGAGTCAGCAATCATTTTAGAGAAAAAGAAGGTATGGAAACAGTGAGAGAACAAGGAATCGTGAAGTGGTTCAATGCCAGCAAGGGCTTCGGTTTCATCCAACGCCAGTCTGGTGAAGACGTCTTCGTTCACTTCTCGGCCATCCAGGCGGATGGTTACAAGACGTTGAACGAGGGACAGGCGGTTGAATTCGAAGTGACCAAAGGCCCCAAGGGTCTGCAGGCATCGAACGTCACCAGCCTCTAAACGACAGGCGCGAGTCTCCGCTTTGGCGGGGGCTCGCGCCACTTTTCTTTTTGGGGTGATGTCGAAGGGGCTTCCTTCGATCATGAACGAGGAGGCTCGATGAAGGCAATCCAGGCGGGACAGTACGTCAAGCATTTCCAGTACGGATGTGGCGTGGTGACGGAATCGAACGAAGACCGCACCTCGATCGATTTTGATCAGCACGGTTTGAAGAAATTCGTTACCAGCATGATGGTGGTTGAACCGGCCGAAGGCACTCCTCCGAAGCGCCCCGGCAGCCGTCGCCGCAAGAAAGCAGCCCCTACAACGGCAGCCCGTTGAGCCGGCCGCTCGTTCGCTACCAGGGCTTTGCCACAAAAAACGCCGGCCGCGAATACACTTTCCAGGTGAATGACTCGAACGAAGAGTCCCGCGAATTCACCCTGACCATCGCCAACGACGCGTTCACCAGCCGTCGCGTCCGCTTCCAGGACGCACCGGAAATCTGCTCGCTCAAGCTGGAGCGTGAACTCGCCGCCGAGCAAGCCGATCCTTCAAAGACGCGGGCGAAACCGCAGTTTTCCATCACCGAAGCGGAACTCGACGAATATCGCGAGGCCCGTTCCCCAAAACTGCGCCACACCTATCGCAAACACCGCCCGCGCCAGGCGCCATAGCCACGCCTGTAATCGCAGGCCCCGTCAAGGCAACTGAAGCGGCGCCCCGAAGCGATAGGCTGGCGATACGCCGAAAACCCTCCCTCCGCGCATACTCTCAAACGGATGGCGTCCCGCCCTGCCCGGCGCGCAGCGCCCGCTGTTCGCGGTACTCCCGCCAGGTGAGACCGATGATCGCCAGATCGAACAGCGTGAGCAGTCCCAGCATCACCGAATGCGTTTCGGCAAACCGTGCGGTCTGATACACCGCAAACCCGCCCAGCACCGCGATCATGAGCGGATACGCCCACAGCCGATTGAACCACAGCGCCATCACCAGGCCGATCTTCGCGATCCCATGGGTGAGCAGGAATGCGGCTGCAAACCACCGGCTCGCAGCCAGATGCCGCGACGTCCATAGCAGGTGATTCACGAGGAAATCCTTCGGGTCCTCGGCCAGTTCGTGGCGGAAAAGCGCGCGCACGATCCGCGCCGCGGAATCCGGCGTCAGCAGCCACACCATCGCGCCGCCCAGCGTCTCCACCACGCCGTCGATTCCCTTCAGCACGATGCCGGCGCGAAACGCGTCATGCAAAACAGTTTTGCGCGAAATCTTCAAGGAGTCTCCGGCTCGGGTCTCACCACGCATCATCGAGCTTAGCGCGCCGCGCCCGCGAGGCCAATAGCCGCGGCGCGGTGGCAGATGTGGCCAGGGGCTGTCTCCCGCAGCATGTCTGCGGTAGACTGGAAACAAGGCTTATTCCTCACGGCAAAAACGCCTCCGAAGGAGCACGAACCGTGAAGATCAGAACCTCCCTTCTCCTTCTCCCGCTGCTGCTCGTCGCCGGTGTCGCGACCTGGGCCGCGCAGAAAAAGACCGCCCGCGCCGATTTCGTGAATGCGCAGGGACAGCGCGTCGGGCACGCCACACTTACCCAGACGCCGCAGGGCGTGCGTATCGACGTGACCGTCTCCAGCCTGCCGCCGGGCAGGCATGCCTTCCACATTCACGCTGTTGGCCAGTGCGAGCCGCCCGGCTTCACTTCGGCGGGGCCGCATTTCAATCCTTTCGGCAAAGAGCACGGGACGAAAAATCCGAAAGGGCCGCACGCGGGCGATCTGCCGAATTTCGACGTGACTTCGGACGGCCGCTCGCAGTTCTCGGTGCTCGCTGCGGACGTGACGCTCGGAAAGGGCCCGAATTCCCTGTTCCATCCGGGTGGCACGTCGCTGGTGATTCACGCGGGAACTGACGATTACATGACCGATCCCGCCGGCAACGCCGGCGCGCGAATCGCGTGCGGCGTGATCAAGTAACGGGAGCGCGAACGTCGTCGATGTGTAGGAGCCGGCGCTCGCTTATTGTTTCTCCCGCGTCTCCTCTTCCTCGCTCAACCGTTTCCGATGCCGGTGCCACCAATAGAGGCTGATGCCGCCAGCGGCCAGCGTGAGCGTGAGATCGGATTTCTCGAAGGCCTCGTAGATCGATGCGAACTGGCCGAAGAGGAAACCCAGCGTCGCGATGGTGGAGACCCAGGCCACCGCGCCCAGGAAATTGAAGAGCAGGAAATCCTTCCATCGCATGCGCAGAATTCCAGCCAGCGGTCCCGCCATGTCCCAGAATTCGTGACCAGGGGCGCTCGTTCAAGCGGAATCCTGCGGTTCTATTCGTCCCAGCCTGCGTTGAGGTGCGGCAACGTCCAGCGCTCGATCTTGCGCGGTTCGAGCACCGGATTGCCAAGCGATGGCGTCGACAGGCAATACGTCCCGCCGTGCGTTCCGAGCCAGATCAGATTGCGGTCCCATTCGACGAACACGGTCTCACCCATGCCGCGATACCAGGTTTCGTAGTTGTCCATTTCGCCGGTGTGGGGCGGCACGAACCACGCTACCTCTCTGGGCTCGCGGGGATCGGAAATGTCGAAGATGCGGATGCCGGCGTTGAAAAACGCGATGGCCATGAATTCCGGCCGGGCGCGGCCGGGCGCCACCCACGCCTGTGTGTTGTGGGAACCGAATCGCCCGCGCGCCAGGGCGAAATCCGGATACGGGGCATCCTTGGGCGCTTCGGGGCGCGGGAACTGCGCGATCACGCGCGGATTGCGCAGATCGCTGATGTCGACGACATGCGGCGTGTGATACGGCTCGCGAAAATCGGCGAAGAGCGTTTCGCTGGTGGTCACGAGGATGTTGCGCAGCCGCAAATGCGCCTCGTCAGCGAGGACGGGATGGACGGTGTGGAACGGTATTCCGCCTCTCGGCTCGAATTGCCAGTGCGCGCGGCCGACGGCCTTCGGCTTGCGCACGTCGCTGAAATCGAAAACGTACATGCCGAAAGCCCCGAAGCCGCCGAAGCCGTACCGGCCTCCGTCCTCCAGCCGCTTGGGCACGACGGGCGCGCCGTGCGCCGAGCTCCACGAGCTGTAATCGCCGGCGAAGATCCATTTCTTGTATTCGTCCACTTCGTCGCGCATTTGTCCCGGCGCCCACCAACGCGAAATCTGCTTGATGTTCGCCGGATCGGTCATGTCGACGATCATCAGCGCGTTGCTCCAAGGCCGGGACGAGGCTTCCATATACAAATCCTCGGTCCATCCGGCGTCGAGGAACGCGTACTGCCCGCCGTCGTAAAAATTCATGTGGGTGCCGTGGCCGGTGGCGCCGGTGCTGAATTCCTGCAGCAGGACGGGCTTTTCGATGTTCGTGATGTCGTAGGTGCGGATGCCGCGCAGTCCCTTGAAATTCCGCGAATGTGCCAGACGCTCCGGGTCGAAACGGCCGTTCGGATGCTGCGGATTGGGGGTATCGGTCGGCTCCTGCGCCGCCGACATCAGGATCCATTTTTTCGTCGTGGTCTGGAACGCGACGCCAGGCAAACTGCCCTCCCAGACGTTGTGACTGATCACTTCCGGTTTCAGCGGGTTCGTGATATCGACGAAGCCGCTCCCGCCCGTCAATACGCGCCGCGCTCCCTTGGCCCACAGATTCATCAGCGGCTCGCCGCCGGAGACCATCACGCCGGGCAGATGCGCGTGAATGGTCATGTTGTGGATGTATTGCTTGCGGTCCAGGAAATTGAGCATGCCCATCGGCTGGCGGAACGGAACCGCGCCGCCGCCCGGCTCGAGCCCGGTCATCTGGGCGCGCGCGTCAACGGCGCCGGCAAGCCCGGCTCCCGTCGCCAAGATCGCGCCGCCCGCGCCCTGCACCAGCGCCTGCAATGCCGCGCCCGCCGCCGTTCCCTTCAGCAGGGCTCGCCGGCTGAGCCCGCCTTTCTTTTTGCCCGCCGTCTCCCCGGCGTTACCCTCAGGCTCGTCCGTCACCTTTCTCCCCCGATTTTTTGACATCGCACCCTCCCCGCATTTGATTCTCAGGCCGGCGCGCGACCTGAGTGAATTTCGCGCTTGGCGCGGGCACTCCTGGCCGCGCGCCTCTCCAAACTTTCATGGAGCGGCTGGCGCCTCCAGGAACTGCAAAACAAGAGCCGGCGGGAAAATCGCCGCGTTGTTGCGATCGCGACGCCTCCCGCCGGCGGTGGACTCGAGAATCGGGGCCGCGGTCCTCTGGGCCGCCGAACCTACCCCATCCCCGCAAGCTCAGTCCGGGGAGGATGAGGGGCTAGGCCGATTGATAGAGTTTTGTGGGGACGAACTCCCTGTGCCCAAGCGCTTCGGCGCAGGTGACCCGCCCGTTGCACACGCGAAGGGTCATATCGATGAGCCGGTCGCCGGCTTCATCGAGGGTCATTTCACGGCGCAGAATGCCGGAGACATCCAGATCGATGTGCTCGGACATGGTGCGGGCCGTGCGCGGATTCGCGGTGAGCTTGATTACCGGCTCGATCGGATTGCCGATGATGTTGCCCTGCCCCGTCGGGAAAAGGTGGACGACGAAGCCGGCGGCGGCCTGCAGCGTGACGCATTCCGCGGCGGCCGACGACGTGTCCATGTAATACAGGCCGGGGCCCTTCGCTGGCGCTTCGGCCGGTTTCAGCACGTCGATGTATTTCGCTTTCCGGCCGATCTTCTGCAGGTTGCCGAAAGCTTTTTCCTCGATCGTGGTGAGTCCGCCTTCGATATTGCCCTTGGTGGGCTGGGATTCGGAAAGGTCGCTGGTCTTGTGCGCCTCGATCACTTCCTGGTAGGCGTTGAAGACTTGCATGAACCGTTCACCGACTTCCGGCGTGGCCGCGCGCGCGGCGCAAGCCGCTTCGGCCCCGGTCAGTTCCGAGGTTTCACCGAAGCAGGTGGTGGCCTTGAGCGGATCGAGTTTGTCGATGAGGTTGCCGACCGTGGGGCAGGAAGCGAGGCCGGAGGTGGTGTCGCTCTCGCCGCACTTGGTGGAGACAAACAGGTCTTCGATCGAGCACAGTTCGCGCCGCTTCTCCGACGACGCCTGCAGGAACTGCTGCGCGCGCCGCGAAGCGTCCGCGATCGTCTGAATGTCGCCGCGCCGTTCGATCGCGAAGCCTTCCACCAGCTTGCCCGTCTTGGCGATGCCCTCGACCACGCGGGCGGTCCAGCCCGGCTCGATGCCGATCACGATGCACGCGGCGACGTTCGGGTTCGAGCCCGTGCCGATGAGCGTGCGGAAGTGCAAATCCAGATCCTCGCCGAACTGCAGCCGGCCGTAGGGATGTGGAATCGCCATGGTTCCCTTGATGTTGTTGGCCACGGCCTCGCAGGCCGCGTTGGAAATATCGTCGAGCGGAAGAATGATTACGTGATTGCGAATGCCCACGCGGCCGTTTTCGCGGCGGTATCCAAAAAACTCGTAGCGACCCATCTTCACCACCTTTTCGTCTTCAGGTTGTGGACGTGCACGTGACGTCCTGTGCCGATGTCCTGGACCGCCCGGCCCTCATCGTAGCCATATTTCATAACGGTATCGCCCTTCTTGATGTCGCCCAGAGCGATCTTGTGGCCGAGCGGCACAGGATCGAGGGCTTTGAGCGAAATGGTTTCGTCGGTTTCGAGGATCCAGCCGGTCAGGTCCCTCCCCGGCTGAACGTCTTCCACCACGACCACGCCGACACTGTCGGCCTTGTCGTGGACGATAAAATCTGTCGCCATTCGGTTCCTCACCTTTCTCTGATTTCTAGCGATTGCGAACGGGGAGTTTACGCGCCGTCGGCCAGCAGTCGCATGACTTCGGCCGAGGCCCTGCGGACTTCATCCCGCATGGTCCTTTCGGCGAGGTCCGCATCGCGTTCCCGAATCGCTTCGAGCACGCCCCAGAGGCCGTCGATGCTTTCCTTCGAACGCTCCGGCGAGCGTTTCGGGTGGCCGAGCCCCAAGGCCCGCCACCGCCGAATGCGCATGTGCAGAAGCCCGATCATCGACGAAAGCGTTTCGCTGCCGGCGCCCTCGAACAGAACGTCATAAAACCGGTTCTTGGTTTCGAGGATTCGTCCCGGGTCGCCGCCCCAATACGCCTCCGCCGTGTCTTCGAGCGCCTGCTCGAGTTTCTCTACGTGCGCGCTGTCTCCGTTCTCGACGAACAGCCGCGCCGCCAATCCTTCCAGCACCGCGCGAATCGAATACAGATCGCGCGCCTCCTCGAGAGAAAGCTTGCGCACCACAGGGCCCTTGTTCGGAATGATGGCAACGAGTCCTTCGGTTTCCAGCTGACGCAATGCTTCCCGGATGACGGTGCGCGAGACGCCCATCATCCCCACCAGTTCGCGTTCCACCAATCGCGCGCCCGGTTCCAGCCGCCCCGAGATGATCGATTGGCGTAGTTCATCGAGCACCTGGCGGCGCAGCGGAGCCGGCGATTTCTGGATGGCGGAAATGACGCCGGGGTGTTGGGTTTGGCTTGACGGTTCGGTCATACAGTAATACCCTACTACCGGTTCGAAGATTATTCAACTGCCGCGGGCCGGCTTTTCAAAAGTATTCTTATAGCTCGGTTTCCCGCTAGAAAGACAGAAAAAATGACTTATAGCCCCGTAAATGTAGGCATCGTTGGGCTTGGCCGTTGGGCCAAAGTGCTTACCCGGGCCGCCTCCAAGTCCCCTGATATCAACATCGTGGCAGGATTCAGCCGCTCCGAGGAAAAGCGGCTGGCTTTTCAGCAGGAAATGGGTGTCGAGGCCGCGCCGAGCATGGATGCCATGCTTTCCGATCCCCGAATTCAGGGAGTCATCCTCACAGTCCCTAACGAGCAGCATCTGCCCGTGGCCACCGCGGTCGCTAAAGCTGGAAAACACGTTTACACCGAAAAGCCGATTGCCAGCACTCTTGAAGAGGGACTCGAGATCGCCGCGCTCCAGGAAAAATACGGCATCACCGTTACCGTGGGACACAGCGCGCGCCTGATGGCGGGCATCCGCCAGATCCGCGCCGCCATCGACGGGGGCGAACTTGGCCGCGTCGCTTTCATCGAAGCGAATTTCTCGAACGAGCGCGCGCTAGAACTCACGCCGAAAACATGGCGCTGGTACAAGGACCGCGCGCCGGGAGGCCCGCTCTCGCAACTCGCCATTCATCAGTTCGACGTGCTGCATTATCTCGGTGGGCCGACGGTCGAGGCCAGTTCGATGTCTTCGAAACTCTCGCCGGTGGGCGCCGAAGTCGACGATCAGTCGATGACGCTCGTGCGTTTCGAAGATGGGAAAATCGGCTACGTCGGGTCGTGCTGGACTTCGCCCGGCGTTTTCGCGGTGCGCGTTTTCGGCTCGAAGGGATTGATGCACTACGAAATCGATTTCAAGACGTGGGACACGCCCGACCAACTGCATCGCACCTCGACGCTGTACATTCAGCGCGGCAAGGACGGCTACGCCAGCCGCGAAGTGCTGACCGTGCCGGAGAGCGACATGTTCCGCGCTGAACTCGAAATGTTCGCCGAGAGCTGC
>JAGWOX010000183.1 GCA_028877145.1 Acidobacteriota bacterium | reverse complement strand
CCATCGAAGGCGTTCTCGGCATCGGCCCGATGGGAATCAACGACGCCGTCCTCTCGCCCATGGCCGACGCCTTCACCACCGAAGAAAAGCCCTGGACCTACACCGCGCAGGTCCCCGAAATCCTTCGCTCAACAAAGCTCCCACTCCCGGCCTCAACCGCAGCCGAAAAAGCCGCCACTCTCCAAAACGCCCCCTACACCCATCCGCTCCATTCCGCCGCCTACTGGGCCGCGAAAACGCGCGGCTTCGATTTCTCCGTCGAAGACCGCCTGAATGCGCCACTCTTCAATCGCATTCTCTGGCAAGGCCTCATGGGCAATTCCGTCCCCTACCCCACAACGCGCAACGGCCGCGACCTGCGCCACAACCGCCAAGCCTTGCTGCACCAGGAAGCCCATTGGCGCGCCTCCCATCCTCCCAATTTCCCTTCCCCCTGAAATTCAGCGACAGTGCGCACAATCTCGCCGCGCACCGCGTGCCCCAGGCTTCGTTCTGAAGCCTGGGGCTTTACTCCGTGCTCATGCCACTCCACCTTTGGCCGCATCGCATTCCCGGCCATGTCTGCAACCGCTTTCAGCCATTTAGCGCCGCAAATGCGCGATTTCGCACCTCCGCACCCACGCGCGCTATCCGCCTCAATCAATAATCCTCACAGTATCAATACATTAGAACCAACCCCGCCCGCGCCCATTCTGGCCAGCAAAATGCCTCTCCCCATCGCAAGAACGCTTCCCGCTGTCTCGGCATCTTCACGCGGCCGTGAACAACGTCGGCGAGAAAACAACATGCCGTCTGGGAACACGCAGAAGCGACCTCGGCACGCCCGCCCCGGAAATTCGCGCCCTCAGATCCCGAAGCCAAGTCCCAACCAGGAGACACCCATGCGTAGAATTCCCTTGCTCATGTTGGGTCTATTGCTGCTCTCGGTGCCGTCCTTCGCTCAACAACAGGAGCCGGTCCCGTTCGTCGATGTGTCCGGCACGTATTCCTACGTGAGAATCTCCAGCACGAAGACCAATTACAACGGCGCCAGCATGTCGTTCGCCGTCAATCCGAATCCGTGGCTCGGCATCGTCGGCGATGTCGGTGGCTATCATCAAGCCGCGCCGCAGGGGTTCCCGAGCAACAATCTGATCACCTATCTCTTCGGCCCGCGCCTCTCCTACCGCACCACCTCCCGCATCACGCCTTTCGCCCAGGTCCTCTTCGGAGGCGTCCACGCCACCGAGCCCGGCCAGTCCGCGCTCGCCATGACCGCCGGCGGCGGCTTCGATCTGAAAATCTCGCCGCGTGTCTCCATCCGCGTCGCCCAGGGCGAATATTTCCTGACGCGCTTCGGCGGCTCCACGCAGAACAACATCCGCATCTCCACCGGCCTCGTCATTCATTTCGGTCAAAGATGAGACGTGAGCTTGGCCCCGAACGCCAACCCGATGCTCCGACCTTGGCGAAAAATTCCCCAGGAGCGAAAAACGTCATTTCGCCGGATAATATCTCCGTTGCCGGGCCACCCGATGCGCCGGACCGGCCGAGATCAGGAAGACCGCGGTGACGCTGATTTTCGTAAGAGCTCGGATTCGCAGTCTGAGGAGAACGCTTCGGTCCTCGGGGATCGCGGCGGAATCTGAACCCGACACAGTCGGGAGCCACTTCGGTTTCGGGGGTCGCGGCTTCAGCCGCGACAAAAGCCGGGAGACGTAAAGGGGCTTTAGCCCCTGAAGGCATCGCGAAAGCAGGAGCGCAAACCGAATTTGCGAAAGAACCTGATCGCGGCTGTAGCGGTAGTCGCCGTCCTCAACATCGCCGCCTGGGCCGGCGCGCTCGGCCTCCGCACGCTCGACGCCGTCACGCTGGGCATGGCGATCCTCGCCTATTTCCTCGGCCTCCGCCACGCCTTCGACGCCGACCACATCGCCTCCATCGACAACGTCACCCGCAAGCTCCGCCAGGACGGCCAGCGCCCCGCCGCCGTCGGCCTCTTCTTTTCCCTCGGCCATTCCACCGTCGTCGTTCTGCTCTCCCTCGGCGTGGTTCTCTTCGCCCGCGCCGTGCCGATCCGCATGGGCGGATTCGAGCGCTTCGGCCACACCTTCGGCGTGACGATTTCAGCCGCCTTCCTCACCCTGATCGGCCTGGTGAATCTCTACATTTTCCTCCAGCTATGGCAGATGCTCTCGCGCTATCGCCGCGGCGATTCGAGCGCCGGCGAAGACGCGCAGATGAACAGTCTCCTCGCGCAGCGCGGCCTCCTCGCCCGCGTCTTCCGCTGGATCTATCGCCACATCAACCGAAGCTGGCACATGTATCCGGTCGGTCTTCTCTTCGGCCTCGGCTTCGACACCGCCACCGAAGTCGCCATCATCGGCATCTCCGCCACCATGGCCCGCCGCGGCGCCTTGCCGCTCTGGGGCGTGATGATCTTTCCGTTGCTCTTCACCGCCGGCATGACCCTCATGGACACCGCCGACGGTCTCGCCATGCTGAAGATTTACGACTGGGCCATGATCGACCGCATGCGCAAACTCCTCTTCAACACCGCCATCACCGGCCTCGGCGTCCTTGTCGCTCTGGTTGTCGGCACGATCGAATGGCTGCAACTGCTCTGGATCGAGGAAGGCTGGCACGGCGGATTCGGCGCAGTTCTTCGGACGCTCAACTTCAGTGCGCTCGGTGGGATTGTGGTTGTACTGATGGTCCTGGTGTGGCTGGTGGCCTGGTTCTACTATCGCCGGATTCAAAAGGTCCCGGCGCCCGCCCCCGGCGAGGCCGGCGAGGAACTTCCCTGAATTTCTCTCGAGCGCCTACGCGGCCAGCACTTCCATCACCCGCTGATGCCACGAAACCGCGGGCATCATATCCAGCAGCCCGTCCGCCATATAACGTTCCTTTTCCATTTCCACCTGGCGAATCAGCGCTTCAATTTTTTGCCGGCGCGGAAAGCTGTGCGGGCACCGATTGCAGCGGGGGCAATCCTCCAGGCAGTCGGAAATGTCGATATTTTCCATCACCGTCTCCTCGAGACACGACCCCACACCATTTCCTCTTAAGGCAGAAACCATGCCACCAGCCCCCGCCGCAACTCATTCCAAGCACAGCCTTTACCAGATGCGCCAATTCCCCCTGAAAGCGAGCAGCGCCATATCCCCCACGAATTGATCCCATTGCCCCAGTCAGCCGTAAAGCACCGGCAATCCATCTCCGTGATCTCCGGGTGTTCTGTGTGTCCTCTGTGTTCAATCTTTTGATCTCCACCCGCCCCAAATTGCAATAAACTCCGAAGCGCCCCCATGCCAATTGACCAACTAAACCAAATCGAACACGTCGTAGTCTTGATGTTGGAAAACCGCTCCTTCGACAATCTCCTCGGCTGGCTCTACGATCCCACGAATCCCCCGCCATTCGACAAAGTGCCCCCAAACTTCGAAGGCGTCTCAGGAAAAAACCTCAGTAATCCCGAAGCCCCGAACAGCACGAAGCGCCTCCCGGTAGCGAAGGGATCCGACCTGACCGCGCCCAATCCCGATCCCGGCGAGCCGTATCAGGACGTCTATGCCCAACTGTTCGGTCCGCTCGACGCCCCGCCGTTCGACCAGGTTCCTCCCGACCCTTCCGAACCCGCAACGATGCAAGGTTTCCTCTATAACTACGCGAAACAGCCCCACGTCACCGATCCCAGCATCATCATGAATTGTTTCACTCCCGCCTCGGTTCCCGTTCTGGCGAGCCTCGCCCACTATTACGGCCTGTGCGACCACTGGTTTTCCTCGATTCCCACTCAGACGCTGTGCAATCGCTCCTTCGTCCACGCGGGCACCTCCTCGGGCTACGTGAACAACGAGGGCGACAACGGCATCATTTTCGTCAACGACACCACCACCGTCTTCGATCTGCTCGCCGGCGCCGGGAAAACCTGGAAAATCTATTGCGGCGGCTGGATCTTCACCAGCCTCGCCCTGCTTACGCAGGAAAACCTCTGGCTCCCCGCCATCGAAGGCGGCCGTTTTTCCCATCTCGACGATTTCGTCGCCGACGCAAGCAAGGGTAAGCTCCCGCACTATTCATTCCTCGAACCGAACTACATCGATTCGCTCTGGTGGGGCCCGGAAAATGACATGCACCCCGAAGCGAACGCCATCGAGTTGTACGGCCCCTCAAACGTGGCCGAAGGCGAGCGTCTTCTCTATAAGGTATACCGCGCCCTGCGCGAAAGTCCCGACTGGGACAAGACCCTCCTCATCGTCCTCTTCGACGAGCACGGAGGCTGCTACGATCACGTTCGCCCTCCCACCTCGACCGAATGCCCCTTCGCCATCTCGCCCGATGACAAGGTCATTCCTCCCGGCCAGCCCGGCGGCAGCGGTTTCCGTTTCGATCGCCTCGGCGTGCGCGTCCCCGCGATCGTCGTCTCGCCCTTCACTTCGGCCGGCACGATCCTCAACGACGCCTTCGACCACACGAGCGTGCTTTCGACGCTGGTCAACCGGTTCGATTTGCCCTCGGGCCGGCTGGGAATGCGCCAGGAGAAAGCCCCCGATGTGAGCGCGGCGCTGACGCTCCCCAACCCCCGCACCGACGATCCGCCAATCCCTCAACCTCCGCCGCCGAGCCTCTGGGAACTCGCCGTGGAGCGCGCCGAAGCATTCGATCGCGCCCTGCTCCATTCAAAAGGCAAGCCTCTCACCGGCCTGCAGGCAAAAATCCTGAATGGCGCGCTGCATCGCCTCGATATGCCACAGGCGATGTTCCAGGAAGCCGCGCAAGCAAAATCCGCGCTCGATGCCGACGCCCTGCTGATTAAAATAGAAACCGAATTCCTGGGCCGCCGCTACGGCCGCCCGCGCAAGTCTTGACCCGCGCCCGCAAGCGGCCGGCCGCTCCCAATCGCTGAAATTTCAAATTTGAGATTTCGATCCTCGCGCCCCGCCCGCGCCGGGACATCCCCGACGAAGACCGCCGCTCATTCCCCGCGCCGCAGCAGCCCCATGTTCCGCAGCACGCGCCGCACTTTCTTCGGCGAAATGGACAGCTTCTCCGCCACGCGCGAAACTTTCCGCCCCTCCCGCATCCACACCTTCGAGATCACGATGCCCGCGAACTCCTCGTCAACCTGCTGGAACGTCCGGTCCCCCACCAGCCCGTGCGACCATTCCCGCAGCGTGAAGTCGATTCCCTCCCCGCTCAGCAGCACCCTCCGCAGCTTCTGCAGATCGCTCCGAACGTAGTCCCGCCCGCTTCCGTCGAGCAGCGCCGCGGCCTCATCGCAACACTGCTGCGCGCCGCGCGGATCGTTGAAAAACTCATTCGCCAGCGTGGTTCCCAGCGCGATGTGAGCCTTCGCCAGGAGCCGGCGGTTCTCCGTGTGCTTCGCGTATTCCACCGCCTCTCGCGCGTAGTCGCAGGCGAGTTGGGCGGGATGCGCCCGGTCTCCCGCCTCCTCGAGTTGCTCTTCGAACTTCGCCGACTCCACCGCCGAGCCCAGAATTCGCGCCCGCGCCCGCAAGATGAAGTCCTGCTTCTCCGCGCCCAATTGGTACGCCGCGTCCGCCTCCCGCTTCGCGCGCTCCAGTTCCCCGCTGTCCAGATAGAGCAGTCCTCGATTCACGTGCACCGCTCCCGCGCCGCGATGATCGTCGTAATGCCGGTAAATCTGCTCCGCCTCGGCCAGGTGCTCGAACGCCTCTTCCCTCAGCCGTTCGAGACGCTTTCGATCGCTGCTCCGGCGCGCGGCCGTCGGACCCAATCCGCCCTTTGGCTTTTTCCTCCGTCGCGCCGCTTCCCGGTCCATCCGCGTGCGCAAGTCGAGCGCGACGAGCCGTTGCACGAACGCGATGTTCGCGAGCGACCGCCCCAGGTTCCGATGCCGTGGATTGCGTTTCTTGTACTGCTCGATGGCCTTGGCGAAATATTCGAGCGCCTGATGGTAGCGCCCCTGCCGCCGCGCGATCCGCCCGTAGGCCGATTGGATGTTGCCCAGCGTCACCCAGTCGTCCGTCTCGCGCAGCAGCGCCTCGGCTTCGCCCAATATCTTCGCGGCCCGTTCCGGTTCGCCCTCCTGAAAAGCGATCCAGCCCTCCAGGATCTGCATCACCGCCGCAATGAGCGGCAGGTTCTGCTCCAGCGCCATGCGCTTCGCGATGGCGTTGTGCCGCAACGCTTCCTGGTAACGCCCCACGCGCCGGTGGCAGCGCGCCAGCCAGAATCGTGCGATCGCCGCCAGTTGCCGGTCGCTCAGTTCCTTCTCGAACCACAGGACCGTCTCGAAATCGGCGGAAGCCTTCTCGAACTCTTCTTCCGCCATCGCCAACTGCCCCTCGGCCATGCGCAGATAAGCGAAATCGGCCAGCGCCAGCCGCTCCCGCTCTCCCTTCGGAAACCGGTCCAGCAGCCCGCGCACCACGCCCCCATCGGCGAACCCGATGTCCACCCACTGCGCCACATATCCCAGGAAAGCCGCGGCATTCGCCTGGCAAGGATCGAATTCCTCGATCGTCCGCGAGCACTTCGCCAGAACGCCCAGTCCCCGGTCAATCGCGCGCTCCGCAATGCAGGAGCGCAACTCGAAAATCAAGCTTTCTGGGATTTCCATGCCCCATGCTACCGGCAAACGCCCGGAATCGGCACCAATTTTCCGTAACTCAGCCGATCCCCGCCGAGCGGTGTGTCCCAACACAGGTTTCCCGTGGCACAACCTTCAGCCTGTGCGCTCGTGCCGGCGTTGCAGGATGCGTGCCTACGCATCAGCAGGATCCTTCACTCAACATGAACGTACTGTGTCGGGAAGGATCCCGCCGCTACATGCACCGCGCACCCTCATCTCCACGGACCGGGTGCCCCAGCCGCCGTACTTGCGCCTGGGGATGTTGCCTTCTCATCCCACACTCGCCCAGCTATAAACAAACTCCCAGCATCTGACCCTCAAACTCATCTCGCACGAAGTGAACCCAGCCGCACTCAGTCCAGAAGAATCCCGCCCAACGCCCCCTACTCCAGCAACTCATAAGCGACCAGCGTGAGAAACTCCGGAAACTCCCCGCCCACCATCATCTTTTCAAGCAGCGCCGCCGCCGTTTCGAACTTCCCCCGCTCCCCATTCGCTTTCTGCAGCGCCCGTGCCGTTTCCTCGGCAATCGTCTTCCGCACCAGTTCCGCCGTCACAGTCCTTCCGTCCTCGAGCTTCGCCCCGTGCCGCACCCACTGCCACACCTGCGCGCGGCAGATTTCGCAAGTCGCTGCGTCTTCCATCAGGTTGTAAATCGGCACGCAACCGTTCCCGCCCAGCCACGCCGCCAGATAGTGAAGCCCGACGTCGATGTTCCACCGCAGCCCCTGCTCGGTAATGTCGCCCGACGGAATCGCGAGCATGTCACGCCGCGTTACCGCAACGTCTTCTCTCTTCCGCGCGATCTGGTTTGGTCCCGGCATCTCGCGCTCGAACACCTCCCGCGCCACGGCCACCAGCCCCGGATGCGCCACCCACGTCCCATCGTGTCCGGCCTGAACTTCTCGCAGCTTGTCCTGCCGCACTTTTTCGAGCGCCGCCTCGTTTTCCGCCGGCCGTTCCTTGATTGGAATCTGCGCCGCCATCCCGCCCATCGCGTGCGCGCCGCGCCGGTGGCATGTGGCGATCAGCAGGTCGACGTACGATTTCAGGAAATGGCGGTCCATTGTCACCTGGGAACGATTCGGCAGCACGTAATCCGGCCGGTCGCGAAACGTTTTGATGAAACTGAAAATGTAATCCCAGCGCCCGCAGTTCAGCCCCGCCGAATGTTCGCGCAGCTCGTACAGGATTTCATCCATCTCGAACGCCGCCAGAATCGTCTCGATCAGCACCGTCGCGCGAATCGTTCCTCTCGTAATGCCCAGCCGCTCCTCGGCAAACGAGAAAACGTCGTTCCACAGCCGCGCCTCCAGATGGCTCTCGAGTTTCGGCATGTAAAAGTACGGGCCGCTGCCGCGCTCGATGAGCGTCCGCGCGTTGTGATAGAAGAACAGCCCGAAATCGAACAGCGACCCCGAGATCGGCTCGCCATTCACCAGAAAATGTTTCTCTCCGAGGTGCCAGCCCCGCGGCCGCACCATCAGCGTCGCCGTTTTCTCCGCGAGCGCGTAGCGCTTCCCCGCGGCGCTCTCGAACGTGATCGTCCGGTTCACCGCGTCGCGCAGATTCACCTGTCCCTCGATCACGTTCTCCCATGTCGGCGAG
>JAGWOX010000182.1 GCA_028877145.1 Acidobacteriota bacterium | reverse complement strand
GTCGGATAGCGCGGGCAGCAGGAACGACCAGCCAATGCCCGCCGCTACTCCGAGCACGAGCGAAATCCCCAGTTCCATGAAGAATCCGCCCACCAAGCCGGTGAATACGGCCGCTCCGCTGGCCGGCAGGCTCAACAGCACAGCGACTGCAAGCACGGACAGAACATCGGCCAGCGAACCTTCGATCATGAGCGTTGTTCGCACGTTCGGGCGAAGTTGCAGATGCTGGAGCACAGGCAGGGTTACCGAACTGCTCACACCTCCCAGCACCGCGCCCACGATCAGTGCCGAGCGTAAGGGCAGCGAAAGCGTCTGCTGCGCCACACCGCCAATCAACAACACGCTGAACGCGTAGCTCAGCACCGCGAGCAGAAAGCCACCGGGGAAATGCCGCAGCGTTTGCCAGAGATCGAGCTCCAACCCGGCCTCAAAGAGGATCAGAATCAGCGCCAGCGTGCCGAATCCGTGCGTCACGCCCGCGAAGCTTGAGGGATCCACCAGATGGAATACCGGCCCGAGCGCCACCCCGGTGGCCATCAACACCAGAACGTCGGGAATCCCGGTTCGCCGTACCAGTCGATTAGCCACAAAGGCTAAAACTAGAAGGCCACCGAGCAAGCCGAAAAACAGGGTCAGGCTCATCAGGCACCCTTGGATAGCGCGCGGATTGCCCATTCCGCCTGCCGCATCCGCAAGTCCACTTTGCCCTCCATGGTAGCAGGAGTTCCCGCTTTTCCCGTGCACAGCGGGCCAGGTGGCGGCGATGCGAACATGCCTCACCTTAGTGCGGTTGCCAAAGGTCTTGAGTTGAAAGTAGGCTATCTGGCTAGGGACGTCATGTAGCAATGGGTTGTATTGGCACGGTATTTGGCCGTGCCGCAAACGACGGTGCCTACAGGCGGTTTGAGCCGCTGGGGGCCTGATACAAGTTTATGGCTTCGGTACGTGAATTCGAGATCGGTCCGGTGCGCGTCGGCGGCCAATCGCCGCTCGTGATCATCGCTGGACCGTGCGTGATCGAGAGCGAGCAGCACGCCTCTTTTGTGGCGCGTCGGCTGCGTGATTTGTCCCATGAGCTGAAACTGCCGCTGATTTTCAAGGCCTCCTACGACAAGGCCAACCGCTCTTCACTCTCTTCCTATCGTGGGCCGGGCTTGCAGGAAGGACTGCGTATCCTGGCGGCAATAAAGCAGGCGACCGGCTTGCCGCTTCTGACCGATGTCCACGATGTTTCGCAAGTCGAGCCAGCCGCAGAAGTTTGTGACGTGCTCCAGGTGCCCGCCTTTCTGTGCCGGCAGACGGATCTTCTGCTGGCAGTCGGCCGTTCCGGCCGCGCGGTAAACGTGAAGAAGGGACAGTTCCTCTCGCCGTGGGAGATGATGAACGTTGTCGAGAAGGTGGCCAGCACGGGAAACGAGCGAATTCTGGTCACTGAGCGCGGAACGATGTTCGGTTATCAGAACCTCATTGTTGACATGCGTTCGCTGGCAATTCTGACCAAACTTGGCTACCCGGTGATTTTCGACGCGACGCACTCGGTGCAATTGCCCGGCGGCGAGCGCCATCGCAGCGGAGGGCAGCCGGAATTCATCGAGCCGCTCGCGCGCGCAGCGGCCGCCGTGGGCGTCGATGGCGTTTTCGTCGAGGTCCACGAGAATCCGGCTGCGGCGCTTTCCGACGGCACGAATGCATTGCCGCTCGATCAATTCAGCGCGCTTGCGGCGAAATTGATGCGCCTATCCGCCCTGGTACGCCCGTGGAGCGAGAAGTGAGTCTCGAAACGGCGCGGCGCGTGCTTCGCATCGAGGCCGAGGCGATCGCCGGGCTCGTCGAGCGCATCGACGAGCGCTTCGCGCGAGCTGTCGAGATTCTCTTCGCCTGCGGCGGCCGCGTCGTGGTCACGGGAATGGGCAAATCAGGGCTCATCGGCCGGAAAATCGCGGCAACTCTTTCGAGCACCGGCACGCCGGCCATTTTCCTGCATCCGGCCGAGGCGATGCATGGCGATCTGGGCATGCTCGTCCGCGGCGACGTTCTCATCGCCATTTCCTACGGCGGCGACACCGAGGAGATCGTCGGCTTGCTCGACCGCACGAAGCGGCTTGGCATCCCGGTCGTGACGCTGACCGGGAACCCACGCTCGATGCTTGCCAATGCCAGCGACGTCGTGCTCGATATTTCAGTGAAGGAAGAGGCTTGCTCGCTGAACCTGGCGCCGACGGCCAGCACGACCGCGGCGCTGGCCATGGGGGATGCGCTCGCTATCGCGCTGATCGACCGGCGCGGATTTCGTGAGGAGGATTTTGCGGCCCTGCATCCCTCCGGCCGGCTCGGCAAGAAGCTGCAACGGGTCGAAAACCTGATGCATTTGGGCGAGCGCCTGCCGTGCGTGCGGCAGAACTCGTCCATTCCCGACGTGATCTACGAGATGAGCCGGAAGGGACTCGGCATGACCGCCGTTGTCGACGACGCGGATCGCCTTGTCGGTGTTGTCACGGATGGCGATTTGCGCCGGCTCATGGAAAAGCGCCGCGCCGGTGCGCTGGACCTGACCGCTGCCGACTGCATGACGCGCAAGCCGGTGACGATTGGCCGGTCCGAATTCGCAGCGGCGGCCTTGCGTTTGATGGAAGAAAAGAAAATCACCTCGATTGTCGTCGCCGATGGTGACGGCCGCGTGGAGGGAGTTGTGCACCTGCACGATCTCTGGACTTTGGAGTTGTTTTGAAAACGCCGATGCCGCCACGCTCCCGCAACCGTTCCTCCGCTTTCGCCGATCGCGCCCGGCGCATTCGTCTGCTCCTCATGGATGTGGATGGTGTGCTCACCGACGGCCGCATCTACCTGCAATCGTTGCCGGACGGCACCGCCGAGGAAATGAAAGTGTTCCACGCGCACGACGGCGCCGGCCTGAAACTGGCTCGCGCCGCCGGGCTGCGCACCGGCGTGATCACCGGCCGCGATTCGGCCGCCACCAGCCGCCGCGCCCGCGAAGTTGGCATGGATTTCGTTTCGCAAAAGCGCGCGGAAAAGCTCCCTGCCTACGAGCAGATCTTGCGTGAAGCTCGCGTTCGCGACGCCGAAGTCGCCTACATCGGCGATGATTTGCCCGATCTCCCCGTGCTGGAGCGCGTCGGCCTGGCAATCGCGGTCGACAACGCGGTTCCGGAGGTCAAGCGCGCCGCGCATTTCGTCACTCGTCGCCGCGGCGGCGAGGGCGCGGTGCGGGAAGCGATCGAAGCGATCCTGCGCGCGCGGGGAAGCTGGCACGAAGTGATCGCCAAAGCGCGAGCCTGAAACGTGGCCGCGCCGATAAAGCGCACTGTTGCCGTTGGCTCGCTGTTCTTCGCGGCCAATCGTTTCCGCCTCTCCGGTAGCGCGGCGAGGGAGAATCCGGCAATTTAATCTCGTATTGCGACTGAATGCCGTTTTTATCGCCTCTTTGGATGTGGTAAAATTCGCTCGTTCATTCGTGTTCTCATTCCTGAGTTTTCGTCTCCGGTCCTCGTGCCGGAATCGTCTTCTTAGACTTTCGCCTTTGCAGGCCGCGTGACTTTCGGCATTGCCACCGAGGAATGCCGCACCTTCGTCACTCCTTCAGGAGGGGTAGTGCCACACGAGACCGCAGAAACTCTCCGGAATCTCATCCGGACGCGTGTGCGCGGTCACAAGTTCATCGCCGTTTCCAACCGGGAACCGTACATGCACGTGTGGCGCAACGGCGAGTTGGCCTGGATTCGTCCCGCGAGTGGCTTGGTGGTCGCTTTGGATCCGGTCATGCGGGCAAGCCGCGGGTTGTGGGTTGCGCACGGCGGAGGCGGTTCGGCGGACGTGGCGGCGAGCGATGAACGCGGTTTTGTAAACGTGCCCCCGGACGAGCCATCCTACAGGCTGAAGCGCGTCTGGCTTTCCGAGGAACAGGAAGAAAACTACTATTACGGATTTGCGAACTCGGCGCTCTGGCCGCTGTGCCATGTGGCGTACCGGACGCCAATCTTCCGCGAGGAGCATTGGCGCGCGTATCAGGAAGTGAATGAGAAATTCGCCGAAGCGATCGCCGAGGAGATCGGTGACGACCAGGCGTTCGTCTTCATCCAGGACTATCACTTCGCGCTGTTGCCGCGAATGCTGCGGCAACGCTGCCCGCAAGCGGTGATCGCGCACTTCTGGCACATTCCGTGGCCGAATCCGGAGGTGTTCCGCATCTGTCCCTGGAAGCAGGACATCCTCCGCGGCATGCTGGGCAACGACATACTTGGTTTCCACATCCGCTATCACGGCGATAACTTCATCGCTACGGTGGACCGCGAACTCGAGGCGCGAATCGATCGCGAGCGGGCGGCAATCATCTATCGCCGCCACATGACGAAGATCCGCGCCTTTCCCATCAGCATCGATTTCGAGGCCGTGGCCAGGCAGGCATCGTCCCCCGCCATCGACGAACTGATCGCCTGCCTTCGCAAACGCTACAATCTGGGCGAGGACATCATCCTCGGCGTCGGCGCCGACCGGATCGACTATACCAAGGGCCTGCCCGAGCGTATCGAGGCGGTGAACCGTTTCCTCGAAAGATATCCGGAATACTGCGGCCGCTTCGTCTTCTTCCAGGCGGGCGTTCCTAGCCGCACCCACATTCCCGAGTACCTGCGGCTGAACGAGGAAGTGGATGAAGCCGTTCGCCGCGTGAACCAAAAATATGGAACCGCCGACTGGTGCCCGATCATCTTCCGGCGCGAGCACCTGCCGCTTTCCGAATTGCTCGCCTGGTACCGCATGGCGCGTTTCGCCATCGTCAGTTCGCTGCATGACGGGATGAACCTGGTGGCGAAGGAATTCGTTGCCGCGCGTGCCGACAATGGCGGCGTTCTCCTGCTCAGCCGATTCACCGGCGTGGCGCGCCAGTTCCGCACGGAAGCTGTCCTGATCAATCCCTACGCTACCGACGACCTCGCCTCCGCCATCCATCGCGCGATCGTGATGGAGCCGGAGGAGGTACGGCGTCGCATGACCCGCATGAGGGAACAGGTCAGGGAACACAACGCTTACAAATGGGCAGCCGACATCGTCCGCAAACTCTCGAAATTCGTGTGAACCCTCCTCGCCCACTTTTTTCGGATTGGCCGCGGCTTGCGCGGCGGCTGCGCACGACGCGTTCCCGCGTTTTGCTCACCGATTTCGACGGCACGCTGGTCCGCATCCGCCGCAGGCCCGGCGATGTCCGCCTTTCGATGGAGATTCGTCGGTTGCTCTTGGCGATCCGCGACGAGGGGAGTGTCGTAGGCGTCGTCAGCGGACGTGGCCTTGAAGACCTGGTCTCGCTCGTCGCGCTGCCCGGCATTTGGTACGCCGGCAGCCACGGTTATCGCCTGCGCGATCCACGTGGCCGGATGATCTCGTTCGCCACTCTCGCCGAGCGCCGGCGGATTCAGCGCGCCATTGGCTGGCTTCGGCCCAGGCTCGGGCACATCACCGGTGTCAAGCTCGAGGTAAAACACGCGAGCGTTGCCGTTCATTACCGCACTGCTTCGCCTTTGGCCGCCCGTCGCGCAGAGGAAGCCATCGGCCGAGTTCTCGAGCGCGAGCCGGGGCTGCGCCTGCTCTGCGGCAAAAAAGTCTGGGAACTGCTCCCGGGCGACACCATCGACAAGGGCACTGCGGTCCGTCGCCTGCTCGACGAAATCCATGCCCCCGCCGATCGTTTCGTCGTCTACCTGGGCGACGACACCACCGACGAAAGCGTGTTTCGCAAACTGCGCGACGGCGTCACGATCGTCGTCGGCCGCCGCGGGAATACCGCTGCTCGCTACTACCTTCACTCCTTGGCCGATGTGCGCGAGTTTCTTCTGCGCTGGCTTAAAATCACACGAGAGGCTGCGGGCAAGGGAAGCCGGCAGCTAAAGTCGCGACACCGCCGTGGCTGATCGATCCATGGATCTGGAGACGGCAGCGTTACTCCGCGATCCGCTGACGAGAGATCCTCTCGAACTGGTTCGAGAGGCTGACCAGCCATTCCTGTTGAATCCGCACTTGGGGCGGCGCTTTCCGATTCGCGACGGAATCCCAGTGTTCGTTAAGCTCGGGGAACTCGAAGGCCGGAACCGCCAGTTCCGAAAACTCTACGACCGCGTGGCGATCTTCTACGACGTTCAATCGCATATCTACGCGTTTCTCTTCGGACAGAATCTACGAGCGCTGCGAAGCGGATTTCTGGCCGAGCTCGAGTTCCGCCCGGGTGATCGCGTGCTTGAGGTTTCGGTCGGCACCGCCTGGAATCTCCGGTTGCTGCCGCCCGAAATCGATTTCTACGGCCTCGATCTTTCCTGGGGAATGCTCGCTAAGGCCCGCCGCAACCTGCGCTGCTGGAAGCGCGAGGCCCGTCTCTTCTGTGGAGAAGGAGAGAATCTGCCATTCTCCGACAATTGTTTCGACGTTGTATTCCAACTGGGAGGCCTGAATTTCTTCAATGACAAGGGCAGGGCAATTCGCGAAATGGTCCGCGTGGCAAGGCCCGGAACGCGCCTGCTCATCTCCGACGAAAACGAAAAACAGATCCGCGCGCTCTACAGGAAAATCCCGATTCTCGGCCGCCGCCTGTGGCATCATCGAGAAGGCCTCGGCCCTCCGCTCGATCTGCTTCCCGCGTCTGTCGAGCAACCCACCGTACGCCACCACGCCGATGCCCGCTTCTACACCCTCACCTTCCGCAAACCATTATGAGTCTACGGCCGGAAACGACTGCGAGTCGCTGAGTTGACTGGAGCGGGAGAAGGGAATCGAACCCTCACTTTCGGCTTGGGAAGCCGACGTTCTACCACTGAACCACTCCCGCTTCGAAAAAAGCCTACCATCTGGTGTCCCCGCGCGGCAAGCCATCGGCACCTGTAACCTTGGTGGTGGCTGCCCTTAGGCCGGCTGCGGGGATGACTCTACCCGTTGAAATACCGCTCGTGGAGCATTGTCACCGTCATGGGACCCTGGCGGATCGTCAGAGCTAACGCCTTGCCGCCCTCTTGCACGTAGGTGACAAAGACGGTTTGACCGGCGCGGATGTCGCTGAACGGAAGACGGTCTCCCTTCTTGCTTTCGAACACTGTCTTGTCGTTCAGGAACATCACTTTCGTAATTTGCGACGGCTTCTCCAACACCAACTGCTGCCGCTTCAGGCGCACCTCGGAGATGATGAAAAACTCGTTTCGGGTTTCTCCTGTCGGCACGGTTTTCCGGGCCGCCAGAGCGGCTGTGCCCGTTGAAACGATCATGGCGATGAGCACGGTGAACAGAGCGGAAGCTTGCAGTTTGTTATTCATAGCGAAGCGTCTCGATAGGATCCAGTTGCGAAGCCTTTTGCGCCGGATAGTAGCCGAAAAATATGCCGACTCCGGCGGAGAAGCCGACGGCGACCACAATTGCAGAGATCGGAACCTGCGTCGGCCATCGCAGCATGCCGGAAACCACGGCTGAGCCGATCATGCCGCCGGCGATTCCGGCGGCTCCGCCGATGAGGCTGATGACGAGCGCCTCGCTGAGGAATTGCCAGCGGATGTCGCGCCGCGTGGCGCCCACTGCGCGCCGCACGCCGATCTCGCGCCGCCGCTCGGTGACGGAAACGAGCATGATATTCATGATCCCGATCCCGCCCACCAGCAGCGAAACCGAGGCGATGCTCGCCAGCAGCATCGTCATGATCCGCGAGGATTCCATTCGCGCCTCAATGAGTTCCTCAGGGCTGCGGATGATGAAGTCATTCGGTTCGCTGGACCGCAGCTTATGGCGCTGCCGGAGCAGAGCGCTCATCTGCTGGATGGCGGGCTGGATGGCATCGCTGCTGATCGCGGAAGCCATCATGAAGTGCACCCAGTAGATGCCGATCATTTTCTTCTGCACGGTGGTATAGGGCGCCATGATGATGTCGTCTTGATCCTGGCCCCAGGGGCTCAGGCCCTTGGTCTGGAGTTCACCCTCGATCAGGAAGGGCAGGTTGCCGATTCGGATAATTTTCCCGACCGGATCGTCCGTTCCGAAAAGCTGAGTAGCTACGGTATGGCCGATCTCACAAACATCGGCGGCGGTATCGACATCCTGCTGGGAAAAAATGCTGCCCCGAGAGATGCCCCAATGGCGAATCTCGAAATAATCGGGGCTGACGCCCTGAACGCGCGTGAACCAATTCTCGCCCTCGTAGACCACCTGCCCGGGAGCCATCACCGAGGGACTCACCAGCTTGATCAGCGGAACCTCGCGTTTGATCGCTTCACCGTCCTCGGCCGTCAG
>JAGWOX010000181.1 GCA_028877145.1 Acidobacteriota bacterium | reverse complement strand
AGTTCGGCCGGCGTGCGCGCCTGGGCCAGCAGGTTCGTCAGCGTGCCGTACCGGCGAATCAATTCCGTGCTCACTTCGAGCAGCTTCGTTGCGGTTGAGAAATCGTACCGAACGTAATGCGCCTGATCGAGCAGAGCCACCAGTTTGTCCCATCCCGCGCGCAGGATGGCCTTGGGCGACGTGAGTTTCGCCGCAATCAACGTCTGGCAGGCCTGCTCGGCAATTTCCGTTTGAATCGGTTTCCCGAAAAGCAGGCAGGCCAGAAACCATTTGAAGATTTCCTCTTCCTTTTTCGAAGCCAAGTCGATTCCCAAACGGTGTGCGTAGGATGCTTTCTCGACCATGGCTGCCTCTCGAAGCTCGCGGTGCGGGAAATTCAGGCCCGATGCAGCGCGACTGGCGGAACTTTCTCGTAAACGGACTGCGGTTGCGGATCGAAATAGCGATAGGCGACGAGCTTCAGGCGATCATTCACTAGAAACCACGCCAGCGCATAGCCCCACACGAACAATGCCCAACCCCATCCGATCGGTGCCATCAACAACCCATAAACGGCAATCAGCGTAGCCACGCTCTGTGTTCCGAGTACCGCGCCGAGAAGAATCGGCGCGGGCCGGAGCGCCCAGAACGGTTTCCGTGTCCGGGTGACGAAAATCGTCAGGTGCCCCGCGACGGACAGTTTCAGATACATCAGCGACTGGATCGTTTCCCGTCCCAGGTGAAAGAGACGCTCGCCCATGTAGAAAAGTCCGAAGGAGGCGACGACGCCGATGACGCCGAGCACGCTGGCGACGCCAAGCACCATGCGCATGTTCCAGGCTTCCGGGCGATTCGCGTAGCGCACGCGGTCGTAGGCGATCGAGAGAATCGCGCCGTCGTTGAGTATCGCCAGCAGAACGATCATCACCGCGGTGACGGGATAAAAATTGAAGACGAGAATCGCCAGGGTCATGAACAGCAGGACGCGGATCGTTTCGGCGATGCGGTAGATGGCATAGCTGTTCATCCGCTGGAACATCTTGCGGCTTTCCTTGATCGCGCGAACGATCACCGAAAGGCCCGGGCTGAGCAGGGCGATATCGGCGGCGGAGCGCGCGGCGTCCGTGGCGCCCGAGACGGCGATGCCGGCCTCGGCCTGCTTGAGCGCGGGCGCATCGTTCACGCCGTCGCCGGTCATCCCGACGATGTGCTTCCTCTTCTGAAGAATTTCGACGATGCGGAATTTGTGTTCGGGAAAGACTTGCGCGAATCCGTCGGCCTCCTCGATGGAACCCGCAAGGGCTCCGGGTTCTCCCGCCTTCCCTTCGCCGAGCACGGAAGCGTCCACGATTTTCTCGCCGAGGCCTAGCTGTCGGGCCATTTCGCGCGCGATGGCGATCTGGTCGCCGGTGACCATTTTCACGCGAATGCCCATTTGCGATGCGGTCGCGATGGTGGATTTCGAATCCTCTCGTGGCGGATCGAAAAGCGGCAGCACGCCCAGGAATTGCCACTGGCCGTTTTCACCGGTCCGGGCCACGCCAAGCGAACGGAAACCGCGCGCGGCAAATTGGTTCACGGCATCCAGAGCGGCCGAACGCGCTTTGCCGGCGTCACCGGCCATGGACAGAATGACCTGCGGCGCGCCCTTGGTCACATGGAATGCGGCATTGCCGGGACCCTCCCCGGCCGCTTCGGTGCGTTTGTGCACGGGATCAAACGGCTGGAAGTGAGTGATGCGGTATTTCTCCGTGGCCCGTTTGTCCTTGAGTCCAGCGAGCACGGCGAGATCAATTGGATCTTGATCTTCGGCGCGGGAGGCAAGCGCCGCAGCAAGAATCACCTCCTCCGGACCCACGCCAGAAACGCAAAATGGCTTGCCGAGCGTCAATTTGTTCTGCGTGAGCGTGCCGGTCTTGTCGCAGCAAAGGACGTCGATGCCGGCGAGTTCCTCCATCGCTTCGAGGTGAGTGACGATCGCCTGGAAGCGGGCAAGCGTGCGCGCGCCCACGGCCATCGTCACCGAAAGCACGGCGGGCATTGCCACGGGAACGGCCGCGACGGTCAGCACCAGCGCGAATTCGAGCGTCGTGACCATCCTGTCGCCGCGGACAAAGGCAACCGTGAGTATCAGGCACACCAACGCAAGCGCGATAACGATCAGATAGTCACCGATTTTCAGAACCGCGCGTTGGAAATGGCTCACATGGTGGGCCGTTTCAACCAGGCGAGCGGTCTTGCCGAAATAGGTGCTGTCGCCCGTCGCGTAGACCAGTGCGTCGGTCTCTCCCTGCTTGAGAACGGAACCCGAATAGACGGCTTCACCAGCTTTGCGTTCAACCGGCAACGATTCGCCGGTGAGCGCCGATTGATCGACCTGGACGGGATCGCCTTCGAGCAAACGTGCATCGGCGGGGATGACGTCGCCGATTCGCACGCGGATTCTGTCCCCGGGAACGAGTTCGCGCGCGGCAATCGTCGTCCAGGCCCGATCGCGCATGACGCGGGCTTTCAGCGCGAGCTGCGCCTTGAGCGCCGCGACGGCGTTGCCGGCCTGAAATTCCTCCCAAAAGCCCACGCCCGCATTCATCAGGAGTAGCGCGAGGATGATGAAGAAATCCGTCCAGTGGCGCACGAGGGCGGAAAGCGTGGCGGCGATCTCGATCATCCAGGGAATCGGGCCCCAGAAATAGGAGAGGAATTTCAGCAGCGGATTGACTCTTTCTTCGGGCAGTTCGTTGTAGCCGTAGCGGGCGAGGCGCGCTTCCGCTTCCGCTCGCGTCAGACCCTCCGCGGGAGCATTAAGTCGCGCGCGAACCTCGTCGATGCTGAGAGAAGCCAAGTCCTCGCTTGGCGATACCTCGGCCGCCGACTTCACGCCATGAGCTTGAAGCGCGATTACCCACCTCCGGGCATCATGCCGCCGAACCGACGCGGACGACGTGGACCGAACAAGGCGCGTGGCGAACCACGGCTTCGGCAACGCTTCCCATCAAAAGCCGTTTGAGACCCGTGCGGCCATGGGAGCCGACCACGATCAGATCGGCTTTCCATTTCGATGCGACGTCGACAATTTTGCTGCGCGGCTCGCCCCGTACGACAGATACAATAACTTTGAAGACCTTGCCGCGTAACCGTTCGGCGAATTTGGTCACCAGCGCCTGGGCGGATTCCCATTCCATCTTTCGCATGCTTGCGACGTCCACGCCGCTGTACCCCGTCATGGCGATGCCCTCCTGAACGCGAATCGTCTCGAAGACATGGAGCACGCGAACCACTGTGCCGGCCGGCAACGCGAGGCCCAGGAGCGCTCTCGCCGCGGCCTCGGAAAATTTCGAATTATCGACAGCGAGCAGGATTTTCATTTGCCACTCCCTGTCGAAATCGCAGCAAACCGCGGGCCGTGCCTTGCCGCCTTCCAACCCTTGTCGCACCAAGCAGTTGAGTGTGGAGGGGCAATGGACTCATTTAATAAGCGGGGGAATTCACACAGCACATACTGTCATGCTGAGTGCAGCGAAGCATCCCGAGTGCGTGAGGAGGAGTAAAGCCGAAGTTGGAAGTAGTATCGGGATCCTTCGCTTCGCTCAGGATGACAAATCCCCCCTCCACGGTCCTTCTGTCGCACCGAGTTTACAGACGGCATTCGTGCGGGTCGCATACGGCAAAGTGTTCGCGTTCGTATGCTTTTTCGCCAACTCCGAGTTCGAGCACCTGCGCTCCCTTCGATCCGTAACGAAATACGGTGACCCCCTTCAGCCCAAGTTGCCACGCCAGTTGATAGACAGTGGCGACGGTTTCCTTTGGCGCTTCCTCGGGAAGATTCACGGTCTTGGAAACAGCATTGTCGACATGCGCCTGGAAAGCGGCCTGCATGGCCACGTGCTGCTCCGGCGCGATCTCGAGCGCGGTCACGAACAGCCGTTTGACCTCGTCGGGGAGGCCCTCCACTTCCGCCAGGCGCCCTTTGGCGAGCACCTCGCTCATCACCGAATCGGAATGAAGCCCGTGGCGTTCGAGGTAGGAAAGGAAATGAGGATGAACCTCCACAAGCGGCTCGCCGGATAGAACATGGGCACGGTGATAGGCGACAGCAAAGAGCGGCTCGATGCTGGCGCTGGTGTCCGCGAGGATACTGAGCGTGCCCGTCGGGGCGATCGAAAGGAGCGTGGCGTTGCGACGCATTTCGCCCGCGGCTGCGTAGACGCTGCGCTCGTAATTAGGGAAAACGCCGCGCTCAGTTGCTAGCGCAAGCGAAGCCTCGCGCGCCTCGTCCGCGATCGCCCGGATCAGCCGCCTGCCGATTTCGAGCGCTTCCGCCGACGCATAGGAAACACCGAGTTGAATCAGAAGATCGGCGAAACCCATTACGCCGAGTCCGATCTTTCGGTTCCCGCGCGCCATGGCGGCGAATTGCGGCGCGGGATACCGGTTTACCTCGATGACGTCATCGAGAAAACGCACCGCGACCGGCACGACGGCCCGCAATTTCTCCCAATCGATCTCGCTGCCTTTCGCGCCCGCTTTCACCATGTGGCTCAGATTGATCGACCCGAGATTGCACGATTCAAACGGCAGCAGCGGCACCTCCCCGCAGGGATTCGTGGCTTCGATCGCCCCGAGCGCCTGCGTGGGATTCGCCTGGTTGATGGCGTCGAGGAACAGAAGTCCCGGATCGCCGGTTCGCCAGGCCGATTCCACGATCGCGTCGAACATCTCGCGCGCACTCCGTTTTCCGGTCTTCCGCCCGGTGCGGGGATTCGTCAGGTCGTAGGATTCACCTCGCCTCGCCGCTTCCATGAACTCGCCGGTAACGCTCACCGAAATATTGAAGTTTTCGAGTATGCCGGGCTCGCGCTTCGCGCGGATGAATTCGAGGATGTCCGGATGGTCCACGCGCAGCACGGCCATGTTCGCTCCGCGTCGCTTGCCGCCTTGCCGGATGTGTTCGGTGGCGGAATCAAAGATTTGCATGAAGGAAACCGGCCCGGAGCTCTCGCCGCCCGTCGAGGCGACGATGTCTCCCTGCGGTCGCAGCCGCGAAAACGAAAAGCCGGTGCCGCCCCCTGTTCGCTGAACGAGCGCCATCAGCTTGAGCGCGTCGAAAATCTCCTCGAGGCTGTCGCCGACTGGCAGAACGAAGCACGCCGAGAGCTGGCCCAGCCCGGTTCCCGCATTCATCAGCGTCGGGGAATTCGGCAGGAAATCGAGCGCGCGGAGAACGTCGTGAAATCGTTCCGCCCATTCGCGGCTCTCGCCCGGACAACCCCATTCCCGTTCGGCATCCGCAATGGCGGAAGAGACGCGCAGGAACAACTCCTCGGGCGCCTCGACGATCTTGCCCGCGTCGTCGCGCCGCAGGTACCGCGCTTCGAGAACCTTCAGGGCGTTGGGCGAAAACATAGCCGCACTCATCCAGGGCCGGAAGCAGTTCGATTGTATCGCCCATCCTCAGGCGCGGATACTATGTTGCGGGATGCTATGCTGCCGCTACGTGCGGCATGCTGCCGGCGACTGTGCACACTAATTCTTCCCCGGCAAGGATTTCCTTCGGGTCACGACAAATTCGCGATTGTGGACAGATGGTCGCGGCTCATCTGGACGCCGCCGCGGCCTTACCCACGTGTTTCATCTGCTCTCCGCAGCAGATTTCCGAGTGGGAATGGGGCTTGTCCGCGGGACACGGGCACGCTTTCTCGTAAACGATTGTTGCTCCGCATTTCTGACACACGTAGCGGTCTCCAGCATTCCGAGGCATGTGAACCTCCTCACCCCGCCACTTTGAGTCCAGTATATCCCTGTTACCGGCGGGTCCGGCACGCATTTGGCGCGACCGGGCAGCGATGCGTATTTGCAGTGAGCTCCGCGAATCAGCTGGCCCATCGCTGAAGAAAACGCCGGCTATGCCGCATGGAGTGGACGTGACTTGCGCACCAGCCGGCGCTGTGCGGCTCAGGAGCCCGGGTGGTATTCGCGTTCGATGTGGCCCTTGAGCTCCGAGTTGTAGAAGTAGACGCGCCGCAGGTTGCCGCTGGCGTAGCGCTCGGCTTGATCGCTGAAATGCGGAGAAGCGGGATTGCCGCTCTCGCCGCCGGTCGAAACCGCCCACGCGCGGATGCGCGGGCCGAAATCGATGACGCAGACGAAGCTGTTGCCCACGGTGCCGTACCAGCGCTTCGTGTTGGGATAGGCACGCGAGCCGTACGCCGCCAGCGATCCCCAGATCGAAGAGGTAAACGGAACGGGAATGCTCGGCTTCGCGTCGTCGAAGTGAGGATGATCGATGCTGTCGTCGAGCCGCTGGAAACGATTGATCTTGCCCCAGGGGGTCTCCCAGGTGCCGAAATCCGCCGCCAGAATGTCGGAAGCCGCCGCAAGCGAATCGAGCAGTTGCGCCCTTGTCGCGCGTTGCACCACGTAATCCTCGGGCGACATCTTTTCCGCCTGCGCGGATGCAAAAACGTGGTGAAAGATGTCCGTTCCCCAGAATACGGCGAGCGAAGTGGCCACCGAATCGGCGCCCCATCGGTAATTCCAATTCCGCAGCACGCCGATCTGGCGTTCGAGCTTGGCCTTCAGCGGATCCGAGGCCGGCGCCGCATCATACGCCTTCACCAGTGCTGGAATCATCGTGGCGAAGGCCGGCAGATAGCTGTCGAATCCGGCGGCGGTGAGGGAAGCAGCGGTCCAGCCTCGATGACCTTCGAACAGCCGCAGCGCGTGATAGCCGCGCGCTGATTCCTCGGTGCCGCGATCGACGTACTTGGGAAAATCATCCCGGTTTGGGCTGTCCTGGCCGGCGGCCGACCACGGCCAGTTGTTCGAGTTGTAGAGCCAGCCGTCTGGCGGGTCGAGCAGGTGCGGCGTTTGGGCAAGCGTCAGCAGCCCGTGATAAGCGGTTGCCGGATTGCTTCCGTCAACCGGCTTCGTCCAATCGAACGAATCGCTACGGCGCGGAATCCAGTCGGAATGCCAGTAGGCGATGTGTCCTTCGGAATCGGCGAAGATGGTGTTGTTCGACGAATTGGTGTGCATGCGCATGATCTGCTGGAAGGCGGCGTAATCCTTGGCCTTCATGCGGCTGAAATCCTGGATCAGCGCGCGGCGCGGCCGCTGCATCAGGTTGATGCTCACCCATTTGTCGCCGATGCGCCCGATCACGGGGCCGTGTTGCGTGTAGTAAGCCGTGAACGTCTTGTGCGCCATGCCGCTGGCAGTTTTGTAATCGACGGCGATCTGCCGCTCCTTCATCGGCAGCTCCTGCTTGCCGTAAAGGTAGTAGTAGCGGCCGTTCTTCTGGCTGACGGTTTCGAGAAACTGTTCGACATTCTCGACGCCGCTCGATGTGTGCATCCAGCCGGCGGTGCGATTGAAGCCCTGATAAATAAAGAACTGGCCCCACGTGACTGCGCCGTACGAGTCGAGGCCCTGATCGCTCGACATCTGCAGTTCGGCGCGGAAGTAGAACGTGACGTGAGGATTGATGTAGAGCAGCGCGTGATGGTCAACCGTGTTGGACGGCCCAATCGCGATGCCGTTCGAGCCGGAAGGCTCGCGCACGGGATCGTATACCGCGGCGCTACTCTTCTCCGGCAGGGCCTCGTGGTCGCGACCGTAGAATGCGGCGAGGCGCGGAACGTTCACCTGGTATATGTCTCCGCCGATGCTCCCCTCGCTGAAAGCCAGCGCCATCCACGGCTCGAAATGCGTAATGACGAGCGGCTTCACCTCGGGATGCTTGTAAAGATAGAAGTTCAGTCCGTCGGCGAACGCATCCATGAGTTGCTTGAGCCACGCCGGGCTCGCGGCGTATTTGGCTTTGAGGGCCGGCGGATCGACGAACAGCTTCATCCGCAGGTCCTCGTAGATCGCTGACTCGCCTCTCGCTTCCGCCAGGATTCCGAGCGCGTCGATGTAGTTCATCTCCACGCGGTGAAAATCGTCCTCAGCCTGCGCGTATTCCATGCCGAAAACGGCGTCCGCGTCAGTCTTTCCATGGACGTGCGCGATGCCCCATTTGTCGCGAGTGATCGTGACGTCGCGAGCCTCGCGCTCCCACCGCGCGATCTCCGCGGCCGAAGGCTTGGTCTGAGCCTCGCTCCGGCTGCACGTCACAAAAATGATGGCGAGGATAAAAGGAACGAAGAGTTTTTTCATGATCGCTCTCGTAGAGGATTTGGGCGTCGAATCGCTCGAAACAACCATTCCGGCACAGGCGCGTATTATAGTTTCGGCAAGGGGAGGGTCAACAGCAGAATCCGGAAAATGGTGGGCCTGAAATAAGTCGGACAGTCGCCCCCGCACGTATCGGCGGTCAAAAGGCTACCGTGAGGGATTGTGGCCCACGTT
>JAGWOX010000180.1 GCA_028877145.1 Acidobacteriota bacterium | reverse complement strand
GACTGCGAACTGGAGATCGATTTCCGGATTGACGCCCGCGACTACATCCTTGACCGAGTTCAACAACCCAGCCACGCCGGCCCGGGACCGAATTAAATAGACAGAGTCAGTGCCCGGCGTTTCGGTCTGGGAGCGCGGCAAGTAGGCGACGGCAACAAACGGCGCATGCAGGTCTTGATACATCGAATCGCTCACCACACCGACGACCGTGTAGGAGGGTTCCGGTTTGCCGGTTGGCTCCCACAGGCGGAATTGCTTTCCCACGGGGTCCTTGCCACCCAGGAACTTCGAGGCGAACACTTGATTCACGATGGCGACTTTCGGCGACTGGGCCGTGTCCCTCACGTCAAAATCCCGGCCGCCCAGCATGGAGATTCCCATGGTGTGGAAATAGCCCGGACTGGTCCAATCGAGCCAGGTTACGCCTTTGCCCTCGCTCGACTTGTCGCCAATCACCTCATCATTCGAACTGTTGCCGTTGACGGGCGAACGCGACGCAGCGGCGGCTTCGACGCCGGGGATGGCGCGGATGCGCTCCAGCAGGTCTCTGTCGAAACCGTAGCGGCGTTCAGAGGGAAGATTCAGGCGGGTGTAATCCGCATTCACGACGAGGACGCCATTCTGCTGAAATCCCAGATTGCGCGCGAGCAGATTGCGCAGACTGCGGGCAAAGAGCAGCGCCCCGGCGAGCAAGACGAGCGACAACGCGACTTGCGCGGCGACGAGAATGCGCTGCAAGCGAAAACGCTCCCGCCCCGCAGTCGTGCCGCGTCCGCCGGATTTCAGGACGGCGCCGGGAGAAGCACCTCCTGCTCGCATTGCGGGCGCCAGACCGAAAAGAATTGTGGTCAGGATCGCGAGACCCGCGGCAAAGCCCAGCACGCGCCAATCGGTGGGCATGTCCAGAAAGATGGGATTGTCCGGCGTGCTGATGAGCGCCACCAGGAACTTGCTGAGCGTAGAAGCCAGGAATCCGCCGCAGACCGTGCCGGCGGCCGCGAGCAAGGCGCTTTCGCAGAGCAGTTGCCGGACGAGCCGCCCTCGCGAAGCTCCCATCGCCAGCCGCACGGCGACTTCCCGTCCGCGTCCGCTCGCGCGGGCGAGCAGCAGATTGGCCAGATTGGCGCAGGCAATCAGCAGCACGAGTCCGGAAAGTCCGAGCAGAAGCCAAAGCGGCGTCGAGGCGTCTTCTCGCAATTCGGAAAAACCGTTTGCGGCCGGCATCGCCTCGAATTCGTAGGCGAGGTAATGTTTCACTCCTCCGGCGTCGTATTGCGGCGGGACCGTTTCGTGCAACGCCGCCGGCGTAATCACGCGAAGCTGCGCCGTGGCACGCTTCAGGTTCCATCCCGGCTTCAGCCGCCCGATCGCCGCCAGCCACCAGGATTCGCGCGCTCTCGGCCCGTTCACATGCGAATATTCCCCGCGAATGATTGGCTCGGCGCAGACCGGCACGGCTACGTCAAAATTATTGCCGATCTCAACTCCGTAGAAACTCGGCGGACTGACGCCGAGAATAGGAAATGGATGCCCATCGAGAGTAATGTTGCTGCCGATCACCGACGCTGTTCCGCCGTACCGCCGCTGCCAGAAAGCGTAGCTGAGAACCACGCTTCCGCCGCAGCCGGTCTGATCGTCCACCGAGGAAATCAGCCGGCCAAGCAGCGGCTGTGTGCCGAGCGTCTGGAAAAATTCGCCGCTGACCCAGATGGCGTGTGCGAGATCCATCTCGCCCCCGGTCGCGAGGTTCAATCGGCTCGCGCCCCAGACGGCCACGGACGAAAAACCCTGTTGTCTGTTCCGTATCTGCTGCCAGAGGGGATAGCTGAATTCGGGATAGTCGTCGGAAAAGTCGCCCTGACCCCAATGATGCTTGTCGACGTGAATGATCGCCAGAGTGTTCGGGTCCTTCACCGGAAGCGTCCGCAGGCGAACCGCGTCGATGAGTTGGAAAATCGCGGCATTCGCGCCGATACCGAGAGCCAGGGTAATCACGGCGACCGTTGCGAAGCCGGGCGACTTTCTGAGCATCCGCAGCCCGAACCGCACGTCCTGCCAGAGAGAGTTCATCGTCGCTCCTTTCCGGATGGCATCATTCGTACCTCAGCGCGACATTGGGATCGATGCGCGATGCACGTAGGGCCGGCAGGGCGCAGGACAGAAGCGCCACGACGAGAAGTAGGACAGCCGCCCCCGCATACGTGACCGGATCGGCGGGGCCGACGCCGTAGAGCATGCTGCGCATGAAATGCGTCACGGCGAGGGCGGCGGCGAAACCTACTGCGGCGCCGATTCCCACCAGGCGAAGCCCTTCGCCAACGACCTTCCTCAAAACGCCTTCCGGTGTAGCGCCGAGCGCCATCCGCACACCGATTTCCTGCGTTTGCCGGCTGACCGAGTACCCGAGCACGCCCGAGATGCCCGCAGCAGCCAGCAGGATCGCCAGTCCGGCAAATATTCCGATCAAGTCCGCGCGAAAGCGCACGGGGTTGGCCGAACCGGCGAACCTTTGCACGAGGGTCGTTGTGTCGGCGGGAAGGTTCCGATCCATCGAGCGAACCGAGTCCCGCAGCAGCGGGAGGATGGCGGTTGTGCCCAGCGAACCGCGAGCGAGGAAGGTGGCTACCCAAAACGGTGACTGGTCGAAGGGAGCGTAGATGGCCGGGCCGGCGGTTTCCTCGAGCCCCATCTTCACGTTTCCGACGACACCGACGATCTGGCAGGGCTTGGGCATTCCCGTCAGACTGCGGCCGATAGGGTTGATGCCGGGGAGTGAGACGCTCGCCAGAGCCTGATTGATCACGCAAACCCGAGTGCTCGAAGCCGAATCGGACGTCGCCAGATCGCGTCCAGCGACGAGCGGAATGTGCATCAGGGCGAAGTAGCCGGGAGTGACCGGCCGATAGTCGGCGATGGGCTCCTGTCCGGGCGGGGGCGCGGGCTGGCCGCTGACGGTGTAGGAGAGGCTGATGCGGATGCCTCCCGCTGGCGGCGTGACGGCGGCCGCAGCCTGGTTGACGCCAGGCTCTGCGCGTAGATGATCGAGAACATTCGAGACGAAGGCGCTCCACTGTTCCGGAGATCTGTAGGCGGAGCGTGGCAGGTTTACCGAAGCCACCGCGATTCCTTGCGGATCGAAGCCGGGATTGGTGGAGAGCAGACGGGAGAAGCTGCGCAAGAGCAGGCCCGCGCCCGCGAGCAGCATCACCGCCAAGGCAACCTCCACCACCACCAGGGTCTCGCGCAAACGCCGGCTAGCGGCTCCCCCGGCGCTTCCGCGGCCTCCCTCCTTGAGCGTCGCGTAAACGTTCAAGTCCGAAAGTTGCAAGGCAGGCAGGGAGCCGGACAAAATGCCCGCGCCCAGGGAGACCGCCGCAGCGAAAAGAAGCACGTTCAGGTTTACCGTGACAGCGTGGAATTGCGTCAAGGATGAGGGGATCCAATGGCTCAGGTTTCCTACCGCGAGGTAGGCGAGGTATGCCCCGATGGCGCCGCCGGCGAGTCCAACCTCGATGCTCTCGATGAGCATTTGGCGAACCAACGAGAGTCTTGGGGCGCCGAGCGCCAAGCGCAACGCCATTTCACGTTCACGTGTGGTTGCACGCGCCACGAGCAGATTCGCCACATTCGCGCATGCGATCAGAAGGACCAACCCCACCGCACCCAAGAGAACGCCGAGAGCTGTCCGGTAGCTCCGGGCAACTTCCTGTTCCAGCAGGCTCACACGCAGGCCCATGCCCTGGCGGTCCTTGGAATCCGCCTTCACCAAAGCTGCCGCGACTGTGTCCGCCTGCACTTTTGCTTGAACGAGACTTACACCGGGTTTCAGGCGTCCCAGCACGCCGAGGTAAGAGACTTTGTTCGGGTCCACCATGCTGCCGGCAAAGGACTTTATCGCCGGGTCTGACGTGAGGGGAATCCAGACATCCGCTTGACCGCCGAGTCCGGGGAAGCGAAGTCCGGCGGGGAAGACGCCGATGATGGTGTATGGTTCACCGGCGATGTCGATGGCTTTTCCGATGGCCGACGGGCTGCCAGTGAACCGCTTGTGCCACAGTGTTTCACTGATCAGGGCAACGGGAGGCGCGCCGCGCTTGTCTTCCGTTTCGGTGAACGGCCTGCCGGCGATAGGGCGGATGCCGAGCAGTCGGAACATGGAGGCGCTCGAGGCGATGCTGCCGACTTCGGTTGGCTCGCCGGGACCGGTGATGGTCAGCGGCCAGACGTGGTAGGCGGATATTTCTTCGATTCCGGGGATGTGGCCGCGCAGGTCAGTGAAGAGGCCGAGAGAAAACGTGCCGTCTTCCTGATGTTTTTGCAAGTTCGTGCGATAGAGCGCGGTGATGCGGCCGGGGTCGGGATAAGGCAGCGGGTGGAGCAGGACAGCATCGACGACACTGAAGATGGCGGTGTTGGCGCCGATGCCGAGGGCGAGTGTGATAAGCGCTACGAGTGTGAAGCCGGGCGACTTTCTGAGCGTCCGCAGCCCGAATTGCACATCATGCCAGAGGGAACTCATGCTCGGTCCTCTCCCGATGGCATCACTCGTACCTCAAGGCGACATTGGGATCGACCCGCGCAGCGCGCAGGGCCGGGAGAGCGCAGGCGAGAAGAGCCACGATGAGCAGCAGGAGCACGACCCCGGCGTACGTCAGCGCGTCGGCTGGACTCATTCCATAGAGGAGGCTGCGCATCAGGCGCGTCAAGGCGAATGCGGCAACGAGGCCCATCGCAGCGCCGACTCCTACAAGGCGCAGACCCTCGCCGAGCACGTGGCGCAGCACTTCGCGCGGCGTGGCTCCAAGCGCCATGCGCACGCCGATCTCCTGCCGGCGGCGGCTGACGGAATAGCCGAGCACTCCGGAGATGCCTACTGCCGCGAGCAAGATGGCGAGTCCGGCAAATATTCCGACCAGCAAAGTGCGGAAACGTTGTTGCGTTGTCGTGTTGCTGAGCAGTTGCTCGACCGGATCGATCGAGCCAATGGGAATGTCGGGACCGATATCGTGGAGCGCCTCACGAATTGCCGGCGTGACCGATGCCGGCGTGAGCGAGGTGCGGGCGAGGACGCTCACTACAGGGAACGGGAATTGTTCGAAGGGGAGATAGATCGACGGTGTTGGTTTGGCGGTGAGCGAGCCTTCGAGGACGTCGCCAACTTCGCCGACGATTTCGCAGCCAGTGCCCATTTTGGTGAAGCTGAGGCGCTGGCCCAGCGGGCTCGTTGCGCCGAATTCCGCATCCACAAGTGAGCGGCTGACGATGCAGACGGGGGCAGAACCGTGCCGGTCGGTTTCCGCGAACGCGCGGCCGCGGAGCAGGGGCGTGCGCATCAAGCTGAAATAGCCCGGGCTCACGGACAGCACATCGGCCTGCGGTTGCTTGTCCGGGGGAAGCGGATGACCGGCAATATCGTAAGAGGCGTCGATGCCGATCCGTTCCTTCGCGACGGGCGGTGTGACCGCGACGGCGGCTGCGGTTATGCCGGGCTCCGAGCGCAGGCGGGAGAGAACGGTGGTGACATAGTTGCGCCATTGATCCGGCTTCGCGTACGTGTTCGTGGGCAGATTCAACTGCGCGAGCAAGACGCCATGGGGGTCGTAGCCCGGAGTTACGGAGATCACTCGCACGAAACTGTGTAAGAGCAGGCCAGAGCCGACGAGAAGGATCACGGCGAGGGCGACCTCGGCAATCACGAGGGCACTGCGCAGGCGATTGCGCGATCCGGAGCCGCTGAGTCCGCGGCCACCTTCCTTGAGCGTCTCGAAGACGTTCAGGTCGGCAATTCCCCACACGGGGAGCGATCCGAACAAAAGGCCCGCGCCGATGGAGACGGCGGCGGAGAATGCGAGCACGTGGCCGTTGATTGAGGCGCCGCGAGCCTCAGCGAGCGTTCGGGGAATCAGGTGGCCGAGGTTCATGAGGGTGAAGTAGGCGAGGTAGGCGCCGGCGGCGCCGCCGGTGAGCGATAACTCGATGCTCTCGATCAGCATCTGACGAACGATTCTGCGCTTGCCCGCGCCGAGCGCCAGGCGCAAGGCCATTTCGCGCTCACGGGAGGTGACGCGCGCGAGCAGCAGATTGGCCACATTGGCGCAGGCGATGAGCAGCACCAGACCGACGGCTCCGAACAGGAGCAGGAGCGCCGTGCGATAACCTTTTTCGACTTCCTGAGCGAGCGGCGTCACGCGGGCATCGGTGTCGCTGTCCTCGTCCGGGTTCTGCTTGGCGAAGTTTTTCACCACGGCGACTGTCGTCGCCTGGACCTGCGCAGGAGTCGCCTGCTTATTGAGCCTTCCGATCACGTTGAGAACGTCCAGATAATCGGGACTGAGGTTGCCCGTACCTTGACTTGGCAAGGCGCTCTGCAGGGAATTCGAGATCGCCGCAAGCATTTGGCCCAGGCTCGCGGAAGAGAGCGGCAGCCACACGTCGGGAGTGCCGGGAAGCATGGGAAAGCGCTGCTTCGCGGAGAGAACGCCGAGGATCGCGTAGGGATGATGGTCGAGTTCGATCGTCTTGCCGATGATGGCCGGGTCCGATTGAAAGCGTTTGCGCCAAAGGTCCTCACTGATGACGACGGCCGGGCGTGCCGCTCGTTCGTCGGCGACGGTGTAGAGATGACCGAGCATCGGGCGGATGCCGAGCATGGGGAAGAAATCCGAACTCGCCGCCAAACCGAGCACGACGGCGGGCTCGCCGGGGCTCGTGATGGTGAACGGCCAGGTAGCATAGGCGGCGGTTTTACTTTGCGAGCCGATGGCGGGCTGAAGCTGGCGATAGAGAGCGTAGGAGAATCGACCGTTGAATTGGTTGTGGCGGGGATCGGTGGTGTAAAACGCGATGAGGTTGTTGGGCTCCGGGTAGGGCAGCGGGTTCAGCAGGACGGCGTTGACGACGCTGAAGATGGCGGTGTTGGCGCCGATGCCGAGAGCGAGAGTGATGAGCGCGACGAGGGTAAAGCCGGGGCTCTTCACGAGAGAGCGGAAACCCGTTCGTAGGTCGCGCCACAAGCCTGTCATCATCGCTCCCCGTCCGGCCTGAGATTGGCCCGCGCTGGGCGGGCCGTAGATCCACCCGAAACCGTCACCGGCAAAATTAGAGCACACAACTTGCCAGGGATGGGTTCGTTTTCACTTGAAATGGAAAGGGTTAGAGGCGGGGCGACGGCGAAGCTTGGAAAATGCGCCCGACTGCGGAACGGAACTGTCCGGAATCGGACAGGGGGACGGCGCTCTCGGGGTGTAAACTTGCGGAGATGCAACGACAGAAGTGAATTCCGGTCGACGCACGTGCGAGAGGGAGTCCTCCCCGCGCGCGGAATGGACGGGAATTGTCACG
The DNA here is from genome assembly GCA_028877145.1 of Acidobacteriota bacterium. Taxonomy (GTDB): domain Bacteria; phylum Acidobacteriota; class Terriglobia; order Acidiferrales; family UBA7541; genus JAKASX01. The sequence continues at coordinate 1,026 of JAGWOX010000180.1, read as the reverse complement.
GGAGGCGCGGCCATGGCCATCGTTTTCAACGAGAGCGAAGTGACTCCGGAGGTGCTGGGCGACGGCATTGAGCGACAGAAACTTTTGACGCGGGAGCGCGTCGCCGGGACGAGCATTCTTCTCGACCGGCTGAAGCTGGCGGCGGGTGCGTCGCTCGAGTTTGCAATCGATCCGCAGAGCGTTGCCTGGTTTCAGGTGCTCACAGGCGAAGGCGATTTGAAGCACGCGCGCGGGAGCGAGAAGCTTTCCGACGCGCACGTCGCGGTGCTGCCGCCCGGATTCCGCGGAACGTTCACGAGCCAGGCCGGGGCAAGTTTGCTTTACGCGGAGGTGCCGAATGCCACCCGTTTCGATGGCGGGCTCGCGACGCATCCACCCGAGTTCCGCGTTGTAGATTGGACGCGGGAACCGGTGCTGCAATCGGAACACGACGCGCGCAAACGGATCTATCTGGTGACGCCGAAGCTTTTCGGCATGAAGGCGATCAAGGGCGAGATGATCATCTACCCGAAGGGAACGACGGGAGCGAATCACCACCACGAGGGCGCGGAACACTTCATGTATTTTCTGCGCGGGAGTGGTACCGCGCATGCGAACGAGAAGCCCTTCCCGGTGCGAAAGGGCGACGTGGTGCATTACCCCGACCGCGAGCGACATTATCTATCGGCGGCGGATAACGAGGAGATGGTGTTCGTGGAATTCTTCGCGCCCGGCGAGTGCGTGACGGTCTGGGTGGATGAAAACAAAGTGTGCGCCTGGCTGCCCACCGGACTCGACATTCAGGGCAATGCGCCGGTGCGGGAGATCAAGGGCCACAGTTCGAAAGAAGTGGCCATCCCACAGGACGTGTAACGGGTCATTGCGTGGATGAATGGCTGAGAGGCGGTTGCCGGTTTTTCAATCGGAGCGTTTCACCGATTCCTGCATCCAGACTTGGCGATTGACAAGGACGCTTCCCGCTTCGTAGAGTCGGGCGGACCCTTACGATGAAAAGCGAAGAGATACTGCCACTTCTCGAAAGCGTTG
>JAGWOX010000179.1 GCA_028877145.1 Acidobacteriota bacterium | reverse complement strand
CACCACGGTGATGACCACGCTCGACCGCCTGTATAAAAAGGGATTTCTCCTACGGCGGAAATCCGAACGCGCCTTCCTTTATTCTCCGCTACTCTCGCGCCGCGATTGGGAACGCAAGGTGGCCGGCGACCTGATCGAGGGATTTCTCGCGGGGCCATCGGCATCGCGTGAGAGCCTGCTTTCGTTTCTCGTCGACGCCGTCGGCCAGCATGACCAGGACTTGCTCGAGGAGCTGGAAAAGAAGATACGGTCGAAACGCAGGGAACTGTGCCGGAGGAGCCAGCCATGAACGCTCCTTATCTTCTCCGGCTGCTCTGCCTCAGTTTTGCGTCCTTCTTCCTGGTCTATCTGGCGCTCGCCCTGCTGAGCATCGCCGCTACTCCAGCCGTCATCCGAGTGGCGAAGCGCACCACCCCGCTGGCGGCCACGCGGCTGCTGCTTTTTGCGCGCCTGTTTCCGCTCGGGCTATCGCTTTTGGTGGTGCTGGGCCTGTGTCTGCCCAGCTATCTGCTGCTCGAGCCGGAAGCGAGCGCGGAGCGCGTTGGCTTGGCCTGTTTGCTGGCCGCGCTGGCGGGCGCATTGGCGTGGGCGATTTCGATCGTCCGGGCGGTGCGGGCTTCAGCCCGCTCGCTCGAGTACCTGCGACGTTGCCGCGGATTGGGCGCCGATCTGCGCCTGGCGGGTGAGCCGCTCCCGCTCTGCTTGCTCGAAGGGGAGACGCCAGTGCTTGCGCTGGCCGGCGTTGTGCGTCCGCGGATCGTTCTCTCGCGAGCTGTTCTCCGCTCGCTTTCCGCGGAACAACTCGAAACCGCTCTCAGCCACGAGCGGGCGCACTCGGTCTCGCACGATAATCTGAAGCGCCTCCTGTTGCTGCTCGCACCCGATCCGATCCCGTTCGTCCACGGCCTCTCCGCGCTCGACCGGCAATGGGCGAAGTACGCCGAATGGGCCGCTGACGACCGCGCGGTCGCGGGCGACACCCGCCGCTCGCTATCCCTGGCATCGGCGCTGGTCCGCATCGCGCGCCTTGGTTCTCCGGCGCGGATCGCACCACTGATGGCGTCTCTCCTCGCCGCCGATGATGAACTTTCCGCTCGCGTCGACCGTCTGCTCCGCTCCGGCTCGGCGGGCGCAAGCTCGCGGAGCCCGCGCCGCGCGGCGCTTGCCGCCGCCGCGATGGCCGCGGCATTCTCGCTCCTGCTCGCCGTCATGCTGCAGCCCGCCACACTCTCTTCCGTTCACCACATCCTCGAACACCTGATTCGCTAAAGCTTCTTTGGAACTTCATGTGGCTTGCTTCAGGGGCTGGAGCCCGCGGTTGTGTGCGGCTTTTTGTCAGGGCTGAGGTCCTCACCCCCGAGGCGCAATGGCGCGCGGGCTAGTTGATTCTTCACGCAGAAAACGGCGGCAGGATGCCGGCGCCAGGGAAAGACGAACAGCAAATGCGCGTGGAGGGAAATGGTAAGGCAGCGACCGGAGGTACGGTTGGCCCAGCCGTGAGGCTGGTGCGTCTTTACCGGCAGACGCTTTTCCCTTTTCTGTACTCGGTCGCTGCCTCTCTCGGAGGCCACGGGTTAGCAGGTACCCAGTGATACTCGTGATGATTCAGGGGGCGAGTATCACGTCTACCTCACCGCGAGAGCACCTACCCCTATTTCGTCTTCTTCGCAGCGCTGGCCCTTTCGACCGGTAATCGATGCTGCCCGGTTTGCCTCCGAACCAGCATCTTGAGACTGAGCACGTATCTTGCCAACTGCTGGTATTGCGGCCAGTATAAGTCGTTCTCCCCGTTGTGCTTTTCAAGCGGCGCGGCCGGGAATTTTGTGCCAAATCGATTGCGTTGGTTTTCTGCGAGATTTGCCGTATTTCGCGCCCCTCGAATGCTCGCTAAGAGCCTCTGGTCGTGCGACTTGCCTGATTGCCGTGACGGCGCGGACTGACGAGCGGATTTGGGAGATTTCGCGCAAACCTCGCGCCAAATTTCCCGCTACGAGCCTTGAAACCCCTGACCTGCAAATCCCAAGCCTCGTAAATTCAGCCGGTTGGTTATCCCTCCAAGCACCAGCGCGTTTGGGGATGCGCGTGCAACCTGAAGAGCAGACCGTACAAGGGGAGAGCAGAGACGCGCCCATTCTATTCCCTCAGGACGCCGGACGACTCCCGCCCAAGAGCAACGCGTTGCCGCCAGGCGGCGGCCAGACGAGGAGAAAGATCATGAAAGTGAAGAAAGCGATGACCCGTGAAGTGCAGTGCTGCACGCCGTTCGACACGATCGCCGATGTTGCCCGCATGATGCGCGACGGCGACGTCGGCGCGATTCCCGTCATCAAGGACAGGGAGTCGCGGCAACTGGCAGGCATTATCACCGACCGCGACATCTGCTGCCGCGTCACCGTCACCGGGAAAGCTCCCAATAGCGTTCGCGTGCAGAAAGTGATGACGCCCAAGCCCGTGGCCTGCCATCCGGAAGACGCCCTGGACGATTGCGCCCGCATGATGCAGAAGCATCGTGTCCGCAGGCTGCCTGTCGTCGACGAGAAGGGGGCTGTCGTCGGCATCATCGCGCAGGGCGATATCGCCCGCCATCTGAAAGCATCCACCGTGGGCCGCACTGTGGCCAAAATCTCGATCCCGACCCGCGCCAAGCGCACCGCTCGTATGGCGGCATAAGAGCGGGATGCCAACTCGCCCCCGCCCGCGAAGAAAGAAGAGGCGTCTCATGCTGGAGCTACCGGAAGTTCGCACATTTTTGTCGCTGCCGCAGCCGGTACTGACCGCCTATCTCGACGTCAACCCGGCAAGACCGGTGAACCGTGGCCCGGATCCCGAATATCTCACTTGGCTGAACGCCGCGGGGAAGGACCTGGCCGGCCGACTCGAGCAGGGCGACCAGAAACTGTTTCGCGAGCAACTGGAACGTGTCGAGTCGTTTCTTCGCGGCCGCATCGCGCCGCTGCGCGGCCTGGTGATATTCGCCGGACCGGCGACGTGGGAATTCGTGCCGCTCCAGATCGCGGTGGAAAACGAACTCCATTGGGGCAGGCCGTCGGTCTGGCAACTGGTTCGCCTGCTGAGCCGCCATAAGGCGTACGGCGTCGCCGTGGTCGATCACGCCGCTGCGCGCTTCTTTCGCTACCGGCTCGGCGATTTGTCCGAACTCGAACAGAAAAAATTCGTCATCAACATTTCCAACTGGCGGAAGAAGGACATGGGGAAGGTCTCTCGAAAAGTGGGACAGGTCAGCCTTCAGAAATCGCGCGGCGCCGACCGCGACACGTTCGAGCGCCGCGTGGAGGAGCGATACCGGCAACTGCATACGGAAACCGCCCGGCATGCTCTTCAACTGTGCGAGCGTCACGGCCTCGCCGCATTGTTCCTGGTCGGTGAAGCCCGCCTGATCGAACCCCTCGCTCGCGAATTTCCAAACGATTTCCGCCCGCGCGTGGCCATGGTGGAGGAGGATCTGGGCGGCATCGTTTCCCCCGCGCTCGAAGGACGCCTCGAGCCGGCCATCGCGGATTGGGAAAGCGCCCAGGAATCCGAACACGTCACCGAATTGCTCCGCACCCCCCGCGGCGCCGTCCTGGGAATCGAGAAGACGCTGGCCGAATTGCAGCGTGGCCGGATACGCACGCTCCTCGTGGCCACCGGCATCGACGAGGAATTTCGCCAGTGCCTGGGGTGCGGCCACGCCGACAGATCGGAAGACGTCGTTTGCCCGCATTGCGGCTCGGAGCGCAAAGTGGTGAGCCTGCGCGAGGGATTGCCCGAACTGGCCTGGAAGTACAACGCTGAGGTCGAGTTCGTCGGCGATCAGGCCTCTCAACGTTTGGCCGAAGCCGGCGGAGTTGGCGGCTGGCTCCGTCAGCCAAAATCGAGCGCCCGTCACGCCACGCCACGCGCCGGATAGCCCGTTCGTCCGCGGCCTACTTTGGCGGGCCTAGAGGAATCATCGCATGCTCGTAGGGAGTACCGACCCACATCATGTAGGGCTTGTTGGGGTCGGGGTCCTTGGCGCGCGTGTAGTTGAGTGCTTTGCTGGGCGGGCCGAAGACCATGATGTGCGGGCCGGTGACGATCCAGTGATTGGTAGCCGTCTTGCCCTTGGCGAAGGGATCGGTGTTGCTGGCGCCTGTGTCGCCCGCCAGCATGTAGGAAATTCCCACCTTGTCCGGCGGGGGCGCATGCTTCGCCAGGGCGCGAACGAATTCCATGCTGTTCGCGTCGTTGCACATCCTATCGGTGCCCAGGACGAGACAGGTAAATCCATTGCGCCCCTTGCGAAGGGTCCGCCATGTTCCGTCTTTCTCCAAACGAACCACGGCCGCATCGCGCGCGACTGCGCGGGGAGCCGCGGAAAGGACTTCGGCCATATATTGCGCGTCCGGTGTCTGGGGCTGCTGGGCCAGAACTGTGACTACTGATCCGCACAAGATCGTCGAAGCGGCAAATAGTGTCGCCATCGCTCGTTTCATCATCTCCCTCCTTCGCAGTGAAAATTACGAATGGCCCGGGTCGGCTTAGTGGGGTTAGGACACGAGACGCCAGATGACCAATCGAGACCGGCCGATGCGGCGAGTGAATCCACGATAGGCTATTCGGCTCGCAGGCCGGTGTCAAGCCGCAAAAGGGCGAGCAAAATCTGAAGAAGTCAGCACCAAAGAAGGGAAGGAAGAAGTGTCTGCCACCGGCCGGAGCGGGATAGTTCCCCAACCGGCCGGCACGTGGGCCTGCTGGGATCAACGAAGGACACAAAGAATCTGGGAACTCCCCGCAACTGTAATTCGTAAAGAGTTGCATGAAAGTCATTCCCGGCAATGTGTCGTACAGCCTGCGACAATTCAGGTTGTCGCCACTCTTTACCGCTGCGGCGGTGCTCACTCTGGCTTTAGGGATTGGCGGCACCACGGCGATATTCACCTTGATTCACGCGGTGATGTACCGCTCATTGCCGGTTTCCACTCCCAGCAGTCTCTATCGCGTGGGGGAGGGCGACGATTGCTGCGTGGAAGGCGGGCCCCAGGACCGCTGGGGAATGTTTTCGTTCCCTTTGTACGAGCGGCTCAAGTCAGAAACACCGGAATTCGTGGAGGTTACCGCTTTTCAGGCGGGGCGTGGCCGGTTGAGCGTGCGCCGCGAGGGCGTCGAGTCGGCTGCCAGGCCTCTGCGCTCAGAGTACGTCTCCGGCAGCTATTTCTCAACGCTTGGGGTGCGTGCCTTCGGCGGGCGGATGTTCACTCCGGACGACGACAAGACCGGCGCCTCGCCGGTTGCGGTGCTCAGCCATCGCGTCTGGGAGATGACTTACGCGGCCGATCCTTCGGTGGTGGGTGCGACATTCATCGTGGAGGGTCATCCCTTTACCGTGATCGGCATCGCGCCTCCCGGATTTTTCGGCGAAATGCTCGAGAGCGACCCTCCGGATATCTGGATGCCGCTGCATCAGGAACCCTTGATCGATGGCGAAGGCAGCTTGCTGACTCAGCCCGTCTCCGCATGGTTGCGCATGATTGGCCGGTTGCGGCCGGGAGCTTCGATCCAGGGAACGGCTCCGCGCCTTACCGGCGTGTTGCGGCAATGGATGCAGTACGATTCCGGATACCCCGCCAACTGGATGCCGGACATCATCCAGTCGCTTCCCAGGCAGGTGATCAGCGTTATCCCGGCTGGTGCAGGTGTGGGCATGATGAAGGCGGAGTACGGACGCAGCCTACAAATCCTGCTCGCGGTTTGCGGCCTGGTGCTGCTCATCTCCTGCGCCAATGTCGCAAACTTGCTGCTGGTTCGCGGAGTCGCGCGCCGCGGACAAACGGCGGTGCGGCTGGCCCTGGGCGCCACACGCAAGCAGATCGTTGGGCAGGCGCTCACGGAGAGCGTTCTGCTAGCCGTCGGCGGGGGCATCCTCGGGCTGCTGGTGGCGGTGGGCGCGGCGCGGCTATTGCTTGCCCTCGCGTTTCACAGCGCGCATTTCCTCCCGATCAACGCCACACCTTCGCTCCTTGTATTGACATTTGCCTTCGGGCTGGCGTTGGTGACGGGAATTATTTTCGGGTCGGCTCCCGCCTGGCTGGCCACACATACGAATCCAGCGGAGGCTTTGCGCGGATCGGGCCGCAGCACCAAGGATCGTTCGGCCTTCACCAGCAAGGCGCTGCTGGTCGTCCAGGCCACATTGGCTGTAGTTCTGGTTGCCGGTGCGACCATGCTGGGGCGAAGTCTCAACAAGCTCGAGCATCAGAATTTTGGATATCGGGTGGCAGGTCGCGTGGAAGTGGATATGAACAATCCGCCGGCCAGCTACACGCTGCCCAGGCTGGCGGCGCTTTATCGCCAGCTTGAAGAGAAGCTTACTCACCTGCCCGGCGTCGAGGGGACCGGGCTGGCGCTCTATAACCCGCTCACCGACAACTGGGGTGAAATGATCATGGTGGAGGGACATCCTCCCGCCAAGATGAACGAGGACTCCGGCGCTTCGTGGGACCGTGTGAGCGCCAACTATCTTCAAAATCTCGGCGTGCCGATCATCCGCGGACGAGCGTTTACCACCGCGGACAACGAGACGACGGCACCAGTGGCGATCGTCAACCAGGCTTTCGTGAAGCGCTTCTTCAAGAGCGGCGAAGATCCGGTGGGGCAACACTTCGGGTTGGACTTGCCCAAATACGCAGGCATGTTCCGCATCGTCGGCGTGGTGGGCGATGCCAGGTTCGCGGGTTGGGGGTTCCGCAGGCCGGTGTTCCCGATGTTTTACGTGCCACTGGCACAGACGGCGCAGTACAGCGACGATTTGATGAAGAAAATCGAGCTGCGCTCGCACTTCATCGGCGGAATCCTGCTGGTAACCCAGTTGCCGCCCGGCACGCTCGAGCCGCTGCTCACCAGAACGCTGGCGGACCTGGATCCGAACCTGACGATCAACAGCATCAGGACGATGCAGGAGCAGATTGACCTTTCCTTCGATCAGGACCGCGCCGTGGCCAGCCTCGCGGGCTTATTCGGGATCGTGGCACTGCTGCTCGCTGCGATTGGTCTCTACGGCGTGACGGCGTATACGGTTGCGCAGAGAACCAACGAAATCGGCATTCGCATGGCGCTGGGCGCCGACCGGCCGAAGGTGATTCGGCTCGTACTGGGGGGCGCATTCAAGCGAGTCTTGATCGGGCTGATCCTGGGATTGCCCCTGTCGGTTGGCGCCGGGCGGCTGATCTCAGCCAAGCTCTACGGCGTTTCCTCCTGGGACGCGCTCTCGCTGGGCGTGGCTGTGGGCGCGCTTGCGTTCTGCTCGTTTCTCGCCGCCATTATTCCCGCAAGCCGCGCAGCGGCCATCGCGCCAATGGATGCACTGAGAACGGAGTAGTGCGGCATCGTCTGCAACGAAAAGTCCATCGACAAGCGAACATTCCCCGGTCGTGAGTTCATCTAATGATGCGACAGCCTCCGGGTCGATCTCGCAGAATCCAGACTCTATCCCCTGGGCGTAGAGTGTGGGCGCACCTTTGCCGACGTGGAAATCCTCGGTTGGGTGACGCGAGGGGAACGCCATGCGCAATTTTCTGAACGGATGTTTTGTTGGAGTGCTGGTGTGCTTTGCTGTGTTGATAATGCTTTTGTCTTCCGGGATCTGGCCCATTCGAGCAACGGCCGATCCCTCTCCCACGGAAGCACGCCTTGCGCGTTTCAGTTTGGGCCGAGCCCTCAAACACTATGCCGCTCCGCGCCCGAACCCTGTTGCGCTTTCCGAAGCGAATCTTCTGGCCGGCCTGAAGCTCTTTGAGGACAACTGCGCCGGCTGTCATGGAACGGGAGGCGGCCGCAGCCATTGGGGCTCCTCCAATTTCTATCCTCGCGCGCCGCAATTTGGTTTCGAGCGTCCGACCATGCCGGATTGGCAACTGTTCGCCGTCGTGAAGGATGGCATTCGCTATACGGGGATGGGCGGTTGGGATGGCGAAATGCCGGAGGATGACATGTGGAGGGTGGTCACCTTCCTCACGCATCTCGCTTCGTTGCCGCCATCGGTAGAAGGCAAGTGGCGACTTCGCGAAAAATAGTTGCCATCCGCCTGAGGGAATTCGGATTTTGCAAAGTTTCATCCGCGGACGAGGAAGAGAATGCCCGCCACGACGAGCACACCTTCGATGATTGCGACGAACACCCTCTCGGGCAGTCGGTCCACGATTTGTTTGCCGAGAAAGGAGCCGAAAATCATGATCGGGCCAAGCGCAAGACCAATTGCCACGTCCCCCAGCGTCAAGACGGCTGTTTGGCGGTAGGCGACGAGCTTGGCCAGATGCATGACGACTGTCGAAAGCGCCTCCGTGCCGATGTAGGCGCCTTTGGCCAGGCCAAACGCGAGGAAGAATGGGGCCATGATCGGCCCGACACT
>JAGWOX010000178.1 GCA_028877145.1 Acidobacteriota bacterium | reverse complement strand
GCCGCGCCTCTTCCGCCGTCATCCCCGCGCGCAAATTGTCTTCGATGTGGTGCGCGAGATGACTCTCAAGTTCGTCCGCCAGTTCGCGCTCGCGCTGCGCGCGGCCAAACAGCCCCGTCAATCGCGCCATCCAGCTTCGTGCTTTTCTCATCGCTCGGCTTCCTTATCCCCGCCCTTCCGTAACATCCTCGTCGCTCGAGTAGCGCAGCCACTTTTGGCTGCGGTCTTTTCCTTTCATTCTGTCCGCAGCGCCACCACCGGATCGATCCTCGTCGCCCTGCGCGCCGGCACGTAGCAGGCAGCGAGCGCCACCAGCACCAGCAGCCCCGAAACGCCGACGAACGTCAGCGGATCGTGCGCGCTCACGCCGAAAATCATGCCCGCCATCAACCGCGTCAGTCCCAGCGACGCAACCAGCCCGATGGCCACGCCCACCAGCGCCATCCGCGCCCCATCCCCCAAAACCATGCGCAGCACGTCCTCTCTTTGCGCGCCAAGCGCCGTGCGAATCCCGATTTCATGCGTGCGCTGGCCCACCAAGTACGACACCACGCCGTAAATCCCCACGCACGCCAGCACCAGCGCGATCCCGGCAAACAGTCCCAGCAGAATCATCGCGAATCGCCGCGCCGCCAGCGAGCCGGCGATGATGCTGTCCATCGTCTCGACGTCGGAAACGATCAGGTTGCCGTTGAGTTTTTCGAGCGCCTGGCGGATCGGGGTAACTTCCGCCAGCGGCGGCCCGTCCGTTCGCACCACAATCGCGCTGCCGCGATTCTCCAGCGACACGAATTTGCTCGGGACCTGCGAATTCGCGATGTAGATCTGCGCCTGGATCGGCGAACGGGCGTCGGAGGCGAGCCCCCACTGTTTCACGTGCCCGACGATCCCGACGATTTCCGGCGACATATCCATCAGGTCGAGATTGACGCGCTGCCCGATCGGATCGCGATTGCCGAAGTAGAGACGAGCGAACTGTTCGTCGATCGCGCAGACCGTCCTCGAATGCGCGTCGTCCTCCGGCGTGAGGAACCGCCCGCGCAGGAGCGGGATTCTCATCACCTTCAGGTAATCTTCCTGAACGGCGTAGAGCAGCGTCGTTTTCATCGCCGCTTCGTTCGCCGGCTTCGGCTCTCCCTCCAGCCAGAACGGCAGTTGCGACCCGCGCGCAATCGGCGTGGCTCCCGCCGTCAGCGATGCCGCCTCGACGCCGGGGACGCTCTCGATCCGTTCGCGGATTTGCCGGTAGGCAGCGTTCACCACGTCGGTCGTCGATCCGAGCGGTTGCGCTGCGGTGAGAAGGAAGTGCATCACATGCCGGGGATCGTATCCCGGATCTACGCTCCACAGCTTCGACAGGCTGCGAATCATCAGCCCCGCGCCCACGAGCAGCACTACCGCCAGCGCCATCTCCACGGCAACGAAAATTCGCTGCGTCCGGTGCCGCGTCCCGCTCGAGCCTCGCCCGCCTTCCTTCAGCGTCTCCTGAATATCGGCGCCGGAGGATTTCAGCGCTGGAGCGATTCCAAAAACGACCCCGGTGACGACGCACAAACCCAGCGTGAAGAACAGCACGGCGCCGCCCAGGTGCACTTCGCTCGCGCGCGGCAACGCTTCCGGCAAAATCCCCAACGCCGCCTGCGTCCCCCACGCCGCGAGCGCCAATCCGAGTGCGCCGCCGGCGAACGACAGCAGCAGGCTCTCGGCCAGCAGTTGGCGGATCATCCGGCCCCGGCTCGCCCCAAGCGCTGCCCGGACGGCGAACTCGCGCGTCTGCGCGGTCGAGCGCGCGAGCAGCAGATTCGCCACGTTCGCGCAAGCGATCAGCAGGACGAAACCCACCGCCGCGAGCAGCAGCAACAAGAACGGGCGAATGTTGCCGACAACGTCCCGCTTCAGTGGAACCAGAGTGACCCCGGTCCCTTTGTCGGCGTTCGGATATTGCTCGGCGAGATGCGCCGCAATCGCGTCCATGTTGGACTGAGCCTGCGCCAGCGTCACGCTCGCCTTCAGCCGCGCAACCGCATCCATCTTCTTCGGGTCGCGCCGGTCCCAAAACGTACGCTCCCTCCACTGCCCGATCGGCAGGTAGACCGAGGCCTGGTTGTCAAAGGCGGCGTTCGAATAGTGAAAGCTCGCGGGAACGACGCCGACGATCGTGCGCACGCGGTTGTTGAGCGTGATCGTTTTCCCCACCACGTCCCGCGCCCCGCCGAATTTCCGCTCCCAGAAACCCTCGCTCACGAGCGCCACCGGCGTTGCGCCCAGTTGGTCTTCTCTCGCGGTGAACTGTCGGCCGACAACGGGCTTCACGCCAAGCAACGGGAGAAAGTTGGCGGAAACCATCTCCACTCTCACCAGTTCCGGCTCGCCTATCCCGGTCAGGTCGTATACGTCGAATCGGAACGCCGCCATCGCCGAAAACACGCGGTTTCCCCGCTGCCAATCGAGAAAATTCGGATAAGAGATGGCGAATTTCGGGCTATTCGCGGTGCTCATGTAAACGGCGACGAGCCGGTCGGGCTGCTTGTATGGCAGAGGATTGATCAGCACCGCGTTGACGACGGCAAAGAGCGCCGTGTTTGCGCCAATGCCCAGCGCCATTGTCAGCAGGGCAATCACGGAAAAACCCGGACTCTTGCGAAGCATCCGCACACCGTAGCGAACGTCCTGCCAGATCGTTTCGAGGAAAGGAATGCCGCGCCGCTCCCGGTAGAGCTCCTTCGCCTGTTCGAGCCCGCCAAGGCGGATGAGCGCTTGCCTCCGCGCCTCTTCCGAGGACATCCCCGCGCGCAAATTCTCCTCGATATGGTGCGCAAGATGGCTCTCGAGTTCCGCTGCGAGTTCGCGCTCTCTTCTTGCGCGGTCGAACAGCCCCGCCAATCGCGACAGCAACGTTCGGGCTTTTCTCATTCTGCCTTCTCTCGCGTATGTTGTTCAGATCCTCATTATTCGTGCCGCAGCGCCGTCATCGGATCCACGCGCATCGCCCGCCGCGCCGGCACGTAACTCGCCACGAGCGCCACCAGCACGAGCAGCCCCGAGACGACGACAAGCGTCGGCGGATCGTGCGGGCTCACGCCAAAAAGCATCGCGGACAGCAGCCGCGCCAGCCCAAGCGAGGCAACCAGCCCGATGGCCACACCCGCGATCGCCACTTTGGCCCCATCCGCCAAGACCATGCGCAGCACATCCTCTCTTTGCGCGCCGAGCGCCATGCGAAGCCCCATCTCATGCACGCGTTGAACTACGGAATACGAAATCAGCCCGTAGACTCCGACCGACGCCAGCGTCAGCGCCAATCCCGCAAACATCGCGAGCAGGGCCATAGGAAAGCGTTGCGGCGACATTGATCCCGAAACGATGTCCTGCATTGTTTGCACGTCGTAGATAGCGTTGCCACCGCCCGTTCCCTGAACCGCCTTCCGTATCGCCGGGAGGGTCGAGGAACAGAGGCGAGTGCGGACAACCAGCGTCGCGGCGGGGAAGTTTACGGGCACCCACTTGTCCGGATCCTGGGAGAGCGCGTAGTAGCTCTCGCTGTGAGGCAGCGCGTCAGTACGTCCCAGCCCCCAGTCTCTCACGTGGCCCACGACGCCGATAATCCGGCAAGGCCCGACCGACTGATCGGGCTGGAACCCGATCGTTACGGTGTGGCCCAGCGGGTCTTTGCCCGGAAAGTACTCATGAGCAAAGGCGCTGTCGATTGCTACAACGCAGGGGGAACGCACGGTGTCTTCAGATGTGAGAAATCTTCCCCGAAGCAGTGGAATTCCCATCGTCCGCAGATAATCCGGTCCCGTCAGGAACCAAAGTGTCCGCGGCGCGTCCTGAACTGCGGCGGGCCGGTGTGAGTCGATCCAGAAGGGGATTGTGGCCTGTTCATCGTTTAGAGGGACGGATGTAGTTATGTCCGCCGCCTGTACGCCGGGGATGTTCCTGACTCCATCGAGTAACTCTCGGTAGGCCGTCCGAATGTTCGCGGGAGAACTCCTCAAGGAGGGCGCAAGCTCGACCTTGAAGGTGATCAGATCCTGGTCGTCGAACCCGGTCTTGGTTCCCCACATGTGGCGGACAGTACGGAACAGCAGGCCGGCTCCTGTCAGCAAAACCAGCGTTAAAGCCATTTGCATAATCACCAGGCTGGTTTGAGCGCAATGGCGGGGCTTCGTCGAACCGCGACCCCAGTCTCTAAGTGAGGCTTCGATGTCTACCTTCGAACTCCGGAGCGCAGGCGCGAGGCCAAACAGAATGCCAACCGCGAGCGAAACGCCGAGCGCAAACAGCAGGACGGGAACATGCAGGCCAATCTCCTCGCTCCGTGGCAAACCACCGGGCACGACCGCCAACAACAGCCGGACTCCCCATCCTGCCATTGCCAGCCCCAAGGCGCCGCCTGCAAGCGCGAGGATGACGCCTTCGGTGAGCAATTGCCTGGCTACGCGTGCGCGGCTCGCCCCGAGCGCTGACCGGATGGCAAATTCCTGCCTGCGAGCGGCCCCGCGCTCCAATTGCAAACTCGCAACGTTCGCGCAGGCGATCAGCAGTACGAGACATACCGCCCCGAAAAGAAGCAGCAACGTTCCGGTCACGTTTCGGATGATTTCCTCTTTGAGCGGCGCCAGGTCCGGTACCAGACCCTGATCCGAATTGGGATAAAGTCGACTCAGGTTCTGTTGAATCGTATTCATCTCTGCCTGAGCGCCGGGGAGGCCAACGCTGGGCCTCAGTCTCGCAATGGCGAGCACTCCGGGATGGCCTCCGCGTACTGCCGTGTCCGGGGAATTATCCTGCCCGAGCGGCGTGTAAACGTCGGCGCGGCCCAAGAAATGAAATCCCGGAGCCAGGACTCCGACGACGGTGTAATCGACTCCGTTCAGACTTACCGATTGGCCGAGGGCAGTGGGACTGCGGGCGAATCGACCTTTCCAAAGGTGGTCACTGATGATCGCCACCGGGGCCCCGCCGGGCCGGTCTTCCGTCGGTGTAAACTCGCGGCCGAAGGCGAGCTTCTCGCCCAAGGTTGCGAAGAAGCCTGAAGTTGCCTCCCTGCCTTCGACATGCTCGGGAGCCCCGGGACTGGTCAGGTTATAACCCCGCGATACGAATGCCGCCATGCGCTCCAAAGAGTGCGCCTCGCGCTGCCAATCCAGGAAGTTCGGGTAGGAATCCCACGCGTCCACACCGCGGCCCACCTCTTTCTCCCAAATGACAACGAGGCGGTTCGGCTGACGGTAAGGCAATGGAGCGAGTAACACCCCGTCGACTACGCTGAAAATCGCCGTGTTGGCGCCGATGCCGAGTGCGATCGTGAGGACAGCAACTATCGTGAACGCCGGGCTCTTGCGAAGCATTCGCGCGCCGTAACGAACGTCCTGCCAAATCGTTTCGAGGAAAGGAATGCCGCGCCGCTCCCGGTAAAGTTCTTTCGCCTGTTCGAGCCCGCCGAGTTTGATCAGGGCCTGCCGCCGAGCTTCCGCCGCCGTCATCCCCGCGCGCAAATTCTCCTCGATGTGCAACACCAGGTGGCTCTCCAGTTCCGCCTCCAGTTCGCACTCACCCCTCTGCCGACGGAACAGCCCCGCCACTCGTGCCAGCATCGCTCGCGCTTTTCTCATTACGCCCTCACTCGCGGTATGCGTCAGGCCCTCGTTATTCGTGACGCAGCGCCGTCGTCGGATCCATGCGCATCGCCCGCCGAGCCGGCACGTAACTCGCCACGAGCCCTACGCCCGCAAGCAGAATCGCGACAGTCGCGTACGTGACCTGATCGGTCGAGCTAACGCCGTACAGCAGGCTGGCCATCAGCCGCGTGAGCGCGAACGATCCCAACAAACCAATTCCCACGCCCCAAAGCGCCGGCTTGACCCCGTGCCCTACGACAAGCCGCAACACGTCACCCGGCTGCGCGCCCAGAACCATGCGGACGCCAATTTCATGCGTCCTCTGACTCACTGCATAAGAAGTCACGCCATAAATTCCGACGGCCGCCAACACGAGCCCCAGGAAGGTAAAAATGTCCAACGCGAGAAAGGCGATGCGCCGCGCCGAAGTGACTTCCGAAACAATCTCGCCCATCGTTCTCACGTTGAACACCGGTTGATTGCTGTCGACCGACCAAATCGCACTCTTGACAATGGGCAGGATGCTTTCCGGCGGCAGCATCGTGCTCACCACCAGGCTCATCGTCTGATCGCCCGTCTGCCCAAGCGGAAAATAAATCGTCGGGCGCGGCTGTTGGTCGAAGCCAGTGTCCCGAACCGCGCCGACGACACCGACGATTTCGCGCTCGGGCCGCGTCGCGTCCGGGACCTGCAGATGCTCTCCGAGGGGATCCTGATTGGGGAAAAGGCGGCGCGCCAGCGTAGCGTCGATGATGACCACTCGCGGGCTGCCAACGTTGTCGTGTTCGGCGAAGGTTCTGCCCTCGATCAGCGGAATGCCCATCGTGTGAAAGTAACCCGGACTGACGTCCCTGTAATCGGCCGCCATGTGCATACCCGGAGCGAGCGGCGGCTGCTCCTTGATGACGAAGAAACCCATGTCCATGTCGTCCTGGCTGAGCGGAACAATTTCGGTCAGCGCGGCGGACTTCACGCCGGGCGCCGCCTGGACCGCCCTCAGAAATCTCGCGAACGTCGCTGATCGCTGCCGCGGATCCCTGTACTTTGAATCCTTGGCATCATTCGGCAATTTGATCCTGAACGTCAGCAGATGATCGGTGCGGAATCCGGGGCTCGTTGCCAGAAGGCGCGAAAAGCTCCGGAGCATGAGGCCGGCACCGATGGCGAGAACGCATGCCAATGCTCCTTCCACAATCACCAGCGCGGCTCTGGTTCGATGGCCGTGCCGGCCGGCGAGACCCCGCTCACCGTCCTTTAGTGATTCCTCGACGTTGAATCGCATGCTCTGCAGCGCCGGAATCAGTCCGAAGACGATCCCTGCCAACAACGAGACGATCACAGCGAAAACAAGAGCCGTGGCGTCAACGTGAGCTCTCGGCAGCACCGCCTGGTCGGCGGCGTTGGGAACTGGAATTCTCGAAGGAACATACCTTGCCAGCGCGTACGTGCTCCACACGGCCAGAAACAAACCGGCCGCGCCTCCGAGCAGACCGAGAAACATACTTTCCACGAGAAATTGACGCACCAGTCGCACACGCCCGGCCCCCAGTGCCATCCGGACGGCAACCTCCCGCTGGCGCCCGATGGCGCGTTCGAGCAATAGATTGGACACGTTGGCGCATGCAATCAGCAGTACGAAACCCACAGCACATAGCAACACCAGCAGCGCGGGCCGGATATATTCCACTCGCGCGGATTCGAGCGGCACCAGCACGGCCCCATACCCCTGCCGGGAAGGCCGCTGGCGTGCAATCCGTTCCATGATCAGGCTCATCTCCGATGACGCTTGCTCCAGCGTGACTCCTTTCTTAATCCTCCCGAGCACGCCGAGGTCGGAGTCCACACGCTTGAGCCACTCGCTGTCGAACGGTACGACGATGTCGGTGGGAAACAGTGTGTTCATTTCGGGGGGCAAAACACCGATGATGGTGTACGGTTCACCATTCAGCGTAATCCCGCGTCCCACCACGGAAGGATCCCCGCCGTAGCGCCGCTGCCAGTAGCGATAGGCCAGAATCGCCAGATTGTGCCGCGCGCCTGCTTCGTCCACACGAAACGTCCGACCAAGAATCGGCTTGATTCCGAAAAAATCGCCGAAGTTGGTCGTCACGCGCAGACCCGCCACTTGCTCCGGCTCGCCCCCTCCCGTCACCGTCCCGCTGCCGTGCTCGAAAAGGAAAAGATCCTCGAACGATCTGCTTTCTTCCCGCCAATCCAGATAGTCTTGCCCCGTGGGACCCATCCGGCTCCAGCCCGCTTTGGAATTGTTCACCCAGATCACCACCAGCCGGTTCGCCGCTCTGACCGGCAACGGCTGAAGCAGCGCCTCTTTGACGAGGGTGAAAATGGCTGTGTTGGCCCCGATGCCGAGCGCGAGGGTGAAAACAGCGACTGCCGTGAATCCCGGACTCTTCCGCAGCATCCGCGCTCCGTAGCGAAAGTCCTGCCAGAGCGTTTCGAGAAAAGTGATGCCGCGCCGCTCCCGGTAGAGTTCCTTCGCCTGTTCGAGCCCGCCGAGTTTGATCAGCGCCTGGCGCCGGGACTCCTCCGCCGTCATCCCGGCGCGCAGATTGTCCTCGATGTGCAGCGCGAGATGGTTCTCGAGTTCCGCCGCCAGCTCGCGCTCCCGCCTCGCGCGGCCGAAAAGCGCCACGACTCGCGAAAGCCATGCCCGCACGTGCTTCACGAAGCACCCTCTTCCGGCGAGAGGAACCGCGCCAGAATCGCCGTCGTCTGCTCCCAATCCCGCGCCTCCTTCGCCAGTTGCTTGCGACCCGTTCGCGTAAGCCGGTAGAACTTCGCCTTC
>JAGWOX010000004.1 GCA_028877145.1 Acidobacteriota bacterium | reverse complement strand
CGGGCGGGATGGGCGAGGTGTATCGTGCCCGCGATACGCGGCTGGGACGTGATGTGGCCGTCAAGGTACTGCCCGCATCCTTTGCTTCCGATCCGGAGCGGCTGCGGCGGTTCGAGCAGGAAGCGCGCGCGGTTGCAGCACTGAATCACCCGAACATTCTGGCTGTCTACGATATCGGCGCGCACGGTGGCGCGCCGTATCTCGTCACCGAACTGCTCGAGGGCGAGACGTTGCGCGAGCGGCTGGTGGAGGGGGCGGTGCCGGTGCGCAAGGCGATCGATGTCGCGGTGCAGGCGGCGCATGGCGCGGCTGCGGCGCACGAGAAAGGAATCATTCACCGCGATCTGAAGCCGGCGAACATCTTTCTAACCAACGACGGCCGCGTGAAGATTCTCGACTTCGGCCTGGCGAAGCTGACGGAAAAACAAGCTCAGGCGCCAGGCGAAACGCAAGGCGTGACGCTGACGGCGGGCGGCGCGACCGAGCCGGGCGTGGTGCTTGGCACGGTCGGGTATATGTCGCCGGAGCAGGTGCGTGGCAAACCGGCGGATGGGCGATCGGACATTTTTGCGCTGGGCACGATTCTCTACGAAATGCTTTCGGGACGGCGCGCGTTCGAAAAAGATTCTTCGGCCGATACGATGGCGGCGATTCTGAAGGAAGAACCGCCCGATCTGGCCGGAGACGGGAAGAACATCCCTCCGGCCGTGGACCGCATCGTGCGGCACTGCCTGGAGAAGAATCCCGCCGAGCGATTCCAATCGGCGCGCGACTTGACGTTTGCGCTGGGAACGCTGTCGGGAACGGCGCCAGCGCCGGTTGTGAGCGTTGCTCCGCCACAGCGGCGCATATGGATGTTTGCCGGGCTGGGTGTCCTCGCAACTCTGCTCGTCGCGAGCATCGCTTATCTGATGTTGCGGCCAAGCCAGAGCAACGAGCGGGCGGAGTTCGAGATCGCCGTTCCGGGTGAAGTGAGCCATTTGGCGATTTCCAGCGATGGCCGCTGGCTGGCTTTTGTTTCTCCCGGCGAATCGGGCAGCGAACCGATGGTGTACGTCGAGCGAATCGGGACAACCAATGCCCGCCCACTGGCCGGGAGCGAAGGCGCGAGTTATCCGTTCTGGTCGCCGGACGACGCCTACGTTGCCTTTTTTGCCGAGGGGAAATTGAAGAAGGCGGCCATCGCGGGAGGCGAGCCGCAGAACCTGGCGAACCTGCTGGGAAGCGCGCGTGGCGGAAGCTGGGGGAGCAAAGGCGTGATCATCTACGCTCCCGATTCAGGCGGCCCGCTGTGGCGCGTGAATGCGGACGGAACGGATGTCGCGCCGCTAACCGACAAATTGATGGCTGCAAGGGATGCCACGCATCGCTGGCCGTTCTTTCTGCCGGATGGCGACCACTTTTTAATGTACGCCGGCGGTTTCACGGGAGAGAACCGTGCAAACGGCATTTACATCAGCTCGCTCTCGAAACGAGAGAAGGTTGAGCTGGTGTCGACACTCTCCAACCCCGGCTATGCGGACGGGCGGCTTTATTACCTGGATGCGAACGGCTCGCTGGTCGCAGCACCGTTGGACCTCCGCGCCGAAAAGGTCACCGGCGAACCCCGCATGATTGTCAACAAGTTGGCGTATTCCCCTGCGACTTATTTCGCCACGTTCGCCGTCTCCGAAAATTCGGCCGTGATTTACAGCGCCAATAACAGCGCGAACCGCTCGCAACTCACATGGCTCGATGAGACCGGCAAGGAATTGGGGCGCGTGGGACAGGCGGGAGTGCTGGCCAATCCCGCGCTTTCACCCGATGGCAGGCAGGTCGCGTATGACAGCGACGATTTCAAAACCAATAATGTGGATGTGTGGATTTCGGACCTGGCGCGCGACAGCAACTCCCGTTTCACCTTTGATCCATCGGAAGAGGCCGTGCCGACATGGTCGCGCGACGGCAGCACTATCGCCTATCGAGGCGGCTCATCGCAGCAGGTACACCTGAAGAAGGCCAATGGACTCGAGCCGGCCAGAAGCCTCGCCAGAAGGGCAAGCGAGGCGGACGATATTCTGCCAAATAGCTGGTCTCTCGACGACAAGGAGATTCTGTGCACGTACGAGCCAGGGAAAGGCAGCTACTACCTGGTCCTGGCGCCTGCCGACGGAAGTCCCCTGCGCCCGTTCCTCAAAGGCGCCGGCAGCGAGAACAACGGGCAAATCTCCCCCGACGGCAAATGGGTGGCATACGCCTCGAATGAGAGCGGGGATTGGGAGATTTATGTGACCACGTTCCCCGGCGCGGCGGGCAAGTGGCAGGTGTCGCACGGCGGCGGCACAGAACCCCGCTGGAACGCCGATGGGAAAGAGATTTTTTATCTCGGGCCGAAGCAGATGCTGACGGCCGTCCCGGTGAGCACCGAGGGAACATTCTCCACCGGGGCGCCGCGACAGCTTTTCCAGATACACGGTCGCGCTCCCGTTTCGAGCACCGACATCTTCACCTACGATGTGTCCCGTGATGGCAAGCGGTTCCTGGTGAACGAGTACGTCAAGCCGGAACATGTGCCGCCGCTGAGCATCGTGTTCAATGCCACTGGGGCAACTCCGAAATGAGGCCAGGTGCGTAAGAGAAGCGCGCGGGCAAGAGTGCGCGCGCCACTCATGCGCCGTTGACTTGGGGTTTGGGCGCGGCCTAACATCGTTGCGCGCCGCGGGGTTTGTCAGTAGTTTCCACAAGCCATTTGATTGGGCGACACATTAAGGAGGATTTGAATGTTCCGATTGCGCTATCGCTTGTCCTTATACCTGTCGGCGCTGCTCCTTTTGGGGGCGACGCCGATGCTGGCGCAGACAGGGCCCACAATCCAGTTGACCGTTGACGCTTCGCAGGCGCCGGAAAGAATCATTCGGACGCACATGGTGATTCCGGTGAAACCGGGGCCGCTGACGCTTTACTACCCCAAATGGATTCCGGGCGAACATCAGCCGGACGGACCGATCGCGAACGTTGCGGGCCTGAAATTCAGCGCGAATGGAAAAACGATTCCGTGGACGCGCGACCTGCTCGACGTCTTCACCTTCCACGTGGACGTGCCGGCGGGAGTGAGCGAACTCGACGCAGACATTCAATACCTCGAGCCGAGCGGAATGGGCGGGCATTACACCTCCGGCGTATCGGCCACAGACAAACTCGTGGTGGTGAGCTGGAACCAGAACCTTCTCTATTTGGCCGGGATTCGCGCGGAGCAACAGACGTTTGACGCGACGCTGGTGCTGCCCGACGGCTGGAAATTCGGGACAGCGCTGCCGGTGGAGAGCCAGTCGGGCAATCGAGTTGCGTTCAAGCCGGTCGAGCTGAATCGGCTGGTGGATTCCCCGGTGATTGCGGGTGAATATTTCCGCGCGATCAACCTGACGCCGCCGGGCGAATCGATCCATCACGAAATCGATCTGGTTGCCGACAGCGCGGAAGCGCTCGATATGAGCCCCGAGACGCAGAAGGGGCTGACGAACCTCGTGGCGGAGGCGGGGAAGCTGTTTGGCGCGCGGCACTATCGCGACTACCACTTCCTGCTGACTCTCAGCGATTACGTGGCGCACTTCGGGCTGGAGCATCACGAGTCCGACGACAGCCGGTTGCCGGAGCGGGCGCTGCTCGGACCTCAAGCGTCGATCGAAGTGGGCTCGCTGCTGGCGCACGAATTCGTCCACTCCTGGAACGGAAAATTTCGCCGGCCGGCGGACCTGAGCACGCCGTATTACGAAGTGCCCGAGAAGACCGACTTGCTGTGGGTCTACGAAGGCCTGACCGATTTCCTCGGGAACGTGATGGCGACGCGGAGCGGATTGTGGACCGACCAGGATTATCACAATTACCTGGCGGGGATTTCGGCTTCGCTCGGGCCGGGGCGTCCGGGACGCACCTGGCGGGATTTGCTCGATACGGCGACGGCCGTGCCGGGGATGTTCGGCTTCGGCGGCTGGATGAACTGGCGCCGCGGCAGCGATTACTACGAGGAAGGCGATTTGATCTGGCTGCAGGTGGCAACGATCATCGACCAGCAGAGCCACGGCAAGAAATCGTTCGACGATTTCTGCAAGCTGTTCTATGGCGGGCCGAATGAGGGGCCGCAGCTGAAGCCGTATACATTCGACCAGCTCGTGGATGCGCTGAACCAAGTGGTGCCGTACGACTGGGCGAAATTCTTCCACGAGCGGCTGGATTCCACTTCGGCCGAAGCGCCGCTGGGCGGCGTGGAGGCGAGCGGATGGAAAGTGATCTACAACGATAAGCCAGAGATCGCGGTGCGGCAACGGTTCGGCGGCGCCGTGGACGCGGCCTATTCGATCGGCCTGACCGTGGCGGGCAACGGGCAGGTGCTCGATTCGATCTGGGACGGGCCGGCGTTCAAGGCGGGCGTGACTCCGGGGATGAAGGTGCTCGGGGTGAACGGCCGGACGTTCTCTCCGGACCGGCTCGAAGAGGCCATCAAGGAGAGCACGACGAAGGCGATTCAGTTGCTCGTCGAGAATGATGACTACTACAAGACCGTGACGATCGACTACAACGGAGGGCCGCGGTATCCGCACCTCGAACGCATTGCGAACGTGCCGGACTACCTCGACTCGAACGTGCTGAAGGCGCACGCGCCACACGAATAGGCACGCGGGACTTCAAACAGGGAGTGAAACAGGGCAGCTCGCCTGGCTGGCTGCTGGGCGAGCCGCCCTTTTGTTTTTTGGACAGAGCCTCTGCCGCGTTGACGCGTGCCGAAAAGCAGCCTATAACATGGCGATGCTTCGGGGCCGCTTTCTCCCGTATCTCGTGAGCTGTGGAGGAGAAGCGTCGGAACAGACGGGGACTCGGTGTTGAATCCGGGCACGAAAATTGGCGTCTACGAGGTTGTCGGCGCGATTGGTGCGGGCGGCATGGGCGAGGTATATCGCGCTCGAGACACGAAGCTGGAGCGCGAGGTGGCACTGAAGGTTTTGCCGGAAGCGCTGGCAGCCGACGTAGAGCGCATCGGGCGCTTCGAGCGCGAAGCGAAGGTGCTGGCTTCGCTGAATCATCCGAACATTGCATCCATCTATGGCTTCGAAGATTCCGACGGCGCGCATGCGCTGGTGATGGAGTTGGTGGAAGGGAAGACGCTGGCCGAACGAATTGCGGGTGGCGCCGGGGCGGGATTGAAGGCGATACCCGCCAGTGCCGAGAGGACGGGAGTCGGCGAGGCTAAAACCGCACGGGCAAGAGTGCCCGTGCCACTGGGGGCGATTCCGGTTGAGGAGGCGTTGCCCATTGCGGAGCAAATCTGCGAAGGGCTGGAATACGCGCATGAGCGCGGGATCGTGCATCGCGACTTGAAGCCGGCGAACGTGAAGATTACGCCGGACGGCGTGGTGAAGATCCTGGATTTCGGGCTGGCGAAAGCGCTCGAAGGCGACGGCGCTACGGGGAGCGATCCGGCGAGTTCGCCGACGATGAGCCGGCTGGCTACGCAGGCGGGGATCATTCTTGGGACGGCGGCGTACATGTCGCCGGAGCAGGCCAAGGGCAAGCCGGTCGATCGGCGAGCGGACATTTGGGCGTTCGGCTGCGTGCTGTATGAAATGCTCACCGGGCGCAAGCCCTTCGATGGCGAGACCGTAACCGATATTCTGGCGTCGGTGGTGAAGGAAGAGCCGGATTGGGCGCTGCTGCCACCAAACACCCCGCGTGCGATTCGGAGCCTTCTGCTGCGTTGCTTGCAGAAGGACCCGAAACGGCGACTGCAGGCCATCGGCGAGGCGCGGATCGCGATCGAAGAAACGCTCAGCGGCGTGAGCCAAGATTCTCCTTCGCCTGCTCCCGCGGCTGCCGCGGCGGTACTCGTGCCACGCTGGCGGCAAGCGGCGCCGTGGATCGTCGCGGCGCTGGCAGTGATTGCGGGGGCTTTCGCCGTGGTTCATTACCGGGCGGCGCCCGTAGCCGCGCCGGTGATGCGTTTCACGCTGGCGCCGCCCGCGGGTGGCGTGTTCGCAACCCACGTGGGTGCGGCAGCGGTACTCTCGCCCGATGGCACGCGCATGACCTACGTTCTCCAAGAGGGCGAGCGGTCGCAACTCTACGTCCGCGATCTCGATCAGACCCAAGCCAGCCCCTTGCCCGGAACCGAAGGGGCAAGTATTCCTTTCTTCTCTCCCGACGGCAGGTGGGTGGCATTTTTCGCAGAGGGGAAACTGAAGAAAATCGCGGTGACTGGTGGCACGCCCGTGACGCTCTGCGACGCAGCGGACGCTCGCGGCGGCGACTGGGGCCCGGACAACACGATCCTGTTCACTCCTACGCCCAATGGTCCGCTCGAACGGGTGTCGGCCAACGGCGGAATGCCCGAGACAGTGACGAGGCTGAACGAAGCTCCCGAGCCAGACAGCCGCTCGCACCGCTGGCCATCGTTTTTGCCGGGCGAGAGGCAGTCTCTCTTCAACGTCGTCTATCACGCCGGGAATCCTCTCGACCACTCCGACATCGCCGTGGTCTCGCTCGCAACCGGCAAATACCAAATCCTGATCCGTGGTGGAAGCTATCCGCGGTATGTGCCCGGCGGCTACATCGTCTACGTGGCGGGGACGGACATGTTGGCCGTGCCATTCGATGCGTCGGGTTTGCGGGTCACCGGACCGCCGGTGACGGTCATCCACGAGGTAGAGACACAGCCCTATTCGGGCGGCGCCGAGTACAGTTTTTCCGAAAGCGGCACGCTGCTGTACCTGCCGAAGAGCAGCCAGCCAACGCCGAAGAGCCAGCTGGTTTGGGTGGATCGCCAAGGCGCGGTTCAGCCGATCACCGCTAGACCGCACGCCTACGCGGACCCGCGCGTTACGCCTGACGGGAAGCGGATCGTAGTCGGAATCAACGATACGACGCCGGGAGTCTGGCTCTACGACGTAACCAGGAGCACTCTCGGCCCGCTGGCGACCGAGGGTGGCGACGGCGGCCCCATTCTTACGCCGGACGGGCAGAATGTGATCTACAATTCGGTACGGAACGGTTCCGAGGGGCTTTGGATGCGGCGTGTTGACGGGAGCGGCGGCGAGCAGAATTTTACAGCGACAACCATGCTTCAGGCCCCGGGTTCAGTTTCTCCAGATGGAAAACTGCTCGCATGCACTCAGGGCACGGCCACGCAAAGCGTGCTGATGGTCCTTCCCCTCGTGGGTAGCCACACGCCGCGTCCGTTGCTGGCGGGGCCGGGGAACCGCGCCGCTGCGGCGTTTTCTCCCGACGGGCGCTGGATCGCTTACGTATCGGACGAATCAGGGCAGAGCGAAGTGTACGTGGCCGCAGCTTCCGGCCAGGGAGGAAAGTGGCAGATTTCCTCGGGTGGAGGCACGGAGCCGCTGTGGGGGCGGAGCGGACACGAATTGTTCTATCGTTCGGGCAACAAGATGATGGCCGTGGCGGTGAGCACCGGAACTGCTTTCTCTGCAGCGAAGCCGCGAGGGCTGTTCGAAGCTGACTTCGCACGCCGAGGCGGACCAACCATCAATCTGGCGCCTGATTACGATATTTCCCCGGACGGCAGACGATTCCTGATGGTTCAGCCGGTGGGACCGGCGACCATCACCGCAACTCCGGGACTCCACGTGGTGTTGAACTGGTTTCGAGAGCTGCGAGGGGCGACGCAGGGGCAGCCGTGACGCGGAGGATCTGGCGGCGCGGAAGGATTCTCTTCGCGTTTGTTTCGCCATGAATTCGACGAAATTCAAGGAGACCTCGTGGAGGGATGCCGCGTCTAAAGAAATAGGCTAGTGGGAAAGTCATAGACTCTGGCTCCCGATTTTCGGGTATGCTAGAGATTGCTCCGTGGTGGGGCATGAACCAATTACTTCCGACACTTGAAGCCCGAACGATGGAGGCTGACCGGCTGGAGGCCGTGCGCAAGAACGACCTGTTCAGCGGGGATTCTGTATTGGTGCAAACGAAGAATTCCGTCTACGCGATCCGGGCGCTGGGCGAGGGGCTGTATGAGGTTTCCGGCGGGTGGTTCGATCGTCACGGCGGCTCGGCGCAGGTGGTGACGATCAACGGCTGCACGTGGGGTGGAAGCGCGATCAAGCAAGATATCGTCGCGGCGCGGGGATTGTTCCTGGAGTTCGGGAACCGCGTGGTGACCACGCGCATCCGGGACATCCTGCTGATTCGTGCCGAGCAGAATGCGCGGCAGGAAGACATTCCCACGCAGACCGACATCCGAACTCCGGTAGCGCCAGCGGTGCCCAAACACCGGCTGAATTGATTGCTCCTGCCGCTCAGCAGGCGATGCATGGCGCGGCGAGGCAACTTCCTCTGCAAGCGAACCTCTCAAGATGAATTCACGGGTATTTCTGGCAACGATTCGAGGAGAAGCGCGGGAAAGTCGCGTAGAGGCAGGCCGCGGCTTGCGATTTCTTTCTACCTACACGCGACGAGATGCCGCCCTGAAGGGCGGCGCTACAGAAATTTGCGCCGGCCGCGGATGAGAACAGGAGAGACATCGTGATGAGGTGTTTTCGAGCGCTCGTGGCAGCCATGGCATTGCTTTTCGCGGCGGCCCTGGCGGCGCCGGCGTATTCGCAGAATGGCGCGGGCCACGTATCGTTTGCGAATTCCGGCGCGCCGGCGGCGCAGCCCGCGTTTCTGCACGGACTCGCATTGCTCCACGATTTCGAATACGAACGCGCGGCGAAAGAATTTCGCCAGGCAGAGACCATCGATCCGAACTTCGCCATGGCGTACTGGGGCGAAGCCATGACCTTCAACCATCCGGTATGGATGCAGCAGGATCGGGCGGCGGCACGGGCGGTGCTCGCGCGGCTGGGGCCGACGCCCGCGGCGCGTTTGGCGAAGGCTCCCACCGAGCGCGAGAAGGACTATCTGCGCGCAGTCGAGATCCTCTACGGCGACGGGCCGAAGAATGAGCGCGATTTCCGTTACGCCGAGGCGATGGCACAACTGCACGCGAAGTATCCGAACGACCTGGATGCGGCGGCGTTCTACGCGCTGGCGATTCTGGGAACGGCGCACAACGGCCGTGATGAACGCATCTACATGCGCGCGGCGGCGATTTTGCTGCCGCTCTTCTACAAGCATCCGGACCACCCCGGCGTGGCGCACTACCTGATCCATTCGTGCGACGATCCGATTCACGCCCCGCTCGCGCTGCCCGCGGCGCTCGCCTATTCGAAGATCGCGCCGGACGCCGCTCACGCCCAGCACATGACTTCCCACATTTTCCTGGCGCTCGGGATGTGGAACGACGTGGTGCTCGCGAACGAGCGAGCGACCGGAATCGTGAACCGCGAACTGGCGGCCTCCGGAAAAGGGCCGAGTCGCTGCGGGCACTACAACTACTGGCTCGAATACGGGTATTTGGAGCAGGGACGCTTTCAAGCGGCGAAGCGCGTGGTGGCAGGTTGCCACGCCGAAGCGGAAGAAGCAGGCAAGGCCGCGCGAGCGCGGGGCACTGTCGACCCGGACGATTCGAGCGCAGGCTCGTTCGTCGTGATGCGGACCACCTACCTGGTGAATACCGGCGATTGGAACGGCGATGTGGGCGGATGGACGGTGGATCTTGGCGGAGCGCTCGTGCCGGAATTCAATGAAGCCTACAGCACAGGATTGGCCGCGGCCGAGCGGGGTGACTTGGCTGCGCGCAAGTCGCTCGCGACGATGGATGCGATTTTGCCGAAGCTCCCTGCCCTGTTCGATCACGCGGGCATGACGCCGGAAGATCCCTACCGCACCGTGCCGGGAATCGAGCGCGGCCAGATAGAAGCGATCATTCTCGCCCGCGAGGGACATGGCGATCAGGCAATCGCACTGGCACAAAAGGCCGCGGCCGCCGAGAAGAGCCTCCCTTACGCATTCGGACCGCCACAACCGGAGAAACCTTCATTCGAACTGCTGGGCGAGATTCTGCTCCGCGAGCACCGGGCGCAGGAAGCGCAACAGGCGTTTCAGCAAGCTTTGCTGCTGACGCCGAGGCGAACCAGAGCGCTGACGGGGCTGCTCGAGGCATCGCGCGCGCTCGGCGACCAGGTAACGGCCGAGCAGGCGCAAACCGAGCTTCGAAAAATCCGGCAAGCGGCAGATAGCGAGCCGGCCGGGCCGCGATAGACGTCGTTCGAATCTCCCTCGAAAGCAAAATCCATGTGCAAGGCGGCCCAGGGAATCAAGGTCGCGACGCTTGGTGACGGCATTTTCCTTCTTCCAATCCTGGCAAGCCGCAACGAAGTTTTTCTCTTTCCCCGTCGCGCCGACTTACATAGGATGGGCGCACCGTGGAGGTGGGGTGTGCCGTCTACAGATAAGTTCCGTCCGCCTCGTAGAGATAGACAGTGGCGACGGGCACGTCCGATCCTCGCGCGTCCTTTTCGGAGGCAAGCCCGATGACGAGACAGCGGATTCTCGGAGTGTCTCTCCTGGGAACCTTTTTGGCGGCGACGGCGTGGGCCAGTCCAGCGGCAAGGCCGAGCCCGGCACAGGCACCAGCCGCGAATGGATTCCAACCAACTGATCTCTACAAATTCAGGTCGGTGGGCACGGTGGCGTTTTCGCCGGACGGGCGGGAGATCGCTTACACGATCGTTTATCGCGACCGGCCGGGTAGACCGTATTCGCAGATCTGGGTGATGAACGTCGCGACGCGAAAATCGACGCGCCTTGGCGGAGCGCAGGAAGCGACCGGCGATCCGCTGTGGTCGCCCGACGGAAAATGGATCGCCTATTTCGGCAGCGCGGGCGGGCACGAGGAATTGAAGATCGCACATCCGGACGGAACGGGGACGGTGGAGTTGGCGCCGGTCGAAGGGACGAACGCGCCGTTGCCCCACACGGGGAATGAGATGACATGGGCGCCCGACGGAAAACAAATCGCCTTCGTTTCGGCAACGCCGGGGCCGGAGACGGCCGCCGCGGCGGGCGACCCGATGGTGTTCACGCGTTACCTTTGGCGGCCGACGGCAGGCGAGGGCCTGAATCCGTACAACGACAACCGGCGGCTCCATATTTTCGTCGTGAACGTTGCGACGAGGCAGGTGAAGCAGCTCACCAGCGGCGACAAATACGAGCATTCGATTGACTGGTCTCCTGACGGAAGCGAGATTCTGTTCCTCTCGAATCGCGACCCGAATTCCGATGAGTTCTTCCACTACGACGTCTTCGCCCTGCGCGTGGCGGACGGATCGATTCGCCGGTTGACCGCGAGCGAGGCGTGCGCGTATGTGCCGGTGTGGTCGCCGGACGGCAAGACGATCGCGTATCTGGGAACAAAGGGAGGACTCACCGACCGCGAGACGACGATGGAAGACACGCACGTGTGGCTGATGGATGCCGATGGAAGCCACCGGCGGGAGATCGGCGAGGTAGTCGACGACCGGCAGGGCAATCCGGTGTGGGCGCCCGATGGCAGTGCGGTCTATTTCGCGGCGCAGGAGCGCGGCAGTGTACACCTTTTACAGGCTGTCGATCGCGGGCGGCGGGCCAGAGAAAGTGGTGGACCTGGACGGTTTTGTGGGTTCGTTTTCGGTGGGAAGGAATGGCGACGTCGCTTACAGCTACGCGAGCCCGGCCGACATGAGCGAATTTTTCTTGAAAGCGGGAGGGGCGACGACGCAAATGACCGACTTGAACGCCGACGTTTTGCGCGGCAAGAAAATTGCGCGGGTGATTCCTTTCTGGTTCATCAGCAACGACAACCAGCATCGCGTGGAAGCGTTTCTCACCGAGCCGCTCGGCATGTCTGCGGGATCGAAACATCCGCTGATCGTTGACATTCACGGCGGGCCACACGGGCAGAACGGACCGTCGTTCGATTTTCTGGCCCAGGTGTATGCGAACCAGGGTTGGGCGACATTGCAGGTGAACTACCGCGGGTCGACCGGATATGGGCAGAAATTCGCGGACGCGGTGTTCGGCGATCAGGATGGGAACGAAGGATGGGACGTGCTGTACGGCGTGAACGCGGCCTGCCGGCGATATCTGTGGATCGACCGGGACCGGATGGGGATTGAAGGCGTGAGCTACGGCGGCCAGCTCACTTACTGGCTGACAACGCAGACGAATGAATTCAAGGCGGCGATCCCCTTCGCCGGGATCACGAACTTGATCAGCTACAACTACCTCACCTATTACAATCAGTACGAGGAGATGGAATTCGGCCAGTTCTTCACACAGGACGACATGATGGACAAGGCGTGGAAGCGCTCGGCACTGCGCTACGTGGCGCAAGACCGCACGCCGACGCTCATCATGCACGGCGTGAACGATCCCGATGTGCCCACAGAAGAAGCCGAGCAGTTTTATATCGCGCTGAAGGACGTGGGGGTGGAGACGGAGATGGTGCTCTATCCGCGCGAAGGACACGGCGCGCGAGAAACGAAGCACCAAGTGGACCGGCTCGAGCGATCGATCGCCTGGTACAAAGGACATTTCCCGCCAACAGGCGCGAAAGTATTCACGAACGTGCAGCCGTAATCGGGGAGCGTCGGGGCAGCCAAACGTTCGAGCGGTGGTGAGCATCACATGTGGACGGGAGCCTGCCGGCTGCCTACGGCGTGCGTCGGTGGCGAATCCGCAAGTGACGCAGGGGAAGAAGGTTTTCGATGATCAGGGCGGCGGCACTTGCCACGGCGAAGCAGCGGTGGGCACGGCGATTGCGCCAATGCTTGTCTGCGTGGTGAAAAAGCCTGGCGCGGACAACGTAGCCGAGGTCATCCACAACCCTCCCTCAGCCATTTCGAAGGCAGGGATGCCCAGTTTCAACCTGCCACAAGCCCAGATGAAGGCCCTGATGGCCTACCTCGCCAGCTTGTATTGAAGCGGTATGGTAGGTCTACCGACCGGTCGGTGCCGTTGATCGGCATTCCACTTTACTTGCCCGGAGGGCACGGCATAACATAAGCCAATCCATTAAACGGGGTGCTCTTCAACTCAATCTCGCGGCATGGGGCAGCAGAGAGTGGAACTTTCGGCCGGCACAAGACTCGGACCGTACGAAATCGTCGCGCCGCTGGGGGCGGGGCCGACGGGCCGGGTGTACCGTGCCCGAGACATGGGACGGGGCCGGGACGTCGCCATCAAGGTGCTTTCGCGGGATATCGCCATAGGCAGCAAGCAGTGGCAGAAGTTGGAACGTGAAATCGCGGCAGCCATCCGCCTCCGGCACCCCCATATCCGCGCAACCTACGATCTGCAAAGACGAAACGAGATTGATTTCCTCGTAATGGAATACATCGAGGGCGAAACGCTCGCTTCCCGACTCGAAAGAGGGCCGCTTCCGATCCGCGAGATGCTAGGCATTGGCATCCAGGTTGCCGAGGCGCTGGGCGCGGCCCACGAGCAGGGCGTGATTCACGGGGGCCTGAAACCGACGAACGTCCTGATCAGTGGCAACGACGCCAAGTTACTCGATTTCTGCCAGGACGTGGTGCGTCCTAAAGTTCCAGAGCCTCCTTCTTCTCCGGCTCGCATTCCTCCCTCCTGTTCCGACGCAGTCATGGCCTGTGCGCTTGCCTACATGGCGCCTGAGCAGATCGAGGGCAAGGAACCCGATGCGCGAAGCGACAT
The DNA here is from genome assembly GCA_028877145.1 of Acidobacteriota bacterium. Classification (GTDB taxonomy): domain Bacteria; phylum Acidobacteriota; class Terriglobia; order Acidiferrales; family UBA7541; genus JAKASX01. The sequence continues at coordinate 29,623 of JAGWOX010000004.1, read as the reverse complement.
CTTTGCGTTCGGGGCGGTTCTTTACGAAATGGCGGGCGGGAAGCGAGCGTTCGCGGGAACCTCGCCGCCCGGCGTGATCGCTGCCGTGCTGGCAAGCGAGCCGCCGTTGATCGGCTCGCAGCGCACGGAGATCCCACCCGAGATCGATCGCCTCGTCCGCACCTGTCTGGCCAAGATTCCGGCCGAACGCCCGCATTCGTCGCACGATCTGGAAGGCGAACTGAAATGGATTCGCGACCGTGTATCGGAGCCGGGCGCGCCGATGACGGACCACGGTCAACGGCGAAGTCTGGAGCATCTGGCGTGGTGGACGGCAATTGGGGCGTTGATTCTCGCCGTGGGAATGATCCTGGCTTATCTGCGGCGGCCGAGCAGCCGGCCTCCCCAGCCGAAGATTCAGGCAATGATCAAGCTTCCGCGTAATTTCGCGGTGGCCTCTCGCGGCACAGCAATCGCTTTCTCTCCGGGCGGACGAAAACTGGTAGTGGTGGGGGATTCGGAGAGTGAGGAGCAACCGCGTCTGTGGCTGCGAACGGCTGAAGGTGCAGTATGGAAACCACTCGCGGGGACCGAGGGCGCCAGTTTTCCCTTCTGGGCGCCGGACGGGCGCTCCATCGCATTCTTCGCCGACCAGATGCTGAAGCGGATTGACCTGTCGAACGGAGCGATTCTCACGATCTGCGCCGCGTTGGACGGACGCGGAGGGAGCTGGAATAAGAAGGGGACGATCGTCTTCGCGCCGGTGGCGAGCGGCGGCCTGTATCGCGTGGCGGCTGCCGGAGGCACACCGATACAGGTGACTGTTCCAGGAAGCCCCGGGATTTCTCACCGGATCCCCGAATTCCTGCCGGACGGCGAGCAAGTAGTGTTTTTCTCGAAAGTCAGCGGACTCGGGGAACGGAGCGGCATCTATCTGCTGGACCTGAGGACGAGCCAGAGCCGGTTCCTGGTGCACTCGAACAGCGCCGCACGCTACGTCGAGCCAGGCTATCTGGCTTTCTTGCGCAACGGGGACCTGATTGTGCAGCCGTTCAGCGCATCCGGATGGCAGCTAAGAGGCCAGCCCATCAAGGTTGCGGACAATGTGCGGGGGACCGAGGGCGGAGCGGGGGAATTTTCGTTCTCGAGCGCCGGGTCGCTGCTCTACCAGAACGACAGCGAACACGTCCGCGCTCAGCTGACCTGGTTCTCGCTCGATGGCAAGCAACTCGCCACCGTCGGCAAACCACAGGAATTCACCTCCATGACGCTGTCTCCAAACGGGCGCTCGGCCGCGCTAGGAATCGCGGACACCGAGGGAACTGCTCCCATTTGGATCTACGGTCTGGCGGACGCGACGCGCCGACTGCTCACTCCGCGAAGAGGATCCATCGCCGACTTGGTATGGTCGCCCGACGCACGGCAGATTGCCTATGACGATGGCACCACTAATCTTTACGCCCAAGCTGTTACCAGCAAAGCACCGACACAAAAACTGTGGTCAGGGCGCCGAGTTTGCCCCACGGCTTGGTCGCCCGATGGACGGCTGCTGGCGATTGACGTGACGGGCGACAATGGAGTGCACATCTGGTTGGTGCCGATCAAAGGCAAAGGAAAGCCATATCCACTCTCCAATAGTTCGTACAACCAATCCGGAGGAACCTTCTCTGCCGACGGCCGCTGGATCGCCTACATTTCCGACGAATCCGGTGAGAGGCAGCTGTACGCGATTCCTTTCCCCGGCGGTGGCCCCGCGACGCAAATTTCAACCACCGGAGTGGTGACCGGCGGCTGGGTGCCCGGGCAGGCCAAACTGGCTTATGAGACGCCGGACGGACGGCTGTTCACTGTGGAGGCACACGAGCGTGGAAATACGCTCGTATTGGGCCAGCCGCAGGAATTGCTGGGCGGGCACCACCTGGAAACGAACGTGAGAATTCCTGGATTGCGGTGTTTCTCATCGGACGGAGAGCACGTGCTCCTGCCGGTACCCCTCCCCGGCGAGAGGGAATCGAAAACGATGCTCATGCTGGTGACGAACTGGCAAGCGGACGTGAAGGATTAATGACAACCGGCCGGCGCGTGAAATAATATCGCTCACCTGCCTGAAGAGTATTCCCTGTCCCCCGGCGAAAGGGCCCGAATGCGGGCGTTTCGCCTTTCCCGTCGCATTCCGCCAACCGTGAAACTGTGCCTTCGACAAATTGATTACGAGATTGACGTTACGGGCGCCATCTGCTAACTAGAGCGGCTTCGCACCCTGGGAAGGCATTCATTTCGGTTCCGGAGGAAACAAGGATGTCGACAAAACAGTCGCCTGTTTGGAATTGGCGCGCAATCGTTGTGTCGCTGCTGGCTGTCGCTGCCGTTGCGGTTGCCGCGCGAGCGCAGACGCTGGGGAAAGATTCGCTCTCCGGAATGAAATGGCGGTTGGTGGGTCCGTTCCGCGGCGGGCGCGTGGAAGCGGTGGCGGGTGTTCCGGGTAACAGCCAGGTGTTCTATATGGGGGCCGTCGCGGGAGGTGTGTGGAAGACGACGAACGCGGGGAGAAGTTGGACGCCGATTTCAGACAAGTCGCATCTGGAAAACATCGGCGCAATCGCCGTTGCTCCCTCGGACGCCAACGTGATTTACGTCGGCACGGGTGAGCCCGGACTGAGAAGCGACATCACGTACGGCAACGGAATGTGGAAGTCCACTGACGCCGGCAAGACATGGACACACACCGGACTGGAAGACACGCGCCACATCGCCAAGGTGCTCGTTGATCCGGGCGATCCGAAACTGGTGCTCGTGGCAGCGATCGGGCACGCTTTCGGGCCGAACGCCGAGCGGGGCGTTTTCCGTTCGACCGACGGCGGCAAGACGTGGCAGAAGGTGCTCTATAAGGACGACAAGACAGGCGCGGTCGATCTGGTGTTCGATCCGCACAATCCGCGAATCGTTTATGCGGCGCTGTATCAGGAGCTGCGCACGCCATGGGGTTTTTCGAGCGGCGGGCCGGGCAGCGGGATTTACAAATCGACCGACGAAGGCGCCACGTGGACCGAACTCAAGAGGCATGGACTGCCGGAGGGATTGCTGGGGCGAATCGGCCTGGCGGTGGGCGCCGATTCGAACACGGTGTACGCGCTCATCGAGGCAAAGAAGGGCGGGCTGTACGTCTCCCAAAACGGGGGAGAGCAGTGGGAGTTCGTTACCGGCGACCATCGCCTGATGCAGCGGCCGTGGTACTTCACACAGATTTTCGCCGACCCGAAAAACGCTGGAACGATCTACGTTCTGAATGTGCGCGCATGGCGCTCGACCGACGGCGGCCACCGATGGGAGTGGATCCACACGCCTCACGGCGACAATCACGCCCTTTGGATCGATCCGACCCATCCTCGGCGGATGATCGCCGGAAACGATGGAGGAGCTTCGGTTTCCGAGGATTGGGGAAAGACGTGGAGCCCGGTGGACAACCAGCCAACCGCGCAGTTCTACCACGTCGCAACGGACAACCGGTTTTTCTATTACCTCTACGGCGCGCAGCAGGACAATTCCACCGTGGCGATTGCCAGCCGCACGAACCACGGCGCGATCACCGACAAGGATTGGTACAGCGTGGGCGGCGGCGAGAGCGGCTATGTTGTGCCCGACCCGGCCGATCCGAACATCGTTTACCCGGGTGGCTATCTGGGAATGCTGTCGCGCTTCGACAAACGAACGGGAACCGCGCGGGAAATCTCGCCCTGGCCCGAGGGTGTCGACGGGCTGCCGGCCTCGGATTGGAAGTATCGCTTCACCTGGACGATGCCGTTCGTCATCTCTCCACGCGATCCGAACGTGCTGTACTACGCGAGCCAGGTGCTTTTCCGCTCGACCGACGGCGGCGCCAGCTGGACCGTGATCAGTCCAGACCTCACGAAGAACGACAAATCGAAACAGGGGATCTCGGGTGGGCCGATCAACTGGGACCAGACGAGCGCGGAATATTACGACGTGATCTACACGATCGCTGAATCACCGAAGCAGAAAGGACTGATCTGGACAGGCACCGACGACGGGTTGATCTGGCTCACCCGCGACGACGGACAACATTGGGAAAACGTGACGCCAAAGGATTTGCCGGCGTGGAGCAAGGTTAGCCTGATCGAGGCGTCGCCGGAAGAGCCGGGAACGGCATATGCGGCGGTGAACCGCTTCAAGCTCGACGACCTGCGGCCGTACATCTGGAAAACGACCGACTACGGCAAGACTTGGGCTTCGATCACGAAAGGCATTCCCGATGGAGCCTTCGTTCGCGCTGTGCGGGAGGATCCGAAACGGCCGGGCCTGCTGTTTGCGGCGACGGAGAAAGGCGTCTACGTCTCGTTCAACGACGGCAGTGATTGGCAATCGCTGAACCTGAACCTGCCCGTCGTGCCGGTGCGCGATTTGGTGGTGAAGAACAACGATCTGGCAATTGCGACGCACGGGCGCTCGTTCTGGATCCTCGACGACATCACACCGCTACGACAGATGACCGCGGCAGATTTGGACCAAGCGGTGCATTTCTTTCACCCGGTGCCGGCCTACCGGTTGCGCGGCGGAGGTGGTTTCGGAATGCGCGGCGGCGGTGCGGGCGCGAACCCGCCTGGCGGCGTGATTCTCGACTACGAGCTGAAGACCGAGCCCAAGAGTGCTATCACGCTCGACATCCTCGACGGTCAAGGGAAAGTCGTGCGGAAGTATTGGAGCGTGGCAAAGAAGCCGCCCGTTTGTCCCGTTCCGCCGTTTGCCCCGAAACATCACGCTCAATTAACGAAAAAGGCCGGATTGAACCGTTTCGTCTGGAATCTGCGGTACGAGAAACCGATGGAGATCCCCTGCGAGGTGTATTCCGAGCCGGGACCGGCCGATCCGGTAGCGGTGCCCGGGCATTACCAGGCACGGATCACGGTTGATGGAAAGAGCTATACGCAGCCGATCGAAGTGCTCGCCGATCCGCGCGAGAAAGCGACGCTGGCCGAAATGCAGAAGCAGTTCGATCTGATGCTGAAGCTGCGCGCCCTGAGCGGGGAGAATCATCAGATCGTGCTCGAAATCCGTGGCCTGCGGACGCAACTCGACTCGCTCAGCGAGCGGCTGGGCGACGACGAGCAGAATAAAGACGTGGTGGCAGCGGCGAAAGCGCTTGTGAAAAAGATCGACGGCATCGAAAACGAGCTATTCCAGCCGAAGGGGCAAATCGACGAGGACCTGATCAATTACCCGACGGAGTTGAGCGGCAAGCTCGCCTATCTCGAATACGCCGTCGACAGTTCCGACGCCGCGCCCACGGCGCGGGAAGTGGACATGTACGGGATTTATCAGAAACAACTGGCGGAGATCGACGCGCGGTGGAATGAGGTGCTGAAGAGCGATCTTCCGGCGCTGAACAAAATGATGGGCAAACACAAGATTGCGGCCATCGCGCCTGCGCCTGTGGAGGAATAGGTCGGAGTTTAGAGTTTTGAGTTGATAGTTGCGCGGGAGGCGCTTGTGGGCACTTGCCCACGGTCAGAAATGCGCTGACCGTGGCTACCATGGCTTCGCTCCCGGCGATGCTTGCTAGGAGCTATTTCGCGGGTGCGCCGTGCGCGGTTCGGTGCGCGGCCAGGGGCGTCTTCCATTTCGAAATATCGACGTTCTTCCAGTCGCCGCGAATGATGCCTTGGCGAATCTGCGCGGCCGTCTTCCCTTTCCGGCTTTGCTCGTAGGCGTAATACTCTTCCATCAGACAGGTGGCGCATTCCTCGGCGTGGCGAGTCTGGTAGCAGCTCAGGAGGCTGGTGTGGCCGAGTTCGTGGTCACAGTGGCAATAACAGGGCAATTGATAGAGGATCGGCTTGATGTGCGCGGCGGCGGCATAGGCGTGCTGCGCAACCGGATTTTGCGGGAAATCACGCGGCGGGAGCGTGGGCGCCAGGCGTCCGCGGGGTGGAGCGGCGTGGTAGGCGGGCACCGAATTGTTGGAAGCGGCAGGCTTCTGGCGGTCCTTGGCCATCGTTCCGAGGCGCATGCCAAGCAGAAACAGCAGAGCCGCCGCTGAATAAATGAGTGTACGCTTAAACATCGCCGTGATATCTCCTTGACCGGGGTTTTCGACAACGTATTTTGCCTTTGGGAGGGGGCCGTTGTCATCCGCCATCGTTAGATGCAGGTTTTTGTCGGGTGGCGTGACCCCGGCCAGCCTGTGGGACCCGGACCGGGAAGCCCTGTGAACGGGCCGAGGGCCGCGACCTGAGGCGCACCCTTTGCGAACAGCGGCACGGACCGTCCGGTGGGAGGTTAAGGCAACAACCCCAGGCGCAAGTGCGGCGCCCGGGGCACCCAGAACCTTTCGATGCGGACCGTCCCGCATCCGTCGAGGCATCGGGACGGCGCCTGCACCCGGCGAACTTTCTCAATTTTTTATCGGGAGCTGTCTGGGGCGGCTTGACCCAGGCGGTTGGCGAAGGGTGGCTAGGCCGTTTCGAGGATGCGCGCGATTGCCGTCGCCATTCGGTCCCAGTGGACCGTTTCCTCGGCGAGGCGCTTCCGGCCGGCGGGGGTGAGGCGGTAGAACTTGGCGCGGCGGTTGTTTTCGGAGAGGCCCCATTCGGAGCGGAGCAGGCCGCGGAGTTCGAGGCGGTGCAAGGCGGGATAAAGGGCGCCTTCCTCGACTCGCAGAGCGTCTTCGGTGGTGTGGTGGATGAATTCGGCGATGGCATAGCCGTGCATCGGGCCGCGGGTGAGCGTCTTCAGGACTAGCATGTCTAGCGTGCCCTGCAGCAAGTCGCCGGAAGCGGGTTTTTGCTCTCCCATAAAGTGGTTATGGAAGTATGGCCCGGATGAGCCGGTGCAGCAAGGAGAAAGGCGGGGCCAAGAATCGGTATGTGAAACAGAGGCACAGACGGGGAGTCTTCGTAGCCGACTTTGCCTCCGCGCGTTCGGAATCCTTCGCTTCGCTCCGGTTGACAGGACTCGGAAGAACTCCACGCGTTCGGGGTCCTTCCCGGCACACCGCGTCGGGACTCGCTTCGTTCGTCGCAAAGAGCTTCGCTCGGAATGACAGTTGAAGAGCGCACAAGCAGGAATGCCCGTGCTACGGGGTTCGGTGCTTTTCAGCAGCGCCCGAAGCGGCGCACAGCTGCGTAATCGACGCCCTCGGTCGATTGTCCCTTCACAGCGCTGTAGGTTTCCCGGCTGTCATCCTTTTCTCGACAGCACGGGACTATTCGGCGAGCCAGAGGTTTTCGGCGAAGGGCCATTCCTCGTCGATCCACTGCGCCAAGGGACGGAAGCCGGTTTCTCGGGCCATGCGGAATGGCTCGTCCGGGGCGTATTTGTGACTGCTTTCCGTCCAGATGGTTTCGCCCTCGCGCAGGTTGATTCTCAGATGGGCCCGCGGGATGGAGACGGTCTGCGCGCGACGGGCGCGCAGGTGCATTTCGATGCGGCGCTCGCCGCCGTCATATCGCGCGACGTGGTCAAAACCTTCGAGATCGAAATCCGCGCCGAGTTCGCGGTTGAGCCTGACGAGCAGATTCCGGTTGAAAGCGGCGGTGATGCCCAAGGGATCGTCGTAGGCATCGAGCAAATGGGAAACGGGTTTTTCGAGATCGGTGCCGAGCAGTAGAGCGTCGCCGGGACGCAGGATGCGGCGCACTTCGTGGAGGAAACGCGTTCCCGCCGGGCGATCGAAATTGCCTATGGTGCTGCCTAGAAACAGCACAAGGATGCGCCGGTCCGCGTTTCGCGTGGCGGCGACCTCGGCAAGTCCATCGAGATATTCGCGCTCGAAGCCAACGATGTTGATGGAATCGATGTCGCTGAGCTGACGTTGGCACGCGACGAGCGCGGAGCGGGAAATCTCGATGGGAAAATAGGAAGTGGGCTGGCGGCGGCAAAGCGCCTGGAGCAGCCATCGTGTTTTACGGCCGGTACCACTACCGAGTTCGGCCACGGCCACGGGCAAGGGGAGCATCGTCACAATTTCGGACGCGTGCAGCCGCAGCAGGCGTTCGTCGGCGCGCGTCAGGCCATATTGGGGAAGCAGGCTGATCACCTCAAAGAGGGCCGAGCCGACCGCATCGTAGAGATACTTCGAGGGCAGTTCCTTCCGGACCTTGCGGCTGAGCCCTTCGCGAACTTCGGCCGCGAATTCCGCCATCGGATCGACAACCGCTACACGCGAGGCCATGGATTCCCCCTTTGGATTTTCACACCCGCGCGTCACGCCGAGACGCAACGGAAACCGGCGTAAACGTACTGATAGCGGGCCTGGAACCAGTTGCGAAAACTGCGGCGGAGCATGCAGGTGGCGGTCCGCGAGGAACCGCCTTTCATTGTGAAATGTTTGCCGTCGAAAAAATTCGCCGAGTAGCCGGGATAAAAGGGAAAAGACCGGAATCCGGGGAACGGCGCGAAGACGCTCGACGTCCACTCCCATCCGTTGCCCAGAAGCCCCTCGACGCCGAACGCGCTGCGGCTTTCCGGATGGGCGCCCACGGGAACCGGGTCCCAGCGCTCGAAATCGAAATTTCCCACTCGCGGCGATGGCGGATCGTCTCCCCAGGGGAACCGGCGTTCGCCGCCCTCTGGCGTGCCGTAGGCGGCGCGATGCCATTGGGCTTCGGTGGGCAGCGACTTGCCCGCCCAGCGGGCGTAAGCGGCTGCCTCGGCATGGCTGACGTAGACCGGCCAGTCGAGCGGCAACGGAATGTTGGCGAACATGCCTCGCCAGAGCCATAGTCCGCCTTCGCGTTTCCAAAAGGCGGGATGGGTGATGTTGCACTCCGACCGCCAGCGCCAGTTTTCGGCGGTCCACAGATCGAGGCGCTCGTAGCCCAACGCGTCGATAAAGGCGAGGAATTCGCCGTTCGTCACCATGCAGCGATCGATGCGAAACGGCGGCACATCGACTTCATGCTCCTCGAATTCGTTGTCCCAACCGAAGGTTGCGCCGCCGCGCGAGAGGCCGAGCGTCGCGCGGCCTGCGGGGATCTCGATCATCCCCGGTCGAAAAGCGCTTGCGGCAGGCGAAGGCGTCTGCCCGACCGCCTGTTTCTGGTCGAGCGGGAGGCAATGAAGCATGTAGGAGAGCGTCTCTTCGTGCATAAGACGGTGCTCGATGGCGACATGCAGCAGACGATCGAGCGGCGTATCGCCGTCAGCCACGCGCGATGCGTGCTCGAGGCTGGCGTCCAGCGCTTCGCGCACTTCGGACGTGTAGCGCCGCACGATGTCGATGGCGGGCCAATCCCGGGGCTGGTCCGACGGCAAGCCGCCATCGACCGGATCGATGCCGAAAGCGAACAGGCGATCGAAATCGGGATTCCACGGGGGCCGAGCGCGCACTGCTTCACGGAGCAGGTTCCAGTCGAATGCCTCGAGATGGCCGATGTAGAAGACGATGCGATGCCGCTCGGGAATCGGGCGCTCGTATAAGTTGCGCTCTTTCACGACGCCGAAAAGGTCGTCGGTGCGCCGGCGCGCATCGGCGAGACGAGCGAGCAAGTCGGATGAAATTTCCGTTGCGGATGCGGGCGTGCCCGGCATTTTCTTCCCCTCCTGAAAATCCCCAGGTTCAATGCTCTGAACCACGCCGATCGAAGAAACAGCGTCAAATCGAAGTCCCGATCAGCGCGCGGATGCCTCGCGCCTCCGCCTTGCGTATGGGGCCGCTTGCCCTGTTTGCGTTTCGGTCTTCAGGTCGGAGCCGCCAACTCAGCCGGCTCACCGAATAACGTCTTTGATGCTGCCGGCGGAGGAGAAGGTGCAAAGTTTCCGCATCTTGCGCAGCATGGAGACGGACTTCAACTGCGGTGAGGCGTCTCCCTTCGACGAGCCTGACGACGCCAACCCGCAGACAATAGCTCCATGCTCGCTCATTCAGGGGAGATTGGAAAGATGGGAGTGAAAAAAAACCTTTCGGCGCGAAGGCGGCATTCAGCGGATTTGGAGGACCGCGGCGCCCTCGATCGCGTCGTTTTTCAGGGAATTCAGCGCGCGATTCGCTTCGGCGAGCGGAAAGATTTCGACGTGGGTTTCGATGGGGATTTCCGCGACGAGGCGCAGGAAGTCTTCGCCGTCCTGCCGCGTATTGTTGGCGACGCTGCGGATGACGCGTTCGCCGTAGAGCAAATCGTAGCTGAAGGACGGAATCGGGCTCATGTGGATGCCGCCGAGGACGAGCGTGCCGCCCTTGCGCAGCGCTGCAAGCGCCGCGGGAACGATTTCGCCCGCCGGCGCAAAGACGATCGCCGCGTCGAGCGGCTTCGGCGGAGCATCGAGCGTGCCGCCCGTCCATACGGCGCCGAGCTCACGGGCGAGGCGCCGGTGGCGTTCGTCGCGCGTGGATGCGTAGACCTCGACGTTCCAATGCCGCGCCACCTGGATCGCGACGTGCGCCGCAGCGCCGAAGCCGTAGAAGCCGAGCCGGCCATGCGGCTCAATGCCCGAAAGACGAAGCGAGCGGAAACCGATGATGCCGGCGCAAAGGAGCGGCGCGGCTTGTTCGTCGCGAAAATTGTCGGAAATCGGATAGACGAAATTTTCCGGCGCGACGATTTTTTCGGCGTAGCCGCCATCGACCGTCCAGCCGGTGAAGGACGGATCATCACAAAGATTTTCCGCGCCCGCGCGGCAGTAGTGGCACGTGCCGTCCGTATGGTGCAGCCACGCAATGCCCACGCGCGCACCCACACGGAAACGGTTTGCGCCCTCGCCCAGTTCCTCCACCGTGCCGACCACCTGGTGGCCCGGGATTACCGGCGATTTCCTGGATTCCAGTTCCCCTTCGACGACGTGCAGATCGGTGCGGCAAACGCCGCAGCAGTTGACTCGCACAAGCACCTCGCCCGCGGCGGGACGAGGCGCGGGCACGTCAGTGAATTCCAGCGGATTCGTTTCCACCGCGGCCGGAGCGCGCAACAGACAAGCCTTCATTTCTTCTCTCTCATCCATTCCCTCGTTCGCCCCTGCCAACCACCCGAGCCAGGATTTCGCGCGCCTGCTGGAGGACCATCTCGAGATGGTCCTCGCCGATGAAACTCTCGGCGTAGATCTTACAGATGTTTTCGGTGCCCGAGGGGCGAACGGCGAACCAGCCACTTTTCGCGGTCACCTTCAGCCCGCCGATGCTGGCGCCGTTTCCCGGCGCGCGCGTGAGCTTCGCCAGGATCGGCTCACCAGCCAATTCTTTTGCCGCGACTGCTTCCGGATCGATTTGCTTTAGCGCCTGTTTCTCCTCGGGCGTAGCGGGCAAATCGATTCGCCGGTAGCAGGGAGCGCTGTAACGCGCAGTGAGCGATTCATAGCGCTCGCCGGGATCCTTTCCGGTAACCGCGGTGATTTCCGCGGCGAGCAGGCCGAGCAGAAGGCCATCCTTGTCAGTGGTCCAGACGCTGCCGTCCTTTTGCAGAAAACTGGCGCCGGCGCTCTCCTCGCCGCCAAAGCACAGGCTCGAATCGAAAAGCCCTTCGGCGAACCACTTGAATCCCACAGGAACTTCGCACAATTTCCGGTCCGCTCCTCCAACAACGCGATCGATCATTCCGCTGCTCACCAGAGTTTTGCCGATGGCGGCGTCGCGCGGCCACGCGGGACGATGATCGAGCAGATACTCAATCGCGGCGGCGAGGTAATGATTGGGATTCATGAGGCCGGCCGAGGGCGTGACGATGCCGTGGCGATCGGCATCGGGATCGTTGCCGAAGGCCACGTCGAAGCGCTCCTTCAGCGCGACGAGCTTGGCCATCGCGTAGGGACTCGAGCAGTCCATGCGAATCTTGCCGTCGTGATCGACGGTCATGAAGCCGAACGTGGGATCGAGGCGCTTGTTCACCACCTGAATGTCGACGTGGTAGAGAGCGTTGATCGGCTCCCAGTAGGCGAGCGAGGCACCGCCTAGCGGATCGGCTCCCAGGCGCAGGCGGGCGCCGCGAATCGCCTCCATATCGATTGCGCGACCGAGGGCAGCGACGTAAGGAGCGATGAAATCGAATTCGCGCGTTGTGGTGGTCTGGAGCGCGGCGCGGTAGGAGACGCGCTTCACTTCCTTGTTTCCGGCGAGCAGCAGCTCGTTCGCGCGGCGTTCGATCCAGGCTGTCACGTGATTATCGGCCGGGCCGCCGTTCGGCGGGTTGTACTTGAAGCCGCCGTCGCCCGGCGGATTGTGCGACGGGCTGATGATGATGCCATCGGACTGGGCAGCCGCGCCGGAGAGATTGTGCGCGAGGATGGCGCGCGAGACGGCGGGGATTGGCGTCGCGCCGCCGCCCGGCTGAATGCGGGTTTCGACGGCATTGGCGGCCAGGACCTCGAGCGCGGTTTGCTGCGCCGGGTCAGAGAGCGCGTGCGTATCCTGTCCCATGAAGAGTGGTCCGGCGATGTCGTGGGCACTACGGTAATCGCATATCGCCTGCGCGATGGCCAGGATATGCGCTTCGGTGAACGTGCCGTCGGCGGGCGTGCCGCGATGGCCGCTCGTTCCGAAGCTGACGAGCTGACCTGGCTCGGAGAGATCGGGGCGGCGATTGTAGTATTCGCGGCAAAGACGATCGACGTCGATCAGCATTTCGGGAGTAGCGGGCTGTCCGGCTTGTGGATGAATTGCCACGACGTTTGTTCCCTCTCTTCGATTTTTTGATTCTAAAATGGATTCTAACCCTTGACGGCCGTTGCTCGGCGCTTTGAATGACGAAGAAACAATCGAGCGCGGCGAGGCATCTCTCTGACGGGGTGCAGGGTGCTGTCAAAAGGACATTTGCCACGGCGGTTTGCGCGATTTTTCCCTGAAGTGAGGGGGCGGAAAACGGTGACTTTCCTATAATTGATTGACTTCACGGCAGATAGCAGGTTTCTCGGTTCGGCCCGCGGTTTGCTCGTCCGATTGAGGGGGTTGCGATGAAAATTCTGCTCGCCATCGACGATTCAAGATTTTCCAAGGCGGCGCTGCAATCCGTACTGACGCTGGCGCCGCCCAAGGGAACTCATGTGCGCGTGTTGCACGTGATCGAGCCGCCGTCGGTGCTGGTGGCACGCGGCTTGGGCGGTTACAACGCCAACCTGCGGATGGTGTGGGAGGCACAACGGAAGAATGGCCAGGCGCTGGTGGAACAATTCGCGAAAGATCTTGCGGCGGGAGGATTCAAAGTGACCACCTCAATCGTGCAGGGCGAGGCGCGAAGCAAAATTGTCGACGTCGCCAGGAAGTGGCATGCCGATCTCATCGTCGTCGGTTCCCACGGTCGCCGGGGTCTCGAACGCTTCCTGATGGGAAGCGTGTCCGGGGCGGTGGTTCATCACGCGCCGTGCTCGGTGCAGGTGGTTCGACCGGGATCGAAACGATGAGCGAGCGGTAACCGGCACGGCAGCGGCGGCGAGGCAGGCTGGGCAGTGAGCACAGCCGAAAACATTCGCGGATTTAGAGTGCGCCAGGAACCCTAGCGGAAAGAGGAGGAGACATGCGACTTTCCATGAAAGGCATGATAGCGGCCTCCGGGCTGCTCTGGGGCGGATGCCTGCTATTCGTGGGCCTGTTGAATCTTGCGATGCCGTCCTATGGCACGAATTTTCTGCAGATGATGAGTTCGGTGTACCCATGGTTCCATGCCTCGCGAAGCTTCGGCGATGTCATCATCGGCACGATTGACGGGCTCGTTGATGGCGCCACCGCCGGCTTCCTGTTCGCCTGGCTCTATAACAGTTGCAGCGGCTGCGCCGCCAAGGCCTGAATGGACTCTACGATCGCGGCAGGCAGGGCTCGCCGCCTTCGATAACGCGATCCTGGCCGGCGGAAATTACCATGACCGACCGCAAGCTCCAAGACACGGGGATTGTCGCTCTCGAACCGCACGCCGCGACCGCCGATGTCCGCGACGGCAGCCCGCTTCCCTGGGGCGCGCATCCCCACGCCGACGGAGTCAATTTCTCCGTGTTCAGCCGGAACGCGACGCGGGTTCGCCTGGAATTCTACGATCGCGCGGGCGACCTGGAACCTTCACGCGCTTTCGATCTCGATCCGGTGCGCCACCGCACGGGCGACGTATGGCACGTCTGGGTGCGTGGCGTAAAGCGGGGCCAACTCTACGCCTATCGGGTGGAAGGACCCTGGGCGCCGGCCGAGGGACATCGTTTCAATCCTCGCAAGCTGCTGCTCGATCCCTTCGCCACCGCCATCGCCGCGACCGACCATTGGGATTTCGGCCCGGCCCGCGGTGATGATTCCTCCGCGACGCCCGCCGATAGCGCGCCTTCCCTTAAGGATGACGTTGGATCGATGCCGCGGTGCGTCTATACGCACGACCATTACGACTGGGGCGGCGACCGGCCGCCGCGGCACGCGCCTTCGGAGATGGTCATTTACGAAACGCACGTGCGCGGCGCGACGATCCATTCCGGCTCCGGCGCCGCTCATCCGGGAACGTACCAAGGTCTGGTCGAGCGGATTCCCTATTTTCGCGAGCTCCGCATCACCACGCTCGAACTGATGCCGGTGCAAGAGTTCAACGAAAACGGGCTGACGCGCGTGAATCCACAAACCGGCGAACGGCTGCGGAATTACTGGGGCTACAATCCGGTCACTTTCTTCGCGCCGAAGGGTTCCTATTCGGGCGCCGGCGCCAACGGCGAGCAAGTCCGGGAATTCCGGCAGATGGTGCAGGCGTTTCACAAGGCCGGCATCGAAGTGATCCTTGACATCGTGCTGAACCACACGTCCGAAGGAAACCAGCTTGGACCGACCATCTGCCTGCGCGGCTTCGACAATTCGATCTTCTACATGCTCGACGAAAACGATCGCCGCTTCTATCGCGATTTCACCGGGACCGGCAACACGATGAACGCGAATCATCCGGTGGTTCGGGAATTCATCCGCACCGCGCTGCGCCACTGGGTGACGGAAATGCACGTCGACGGTTTCCGCTTCGACCTGGCATCGGTGCTCGGCCGCGGCGAGGATGGCCGCCTGCTCCCGAATCCCCCGCTGCTCGACTCAATCGCCGAGGATCCGATCCTGCGCGACGTGAAACTGATCGCCGAGGCGTGGGATGAAGGCGGCGCCTATCAAGTGGGCAATTTTTCAGAGCGCCGCTGGGGCGAATGGAACGGCAGGTTCCGCGATGACGTCCGCCGCTTCTGGCTCGGCGCTGGCGCGGGAATCGGCGCATTCGCCAGCCGCCTTTGCGGCAGTTCCGATCTTTACGAGGCATCCGGCAAGACGCCGGCTTGCAGCGTCAATTTCATCACGGCGCACGACGGCTTCACGCTGAACGATCTGGTCAGCTACTCACGGAAACACAATGAAGCCAATGGCGAGGACAATCGCGATGGGACGGACGTGAACGACAGCGACAATTGCGGCGTCGAAGGGCCTTCCGATGATCCCGCGGTCGAATCCTTGCGGGAGCGTTTGATCAAGAATTTCCTGCTCACCCTGTTCGTTTCGCGCGGGATTCCCATGCTGCTTGGCGGTGACGAATTTCGGCGCACGCAGGACGGGAACAACAACGCCTATTGCCAAGACAACGAGACAAGCTGGTACGACTGGAGCCTGATCGAGCGCCACCAGGAAATTCATCGCTTCGCCCGCGCCATGATCGCGTTCCGCCACGCCCATCCTGTGCTGCGCCGAGAGGTTTTCTACTCAAACGAAGATCTGCGCTGGTTCAATCCCGGGGGCTCGATGCCGGACTGGGCTGATCCCGAGCAGCGCGCACTCGCATGTCTAATCTTCGGCGGCGAGGAGCCCGATCTCTGCCTGCTCTTCAACGCCGGTCGTGAGCCGGTATCTTTTGCGCTGCCCACGCCGCCGGATGAAGACGAATGGCATATTGCGGCCGATACGCTTCAACCGGCGCCGCGCGACCTGGCCGAGCCGGGAGAGGAGCCTCTCGTCGAAAATCAGAAGTTCTACCATCTGGGTGCACGGTCGAGCGCCATTCTTCTGGCCTACAGGCGAGAAACCTGATGTCCATGGACGCAAACGGAAAAACTGCCGTGCGATTTCCGAATCTGCCCGAACGCATCCGAGGACTCGAGCGGCTGGCGTGCAACCTGTGGTGGAGCTGGCACCGCGAGGGGTGGCAGATGTTTCGCGCGCTCGACCTGCAAACCTGGCGGGAAAGCGACGAGAATCCGGTGCGCATGCTGACTACGCTGCCGCTCGAGGCGCTGGCCTCGGCGGCCACCGATCCCGGTTTTCTGGCGCTCTACGATTCTGTGCTCGAGCGGTTCGACGCCTCCATCGCCTCCCATTCCGGCTGGTTTCCGGCCGAATACCCCGGTCTCGGTTCGCCGCTCGCCTATTTCTCGGCCGAGTACGCGTTTCACGCTTCGTTGCCGCTCTACGCCGGAGGTCTCGGGGTTCTCGCCGGCGATTTCATCAAGGAATCGAGCGACCTCGCGCTGCCCTTCGTTGCTGTCGGACTGATTTACTCGAGGGGATATCTGTCGCAGCGGATTCGCGACGATGGCCGGCAGGAAGATGAGGAGCGTACCCTCGACCGCACGCACGATCCCATCACCGCGGTTCTCGACGAAACAGGCGCGCCGCTCGTCGTCGCCATTCCGCTCTTCGATCCTCCCGTGCACGTTGCCGTCTGGCGAGCTGATATCGGCCGCATCCCGGTCTACCTGCTCGATACCGACATCGACGCAAATCAGCCGTGGGATCGCTCCATCGCGCATCACCTCTACGCCACGAATCCCGAACAGCGGCTGCGGCAGGAGATGGTGCTCGGCATCGGCGGGATGCGCGTCCTCGAAGCGCTCGGTATCCGCCCGGCCGCAGTGCACATCAACGAGGGGCATCCGGCGCTGGCGTTTCTCGAGCGGCTGCACCAGATCTCCGGGCAAGGCGTGAATTTCGACGACGCGGTCGCGCGCGTGCGACCCACTTCGATCTTCACCACCCACACTCCGGTCGCCGCGGGAACCGATATTTTCCCGTTCCCACTGATGGATAAATATTTCGGCGCCGCATGGAAGACGCTGGGCGCCGATCGTGACCGCGTACTCGCGCTCGGCGTCGATCCATCGCAGCCCGGGGCCGGATTCAATATGACGGTCTTCGCGTTGCGCATGGCGGGATGGTCGAATGGGGTGAGCCGGCGCCACGGTGAAGTGACGCGAAAGATGTGGGCGGGTCTCTGGCCGGATAAAAAAGTCGACGAGGTGCCAATCGTCTCCATCACGAACGGCGTTCATCTGCCCACCTGGATCGATCCCATGTGCCTGCAACCTTTGCTCGATCGCTATCTTGGCCAGGCCTGGATCGGGGAGCAGGAGCGGCCCGGTGTGTGGGAGATGGTGGACAAGATTCCCGACCGCGAATTGTGGCGGGCGCATGAGGCGCTGAAAGAGGCTCTTTTCGAGGAGATTAACGAGCGGGCGCGCCGGCGCTGGCAATCCGGGAGCGTTCGCGCCGAACATGTCCTGGCGCTTGGCAGTCTGCTCGACCGGGAAATTTTCACGGTTGGATTCGCGCGCCGGTTCACCGCGTACAAACGGCCGGATCTCATCCTGCAGGATCTCGATCGGTTGAAGCATTTGCTGCTCGATTCCTGGCATCCGATGCAAATCATCTACGCCGGCAAGGCGCATCCCTCCGACGCGGAGGGCCAGCGTCTCATACAGAAGGTCTGCCGTCTGGCGCAGGATTCGGAATTTGCGGCGCGCGTGGCCTTCGTCGAGGATTATGATCAAGAGTTGGCGCTCGCCATGGTCGGCGGGGTCGACCTGTGGCTCAACAATCCGCTGCCTCCACTCGAAGCCAGCGGCACGAGCGGCATGAAGGCCGCGGTGAACGGCGTGCCGAATCTTTCGATCCTGGACGGCTGGTGGATCGAAGGCTTCAACGGCAAGAACGGCTGGGCGTTTGGGGACGAAGCGGGCGGCGAGAAGGCGGGGGAGGAGGACCGCGCAAAAGCGGACGCCGATGCGATCTATCGCCTGCTCGAAGAGAAAATCATTCCACTCTACTACCACCGGTCGGACGACGAAGTGCCGCACGAATTCGTTCAGGTGATGAAAGCGTCCATTCGAAGCATCGCGCCCGCTTTCAGCGCGCGCCGGATGGCGAAAGAGTACGCCGAGCGTTTTTACGCCGCGGCGCTCCGGCCAACACAAAGATAAGCGCGCTGCAGTTCCTGCTCGGGGACGGCTTCAAGCGTCGCGATTTTCAACAGGGGGTATCGTCATGGCTAGACATTCCACGGCAATCAACCACGTTCCCGCCACCGAAACGCCGATTCCCGCCAACGAATTGCGGAAACTGAACGCCTACTGGCGCGCGGCGAACTACCTTTCGGTCGGCCAGATTTATCTGCGCGAAAGTCCGCTCTTGCGCGAACCGCTCAAGTCCGAGGATATCAAGACGCGTTTGCTCGGCCACTGGGGCACAACGCCCGGCCTCAATTTCATTTACGTCCATTTGAACCGGATGATCCGGAAGCACGACTTGAACGTCATTTTCATCACGGGTCCCGGCCACGGCGGGCCGGGGCTGGTCGCGAACACGTATCTCGAAGGCACTTACAGCGAACTTTATTCGAGCGTGCCGCGGAACGAGCGCGGCCTGCAGCGCCTGTTCAAGCAGTTCTCGTTCCCGGGCGGCGTGCCCAGCCATGTGGCGCCCGAGACTCCGGGCTCGATCCACGAGGGCGGCGAACTTGGTTATTCCCTTGCGCACGCTTACGGCGCCGTCTTCGACAATCCCGATCTGGTCGCCTGCTGCGTGGTGGGCGACGGCGAGGCGGAAACGGGGCCGCTCGCGACAAGTTGGCATTCGAACAAATTCCTCAATCCGATTCGCGACGGCGCCGTGTTGCCGGTGTTGCATTTGAACGGCTACAAGATCAACAATCCAACCATTCTCGGGCGCATGAGCGACGAGGAGTTGACCGGCCTCTTCACCGGCTACGGTTATCGCCCGGTCTTCGTCGAGGGAGACGAACCCGAAACGATGCACCAGAAGATGGCCGCAGCGCTCGGGAACGTGATCGAGGAAATCCATGCCATTCAGCGCAAGGCTCGCACGAAGGGATTCTCCGCGCGTCCCATCTGGCCCATGATCATCCTGCGCACGCCGAAGGGATGGACCGGGCCGAAGGAAGTGGATGGGTTGCCGGTGGAAGGCACATGGCGAGCGCATCAGGTGCCGATCGCCGAGGCGGCGACGAATCCCCAACATCGCGCCATGCTCGAGGCATGGATGAAGAGCTACCGTCCCGAGGAACTTTTCAACGGAGAAGGGACGTTCGTTCCGGAGGTGGCGGAACTGGCTCCGAAAGGCGCGCGACGAATGGGCGCGAACCCACACGCGAACGGCGGGCTGCTGCTGCGCGATTTGCAGATGCCGGATTTTCGTGAGTATGCGGTGCCGGTGCCGAAGCCGGGAAACGAGATCGCCGAAGCGACGCGCATCCTCGGCCGCTTCCTGCGCGACGTGATGAAACTCAATCCGGGAATCTTCCGCGTCTTCGGCCCCGACGAAACCAATTCCAACCGCCTGAACGCACTCTTCGACGCCACGGACAAGATGTTCACCGGCCCGTTCGTTTCCACCGACGAGCATATTTCGCGCGACGGGCGCGTGCTCGAAGTGCTAAGCGAACATCTGTGCCAGGGCTGGCTCGAAGGCTACCTGCTCACCGGTCGCCACGGCTTTTTTTCATGCTACGAGGCGTTCATCCACATCGTCGACTCGATGTTCAACCAGCACGCGAAATGGTTGAAAGTCACGCGCCATATCCCCTGGCGCCGGCCCGTCGCTTCGCTGAACTATCTGCTCACCTCGCACGTGTGGAGGCAGGATCATAACGGCTTTTCCCACCAGGATCCCGGGTTCATCGATCACGTGGTGAACAAGAAGGCCGACGTCGTGCGGGTCTACCTGCCGCCGGACACGAACACGCTGCTCTCGGTGGCCGACCATTGCCTGCGCAGCCGGAACTACGTGAATGTGATCGTGGCGGGAAAGCAGCCCGCGCTGCAGTGGCTCGATCGCGACGCGGCCATTCGTCATTGCACGGCCGGGCTCGGCATCTGGGACTGGGCGAGCAACGACCAGGGCGCGGAACCCGACGCCGTCATGGCCTGCGCGGGCGATGTGCCGACGCTTGAAACGCTGGCCGCCGTGGATCTGCTGCGGCAGCATTTTCCCGATATCAAAATCCGCGTGGTCAACATCGTCGACTTGATGACGCTGCAACCCTCCACCGAACATCCCCACGGAATTTCCGACCGCGAATTCGATTCCATTTTCACCACCGACCGGCCGATCATCTTCGCCTATCACGGCTACCCGTGGCTGATTCACCGGCTCACCTATCGGCGGACGAACCACGACAATCTTCACGTGCGCGGATACAAGGAAGAGGGCACGACGACCACCCCGTTCGACATGACCGTGCTCAACGACCTGGACCGCTTCCATCTGGCCTCGGACCTGGTGGATCGCGTGCCGCGATTGCAGCGCATCAGCGGCCATTTCAAGCAGTTCGTGCGCGACCGGCTGGTGGATCACAAGCAGTACATCGTCGAGCATGGCGACGACATGCCGGAAATCCGCAATTGGAAGTGGCCTTATTGAAGATAGGGCCGGATAGCGTCGAGATCCGGCCAGGTGAATTAGAGCTCCGGAGAAAGGCGCGCGGGCAAGAGTGCCCGCGCCACTACAAATCTGCATGAAAGTTCTCGTCCTCAATTCCGGATCGAGCAGCCAGAAAAGCTGCCTTTACGAACTTGCCTCGCCGCTCCCAGCCGATGCGCCCGCTCCTCTCTGGGAGGCGCGAATGGAGTGGGGTGGCGCGGGGAATGTGGCCGAACTCCGCATTCGCAATGCTCGCGGTGAAACTCACGTAGAGCGCTATCCGACCGATTCCCGCGCCGCGGCCTTGGAGCGGATGCTGCACAGCCTGTGGGACGGGCAGGCGCGGGCGGTTTCCGGACCCGAGGAAATTGACGTTGTCGGCCATCGAATCGTCCACGGCGCTCCCGATTTTCGCCAGCCGGAGCGGATCACGCCGGAAGTGGTGACGGCGATTGCGCGCAATGCGGAATTCGCTCCGCTGCACAATCGGGCCGAGGTGCGCGGAATACGTCTGGTGGAACAGGTGCTCGGGAACGTGCCGCAGGTGGCCGTTTTCGACACCGCGTTTCATCGCGATTTGCCGCGCGAGGCGGCCGTTTATCCCGGCCCCTACGCATGGCTCGAAGAGGGGATCGAGCGCTACGGCTTTCACGGAATCAATCATCGTTACTGCGCCGGGCGCGCGGCACGACTGCTCGGACGAGCGCCGGAATCGCTGCGCCTGATTACCTGTCACCTGGGCAATGGATGCTCGCTCGCGGCCGTGCGCGGCGGGCGCAGCGTCGATACGACCATGGGATTCACGCCGCTCGACGGCCTCGCGATGGGAAGCCGTTCCGGTTCGCTCGATCCCGGCATCTTGATTCACCTGGTTCGCAAGCATGGGTATAGCGCCGACGATCTCGATCGCATTTTGAATCGTGAATCGGGGCTCCTCGGGCTTTCGGGCGTTTCGAGCGACATGCGCGACGTGCTCGAGGCCGCGCGGCAAGGCAATCCCCGCGCCCGGCTCGCCTTCGACGTTTTCATTCATCGGCTGCGAGCTTCAATCGGCGCGATGATGGCCTCGCTCGGCGGGATCGACGCGCTGGTGTTCAGCGCGGGAATTGGAGAGCATTCGCCCGAAGTCCGCTCCGCGGCTTGCGAGCCCTTTGCATTTCTCGGTCTAAGGGTTGACGCCGCGAAGAATGCCGGCTCGCCGGTTGACAGCGACATCGCGGCGGGCGATTCGGCCGTTCGCGTCCTGGTGATTCGCGCGCAGGAAGATTGGGCCATCGCCTGCGAATGCTGGCGCTTGTTGCAGGAAACTTCGTAGGAGACGCTCCGGCATCTGTTCAACCAGCAATTCCCATCCAGGAAGGCCCAATCTGTCGTATCCTCTTACGTTTCGGCAGCGGAAGGAGAATCACCATTTCGATCATTGTCGATCGCGAGGCTATCAAAACCACATACAACATCATCCTGCCGTATATCCGCCAAACACCGGTCCTTGCGATTGACGGATCGGATTTCGGTCTTGCGTCTTTTCCGCTCACGCTGAAGCTCGAGCAGTTGCAGCATGCAGGGTCGTTCAAAACGCGCGGAGCATTCGCCAACCTGCTGCTGCGCGACATTCCCGAAGCGGGCGTCGTGGCGGCCTCGGGCGGCAATCACGGCGCAGCGGTCGCCTACGCAGCCCAGCGGCTCGGAGTGAAAGCGAAGATTTTCGTGCCGACGGTCTCCTCTCCCGCGAAGATCAAGCGCATCCGCGATTATGGCGCCGAACTCGTCGTTACGGGCGAGCGGTACGCCGATGCGCTGGAGGCGAGCGAGCATTGGACGCGCGAATCGGGAGCGCTCCCGATTCACGCTTACGATCAGCGTGAAACGCTGCTCGGCCAGGGAACCCTGGCGCTGGAACTGTCGGCCCAGGCGCCGCAACTTGACTCCTTGCTCGTCGCTGTCGGCGGCGGCGGATTGATTGGAGGCATCGCCGCCTGGTATGCGGGTTCCGTGAAGGTGATCGGCGTTGAGCCGGAAGGGGCACCTACTCTGGCCAGGGCGCTCGAGGCCGGACGACCTGTCGATGCGCCGGCCGGCAGTATTGCCGCGGACTCACTCGCGCCGCGACAGGTGGGCGCGCTGATGTTCCCGATCGCACAGGCGCACGTCAGCGGGGTGGTGCTGGTGACGGACGACGCGATTCGCCGCGCGCAGCGGGCCCTCTGGGATACGGTTCGGCTTGTGGGTGAGCCGGGCGGCGTGGCGGCGCTTTCGGCCATTCTTTCGGGTGCCTACGTCCCGGCTCGCGGCGAACGGGTGGGTGTGGTGATCAGCGGGGCCAACACCGCGGCCGTTGACTTTTCCGTGCATTAATCGGCATTTCTCTCTGGGCATGGAGACGACGACCGTGAGATTGCGCGGCGGCGGATGGCGTTTTCAGACAAGCGCACAGGCGGGAGTGCCTGTGCCACCAGGGCCGGCCCGCCACGCTTCCCCCTCTCGCATCACATACTTGACTTAGTCAACTAATTGGTTGACACTTTTCTCCTCGCAGGAGGAGACCATGGCACAGGGGGAACTCGCTCGCCACGTCGAAGCCGTCCGCCACTTCAGCCGCTTTTACACCCGAAAAATCGGCATCCTGCAACAGGGCGCCTACCACAGCCCGTTTTCGCTGACGCAGGTCCGCGTTCTCTACGAACTGGCCCACCGCGATCAATGCACGGCCACCAATCTTTGCGCCGATCTCGGTCTTGACGCCGGATACCTGAGCCGGATCCTGAGGGATTTCGAGAGGCGTGGCTTTCTCCAGAGGAACCGTTCGGAAGCTGACGGACGCCAGACCCTTCTTTCTCTTTCCAGCCGGGGCCGGAAAGCTTTCGCTCCGCTCGACGAGCGTTCCGCCGAGGAAGTCGGCGCCATTCTGGGTCCGCTTTCTCCCGGCGAGCGCAAGAGCCTGGTCGCCGCCCTGCATTCGGTCGAACGGCTCTTCGGGAATCGCAGTGAACAGCAGAAGAGCCCCTACCTTCTCCGCACGCACCAGCCTGGCGACATGGGCTGGGTGGTGCACCGGCACGGGGTGGTTTACGCGCGGGAATACGGCTACGACGAGCAGTTCGAGGCCCTGGTGGCAGACATCGTTGCCAAGTTCATCCAGCATTTCGATCCGCGGCGCGAGCGTTGCTGGATCGCCGAGAAGGATGGTGAGATCGTCGGCTCCATTTTTCTCGTCAAGAAATCGAAAACGGTGGCCAAGCTGCGATTGCTGCTCGTCGAGCCTTCTGCAAGGGGTCTGGGCATTGGAGCCAGGTTGGTGGCTGAATGCGTGCGCTTCGCCCGCGCGGCGGGCTATCGCAAGATCACGCTCTGGACCCAGAGCGATCTTTACGCCGCTCGCCATCTTTATGAGCAGGCTGGCTTTCGTCTGGTCCACAAGGAGCCGCACCACAGTTTCGGCTTGGACCTTGTCGCCGAAACGTGGGATCTGGACTTTTCGGGCACGAACTGATGGCCCTTCGTCCGCCTCTTGCGTTCGCCCCGGCCGGCTAATCCTCCGTTGTCCGCGGCATTCGTTCTTTCGCTAATCTATTACCGGAGTGGCGCGGCATTCCGCGCCTCGTTACAATGACCAGCCGGGAATTAACCTACAGAGATACTCTTCCCGGCCGGTCTCCTCCATGCGCTACGGTTTCGTCATCGATCAGGATCGTTGCATCGGCTGCCACGCCTGCACGGTGGCGTGCAAGGAAGAGCATCAGGTGCCGGTGGGCGTTTTCCGCACCTGGGTGAAGTACATCGAGAAGGGCGAGTTTCCGCACACGCGGCGGCACTTCGGCGTTCTGCGCTGCAATCATTGCGAGGATGCTCCGTGCGTCGAGATCTGCCCGACTGTTGCCCTCCATCATCGCCCGGACGGCATCGTGGATTTCGACAACCGGCGCTGCATCGGCTGCAAGAGCTGCATGCAGGCCTGCCCCTACGACGCGCTGTATATCGACCCGAACACGATGACCGCGGCGAAGTGCAATTTCTGCGCGCATCGGGTCGAGAACCATATCGAGCCCGCCTGCGTGATCGTTTGCCCGACGCAGGCGATCATCGCCGGCGACCTCGACAATCCCGCGAGCCGCATCAGCCGCATCGTCGCCACGGAAAAAGTTTCCGTCCGCAAGCCGCAGAAAGGCACGCAGCCGAAGCTTTTCTATGTGGGAATCGAAGGCGATCTCCTGGAGCCGACACGTCTCTCGCGCCAGGACGGCTACGTCTGGTCCGAGCAACGCAAGGGCGCGGCGCCCGTCGCGACGCAGGCGGCGAGTGGAGCGGCGTTCGACCCCAGTGTGACGCGCGAGGTTTACGACGTGGCACATCCGGCGCCCTGGGGCCCGATGATTGGCGCCTATTTGTGGACGAAGTCGATTGCGGCCGGAGCGCTCGTCGTCGCCGCCGTGCTGGCGGCCTGGGGCGGCGGGACGGAACCCACTTCATTGACAAACGTCATCTGCCCGCTGATTGCTCTTGTGGCGCTGGCCGTCACGGGCGCGCTGCTCATTTTCGATCTGAAGCGACCGGAGCGCTTTTTCTATCTGCTGACGAAGCCGAATTTCAAATCCTGGCTCGTCATCGGCGCCTGGATTCTGATGGCCTACGGCGCGCTCGGTTTCCTCTGGCTGGTCCTGGGATTCTTCACCGGGACCGTGCCGGGCGTGCTGGCGTGGCTCGCGGCAGCGTTCGGCGTTGCGAGCGCCTGCTATTCGGCATTCCTTTTCGCTCAGGCTCGCGGACGCGATCTATGGCAGAGTCCGATCTTCCTCTGGCACTTGTTCGCGCAGGCGTGGGTCGCCGGCTCGGGCGCGATTCTAATCGCCGCGGTGGCAATGGGCGGGGCCAACGGATTTATCCGCCATACCGAGATCGTACTGCTCGTTTCGGTGACGGCGAGCGTGGCGATGATCCTTCTCGAAGCGGCGCTGCCTCCGGTGAGCCAGGACGTCAAGCTGGCGCACAAGGTTCTGCTGCACGGCCGTCTGGCGCGGCGCTTCTGGGGGCTGGCGGTCGTCGCCGGCTCGCTGATTCCGATCGCGCTGGCCACGCTGGTTCTTCTCTCGGTAGCGGGCGGCATTGCCGCCGTACTCGCCGCGCTGCTCGCGCTGGGCGGCGTGTGGTGGTTCGATCATCTCTGGGTCGAGGCCGGGCAGTCGGTTCCGCTCAGTTGACGAGGCTTTCATGAAAGAGCAACTTCTACTTCATCCCGCCGCGCTCGATCTCGATACCCGGGCCGGGGGCTTGACGAATTATCCGTCCGCCGATCGATGGGACGACTGGACCGAGAACGACCCGGCGCAATGGCCAGAGCGCGTCGAGCGCCACTATTCGCTGATTCCCACAATCTGCTTCAACTGCGAAGCCGGCTGCGGCCTGCTGGCCTATATCGATAAGGAAACGAACCGCATCCGCAAGTTCGAAGGGAATCCCGCGCATCCCGGCAGCCGCGGGCGCAATTGCGCGAAGGGCCCGGCCACGATCAACCAGGTGAACGACCCCGAACGCATCCTCTACCCCCTGCGGCGCACGGGCAAGCGCGGCGAAGGGAAATGGGAACGCGTGAGCTGGGACGAGGTGCTCGACGATCTGGCGCCGCGCATCCGGGCCGCCATCCAAGAGGGCCGCCGCAACGAGATCATGTATCACGTGGGCCGGCCCGGCCACGAACTGCTCTACAACCAGCGCATCCTGCATGCCTGGGGCCTTGACGCTCACAACAGCCACACGAACGTCTGCTCTGCGGGGGGCCGCACCGGCTACGCGTTCTGGCATGGATTCGACCGTCCCTCGCCCGATTACGCGAACGCCCGCTTCATCCTGCTGTGCAGCTCGCATCTCGAAGCCGGACACTATTTCAATCCGCACGCGCAACGCATCATCGACGGCAAGGCGGCCGGCGCGAAAATCTGCGTGATCGACACGCGCCTATCGAACACCGCGTCGAAATCGGACTACTGGCTTTCCACCTGGCCGGGGACGGAAGCAGCCGTGCTTCTGGCGATGTGCCGCATCCTGCTCGAGGAGAATCTTTTCAATCGCGAGTTCGTGCGGCAATGGGTGAACTGGGAAGAGTATTTGCGCGAGGAGCGCGCCGGCGAACCGCAGACGTTCGAACATTTCATCGAAGTCCTGAAGGAGCTGTACGCCAGTTATACGCCGGAATTCGCCGCCGCCGAATCGGGCGTGGACGCGAGCCTGGTCGTTGACGTGGCGCACGAGATCGCCCGCGCGGGCACGGCGCTCGCCACGCACATCTGGCGCAACGCCGCGGCCGGCAACCTGGGAGGCTGGCAGGTGGCGCGCGCTCTCGAGTTTCTGAACGTGCTCATGGGCGCCGTGGCGACGCCGGGCGGTACGATTCCCAATTCCGCGAACAAGTTCATTCCGGCGCCGCCGCTCATGCCGCCCGCGCCCAACGTGTGGAACGAGATGATGTGGCCGCGCGAATTCCCGCTGGCCTTTTTCGAGATGAGTTTTCTGCTGCCGCATTTCCTGCGAGAAGGCCGCGGCAAGCTGGCGCTCTACTTCAGCCGCGTCTACAACCCCGTGTGGACGAATCCCGACGGCATGAGCTGGCTCGAGGCGCTGAGCGATGAAAGCAAGGTGGAGCGGCACGCCACACTGACGCCGGTGTGGAGCGAGACGGCGAACTTCGCCGATTTCGTGCTGCCGATGGGTCTCGCCTCCGAGCGGCACGACCTGTTGAGCCAGGAAACGCACTCGGCCCGTTGGATCGGTTTCCGCCAACCGGTGCTTCGCGTGGCGCTCGAGAAGCTGGGCAAACGTTTCGAGTACACGTGGCAGGCGCACCGCGAAGCCGGCCTCGGCGAAGTGTGGGAGGAAGACGAATTCTGGATCGAGCTGTCCTGGAGTGTCGATCCCGACGGCTCGCTCGGCATCCGCAAATATTTCGAATCGCCGTACCGGCCCGGGGAAAAGCTGACTGTCGACGAATACTACCGCTGGATTTTCGAGAACAGCGTTCCGGGACTGCCTGCGGCTGCCGCGAAGGAGGGTCTCACGCCGCTCGAGTACATGCGCAAGTACGGCGCGTTCCTCATCGAGGAGAACATCTACCGGCCACAGGAAAATGCGCCGGCCGCCGAGGAACTCTCCGGCTCAACGGTCGACCCCACGACGCGCGTCGTTTCGAAAAACGGCAAGGCCATCGGCGTCGAAATCGATGGCAGACCCTGCGTGGGATTCCCGACACCGTCGCGCAAGCTGGAGTTCTACTCGCGAACGCTGAAAGACTGGAAATGGCCGGAGTACACGATCCCCACCTACATCCGCAGCCACGTCCATCGCGACAACATCGATTTCTCCAAAGGGGAAATGCTGCTGCTGCCGACGTTCCGGCTGCCCACGCTCATTCACAGCCGGTCAGGCAACGCCAAGTGGCTGTACGAAATCTCGCACCGGAATCCCGTCTGGCTGCACCCGGAAGACGCGCGCCGGATTGGCGTGGCGACGAACGACCTGGTGAAAGTCGAAACCGCGATCGGCTATTTCATCGACCGTGTCTGGCTCACCGAATCCATCCGGCCGGGCGTCGTGGCGTGCTCGCATCACCTGGGTCGGTGGCGGCTGGAGGAGAATGCGGGCGGCGAACGCTGGTCAACGGCGCTCGTCAAACTGGAGCAGCCCGCTCCGGGGCAGTGGAAGATGCGGCAGATTCACGGCATCCGACCGTTCGAGAGCGATGATCCCGATTCCTCGCGCATTCACTGGGAAGACGCCGGCGTGCACCAGAATCTGACCTTTCCCGTACAGCCCGATCCGATCAGCGGGCAGCACTGCTGGCATCAGAAGGTCCGCGTGAGCCGTCCGGGGCCCGACGATCGCTACGGCGACATATTCGTCGACACGAACAAGGCACACGAGATCTATCGCCGGTGGATGGAGTCGACGCGCCCGGCGCCCGGGCCCGGCGGCCTGCGACGGCCACTGTGGGTCGCTCGCGCCTATCGCCCCGCAACGCCAGCGTTCTACATTCCCGAGAGCGACAAATAGAGACGCGCGGCGCGGGCACTCCTTCTCGCGCGCTTTTCTCCTGCTACGTGCTTCGCATCCACTTGGTTATCTTGCCTATTCAATGTGAAAAAAACGCCGGCGCTACAGGCGGAACGGGCGTGTTGCGGCAAATTGGAATGCTGGACTTGTGGGCAGGGGCTGGATGCCTGCCATCGGTAGGAATGCCTATGTCCGCCAAATCGAAGGCAAAGGCGCGCGGGCAAGAGTGCCCGCGCCACCGGGTTTAATGCGAGCCGAGGGTATAGCCGATGGCGACGCCGAAGCGCGTCGCATGGGCGGCGCTAAATTCCAGGTTGTTGTTCACCAAGTAGACACCGACTTCCGGCCGAATGAAGAAATTGCCCCACGGATAAAACCGGATGCCGGCGCCGAAATGTCCAAGGAAATGG
Organism: Acidobacteriota bacterium; assembly: GCA_028877145.1. GTDB lineage: Bacteria > Acidobacteriota > Terriglobia > Acidiferrales > UBA7541 > JAKASX01. The sequence continues at coordinate 616 of JAGWOX010000004.1, read as the reverse complement.
TTGCTGCTGACGTAGTTGGTGCAGGAGCTAAAGCTGCAAACGGTGAAATTCTGGTAGAAGCGAATGCTCTCCGCGCCGATGCCTCCCTGCAGCTCGAGCTGAATCTGGTGGGTGATCGGTGGTGCGTAGATGGCGTTGAAATCATAGAAAACCGGGCGATACGGTTGGCTCGCGAGCCCCTGGAAAAAACTCCGGCTGGCGCGCCAGGAGACTTCACCGCCAAAGCCGAGATGGTGGAAGAAAAGAACATCGCCGCCGATCGTCGGATAGAAACCGCCGGTCAGGGACTGAGGGAAGTGGTCGCCGGAAGCACTCGAAGCCGGCGGAGCCGTGAGTGTGTTCGCACCAAAGGCAACATCGATTTGTTGCGCGTGAGCGGTGCTTTGGCTCAGGAAAAGACCACAGAAACAGAGCAAGGTGGTTGCGATCAGTTTTCTCACGTCACTCTCCACAAAGGAATGCTGAAATCAACCCCGGATCCCTTGGACTCGGACCGAAATGTTTCCCCGTTTCACCTGCATGCCCAATCGACGGCAACCGATTCTGTCCACAGACGTTGAGGCACAGGTTCCGTCAGGTGATTCGATGCCGGGCTTCTGAGGCGGGATGCTCCGAT
>JAGWOX010000177.1 GCA_028877145.1 Acidobacteriota bacterium | reverse complement strand
GAGCGCGCCGAACAAATCGTCGAAACCGTTCGAGCGGCGATGGAGAAATACAAGGACTACCACGTGGCGCTGGCGGACGGGTTCCGCATATTCGCGCCCGGATTGCCCGGCAAGGAAAAGCATTTTACGAACTGGCGCTGGGCCGCCGAAGCGCAGCGCCGGTTCGATCCCGCTCATCCGACGTCGTTGCTCTACGACCGCACGCCTGATGGCGGCTGGAAACTCGTTGGGGCGATGTTCACGGCGCCGCGCTCCTATTCGCTCGAACAATTGAACGAGCGCGTGCCGCTCAGCGTGGCGCGCTGGCACCGTCATGTGAATTTCTGTTTTCCTCCGCGGGCCACGATGCAGCAGATCCGGCAGGAACACGCACAGAACGGACAGATCACGTCCGGCGTGCGCGAGGAGTTCATGCAATTCTTCAAAATCACCGATCAGAGCGCTTGCCAGCAGGCGGGCGGCCGATGGTTCCCGCAAATCTTTGGCTGGATGTCGATCCCAGTGACACTTCGTGCCGGTTCCCGCCGGCATCCGGCCTATACGCCCGGCGCGAGATGCCAAGGGTTCGATGAATAAGGATAGACGTGCGCCAACGGTCGAGCTGAAAGCTTGTGCATGGCCAGGGGCGCAACTCTTGCGTTTGCATTGAGTTCGTCCCCCCCTGAGTTTCCTACGACGTGGCACAGAGATGGCACAAGGCTGGACACGTGCCTATCGAAAATCGACTTAAATATTGTCTTTTCAGGGAGTTCGTCTTTCTTAGGCTGGACAATTTGGCCTTTTTGCCGGGACGCGTGGCGTGGGGCAAGAGGAAGAAATCTGCTGGATGCTCGGGCGCGTCAGCGTACAGCGAAAGTGCCAGCAAGGGAAGCGGAGGGTCTACGTGGACGAATGTCCGTGGCGCGAGAGGGCCAACCGATTGCAGGTTCGGCGATTGGGCAATCGGCCGGACTTGTTTGCCGAAGCCGTTCCGGGCTAGTCTCGCTGAGCCATGACGGCCGTCGCACAACTTGCCTGGGTACCTCTGACCATTTTCCTGATCACTTACGGCTTGATTGCCGTTGAGAGCAACGTGGGGCTGTATCTGGACCGGACGGCGACGGCGTTCTGCGGGGCGGTGGCGATGGTGCTGGCCGGCTCGATCGGACCGAACGCCGCGCTTGCCGCGATCAACTGGGGCACGATCGCCTTTCTGCTGGGGATGATGATCCTGGTGGCGCATTTCCAGGTTTCGGGATTTTTCCACTGGGTGGCGGCGGCCGTGGCGCGCGTGGCGCGGACGCGGTTCCAGCTTTTGGCGCTGCTGGTGTTCACGGCAGGAATTCTTTCCGCTTTTTTTGTGAACGACACGATCTGCCTGATCTTCGCTCCCCTACTGGTGACGTTGACGGCCGAACTCGATTTGCCGATCGCGCCGTATGCGATCGCGCTGGCGCTGGCGTCGAACATCGGCTCGGCGATGTCGGTGACCGGAAATCCGCAGAACGCGCTGGTTGGCGTTGCGGCACATTTCTCGTTCCTGGATTTTCTGGCGCATCTGGCGCCGGTATCGATTGTGGGGTTGGGGCTGGAACTGGCGGTGCTTGCGATCATGTTTCGCAAGCAGGTGTTCGGCCCGCTGCCGGCGCGGCCCAATCCCGTGCCGGTGAAACTGGACCGGACGCTGCTGTGGAAGTGCGGCGTGGCATCGGCGATGGTGCTGGTGCTGTGGGTGATGGGGTATTCCTTTCCGCTGGTCGCGGTGGCGGTGGCGGCGGTGATCCTGGTTCTGGGACGGGTGCGGTCGGGGGAGATTCATCATCGCGTGGATTGGGAGTTGCTGCTGTTTTTCGCTTCGCTTTTTGTGGTGATTCGGGGGTTGGTGGCCTCGGGCGCCGTGGCGCGGCTGGTGGATGTGTTTCAGCCCTGGCTTGGGGGTCCGCCGCTGGCGCAGCTTTTCGGGATGAGCGGGGCGATGCTGGTGCTGGCGAACCTGGTGAGCAACGTGCCGGCGGTGCTGCTCTTCCGGCCTCTCGTGCCGCACTTTCCGCACCAGCATTTCGCGTGGCTGACGCTGGCGTGCACGGCGACGCTGGCTGGGAACCTGACGCCGTTCGGCTCGGTGGCGAGCCTGATCGTGATTCAGCACACGCGGCGACGGGGAGGGGTGGGATTTGGCGAGTTCGTGCGGGTGGGGGCGGTGGTGACGCTGGTGACGACGGCGGCGGCGATGGCGATTCTGGCGGCCGAGTACAAGCTCGGCTTGCACCCGTAAGAGTCCGGCGGGAGATTCAGCCCTTCAGTTCTTCAAATTTACGGTGGTGCGAAGCTGGCGCCGCCCTGAAGGGCGGCGCTACACACATCGGTCACAACAAGCTGGTGAGGCGCTCGCGGATTGCTTCCGCGAGCGCCTTGCCGGGCGAGAGATTTGGCCGCGACTTGCGGGCTTCCAGGTAGTTGCGCTCTACCTGATCCCAATCGATCAGGTGCCACCAGCTCTCGATGTATTCGTTGCGGCGGTTCTGATATTTGAGGTAGTAGGCATGCTCCCAGACGTCGAGGCCAAGGATCGGACGGACGCCCTCGATCACGGGATTGTCCTGGTTCGCGGTGGATTCGACGACGAGCTGGCCGTTTTTCAGCATGAGCCAGGCCCAGCCGGAGCCGAAGCGCGTGAGGGCGGCGGTGCTGAATTTCTGGCGGAAGTCGCCGAAGGAATTGAAGGCTTTGCCGATCGCGCCGGCCAGTTCGCCCTTGGGCTCACCGCCGCCACCTTTCTTCATCAGTTTCCAGAACATCGAATGGTTCATATGGCCGCCGCCATTGTTGCGCACGGCGGTGCGAATGGCCTCGGGGACCTGGTTGATTTTCCCGAGCAATTCGGCGACGGTGAGTTTCTGGAGATCGGCGTGACTCTCCAGCGCCTTATTCAGGTTGTTGACGTAGGCGCCGTGATGCTTGGTGTAGTGAATCTCCATCGTCATCTTGTCGATGTACGGCTCTAGCGCATCATAGGCGTACGGCAGGGGAGGGAGCTGGTGGGGATAAACCTGAGCGGTTTGCGGAGCGGTCGATTGGGCCATCATGTCCTCCTTATCGTTTCTCTTGTGGAACCTTCCCCTAAGATTCGGGAACGGGCGGCGAAGACGCAGACCCGGGAAGAAATCTTCCCGGGACGGACATCGGGCGTCCGTGAGCGCCGGAAAACCGGAAAGCGCGGCGACCGCCAATCACTAGACCCATGGCCGATGGCCACGCTCAATCACGGTGGGATGTGCCCGGAACGTCCCCGCGCAGGTACGTATTGTAACTCGCCTGGCGCGGCGGACGCTACCTGGGCGGCACAGCGGTGAAAGGTTCGGCGCGCTTGATTTCCCCGAATCAGCATCTAAACTGGAGGGTATAGTTCCATTTTTCGAAGTGCCCCGCTTCAAGACCGCGAAAAGGAAAGGACAGATGTCTCAATCGTTAAAGAAGCACGGGGAACGGGCGCTCGTTTTGATTCTGTGCGAACTGCTCGTGCTGCTCCCCGCCCTCGGCGCTTCGCCGCGAGCCAAAACCGGCGCCAGACACGCCACTTCGGCGGTGGTTGAGCCGTTGCCTTTGCAAGCTTATCTTCTGAAATCTTACCTTGACCTCTTCAAGCTTTCGCCCGAACTGCACTTCGACCAGGCCCAGTTCCAGGCCGAAGAAACACGGCTGAAAGGCAATCGGCAGAGCTGCGTCAATCGCTTCAAGGCGAAGATCAAGACCATCGACGGAGAGATCGACGCCTCGCAGAAAAAGCTGAAAGACAAGCTCGTAACCTCCGACGAACGTCACAACCTGCACTGCACGATCCAGAACCTGCGCTTCGAGAAAAGCCAGGAACAGATTCTGGCCGACCACGGCATCCCGATCGCCTATCAGAACATGAAGGCGAAGCTCGAATTGATCCAGGACTGGCCCGCCGATTACAAAGAGATCCAGCAGGAACTGGGCGACGGAGCCTACCGGAACCGCCGCTGGGGCGACGTGAAGGACATCGGCTTCCGCACCATCGCCAAGGGCCAGTCCGACGATATCAAGACGGGCCTCAACGCGATCAAGCAGATGAAGCAGGAAGGCATCCTGCCGCCGGAAGTGAAGAACCAGGCGATTGTCGATTACGTGAATACGGTGGCACAGCGCGTGGCCGCGCATTCCGATCTTCAGGTGCCGCTGCACGTCTACGTGCTGAATTCGAAGGAGATCAACGCGTTCGCCCTGCCGGGCGGTTACCTCTTCGTGGAGCGCGGCCTGCTGCAGGCGGCCGATGACGAATCGGAACTGGCCGGCGTGATGGGCCATGAGATCGCCCACGTGGTCGCGCGTCACGGCCACAAGCTGATGGAGCGGCAGACCATCGCGGCGATCTTCTATCAGGCGGCCGAGATCGCCGGAATCATGCTCACCGGCGGAATCGCCAGCATCGGCACGTATTACGCGTTGCAATACGGCTTCCAGGGGCTCGGCATGTTGCTCAGCCTGAAGCTGCTCGGCGTGAGCCGCGAGTACGAGTTGCAGGCCGACCAGCTGGGCATTCAGTACGTCTGGAACGCGGGCTACGATCCCACCGGCTTCATCCGCTTCTTCGACAAGATGGCCACCAAGGAAGGCTACGTGAACGGCATCAGCTGGTTCTACGATCATCCGCCGTTCTACCAGCGCATGGTGGACGCCGAGCGCGAAATCGACTTCCTGCCGAAGCGACCGGAATACGTGGTGCAAACTTCCGGGTTTCTGAAGATGAAGGAGGAATTGGCACCGGTTGTCGCCAAGGCAAAAGAAACGGCGGCGAACCGGCCCAGCCTGATCGCGCACGAGAAGGGATGCCTGGCGCCGCCGAAGATGAAGTACGCGACGGGTGAGAACATCGACGACCTGTGCGGCACGGCCGGGCAGGCGGTGACAACAAAGGCGAGCGCGAAGACGAAATGAGTTTTTGATCAGGGTCCCGCATGAGTGTTACAATTTGTAGCGTTTAGGTCTTGGCAGATACGCAATGATTTCCAACTGAGATTTATCTCAGGACATGAAGGCCGGGGAGACCGGGGAAACCTCGCTCCCGCCGGAATGGAATTCGAAGGAGGAGTTACGACTATGGAAAAGAGCGCCATCCGCTCACGGTGGATTTTGTATCTTGTGGCAATTGTCTTCGCCGGAGTGGTTGCAGGCGGAGTTTTGGGATCCTGGGCAGCGCGGAAGGGCTATCCGTTATTTACCACGGGGATGCTGAGTCCGACGTTCGCGAGCAACATGGCCCAGCCCGGGCAGGCGCCAAACCTGCCGGGCAGTTTCGCTCCCGTCATTCAACCGGATTTGCCCGGCGTCGTCTACATTTCAACGACAACGGTGATCAAGCGCCGCTACTCGCCATTCCCGTTCAACGACCCGTTCTTCCAGCAGTTTTTCGGCCAGCAGCCGCAGCAGAACGTGCCGGAAAAGGAATACGGACTCGGCTCGGGCGTGATTGTGCGCTCGGACGGCGTAATTCTGACGAACAATCACGTGGTTCATGGCGCGGACGATATTCGCGTCACGCTGCAGGACAAGAAGTCGTATAAGGCAAAGGTACTGGGTACCGACCCGCGCACGGACCTTGCGGTGATCAAAATCGACGCGACCGGGCTCACGGCGCTGCCGCTCGGCGCTTCAACGGACCTAAAGGTCGGCGATATCGTTTTCGCGATCGGCGATCCGTTCGGCGTTGGAGAAACCGTGACCATGGGTATCATCAGCGCGAAGAACCGCGCCAATGTTTCCATCGAGGGGCCGAACAGCATTCAAGACTTCATCCAGACGGACGCCGCCATCAATCCCGGCAACTCGGGTGGCGCGTTGATCAATACCAAAGGACAAGTGATCGGCATCAACACGGCCATCGTGAGCGGTGGAGGCGCAGGCGAGGGCGGCAACATCGGCATCGGCTTCGCCATCCCGATCAATCTGGCCAAGAGCGTGATGGAGCAGATCGTCGCGCACGGCAAGGTAGTCCGCGGGCAGCTTGGCGTTTACATCCAGGCGGTCTCTCCTGAAATCGCTCAACATTTCGGCCTGAGTAAGGCGGAGGGAGCGCTGGTCGCCAGCGTGAATCCGGGCAGCGCGGCTGCGAAGGCCGGCATCAAGCAGGGCGATATCATCCTGAAGTTCAATGGCCAACCTGTCGCCGACAACAATGAGCTGCTGCTGAAAGTGAGCGCCACGCCGCCTGGAACGACGATTCATCTGGAAGTCTTCCGCGACGGCAAGACGATTCCGATCGCGGCGACGCTCGAGGAAGCCTCCGCGACCGGCGCCGGTCCCGGCACGTCCGAGGGAGCAGGCCAAGGCAGCGCGCTTGCCGGCGTGCAGGTTCAGACGCTCACCGCCGACATTGCGAACCAGCTTGGCTTGTCGCCGGGGGCGACCGGTGTGGTCGTCACGTCGGTCGATCCGAGCAGCCCGGCGGCCGATGCTCTGCAGCGGGGCATGGTGATTCAGGAAGTGAATCACCGCAAGGTGACCAACTTGAACGAATACAACCAGGCCGTCCAGGCAGCCGGAACCAAATCCGTGCTGCTGCTGGTGAACACACACGGGCAGACCGGCTACGTGGTGATTTCGCCTAGCGGACAGTAAACCAAACCTCGACCACGGCGGGTCGGCCCCAGGCGGCCGGCCCGCTGTGCTAAAATTCGGCAAGGCGAAACTCGTGAACGTGTGGTTCACGAGTTTGCGTCTCTGCGGTTGATGTTTCAGCAGGCCCGTAGCTCAGTTGGTTAGAGCGCTACCTTGACACGGTAGAGGTCTACGGTTCGAATCCGTACGGGCCTACCACTCTCTCATCCCATCCCGAGCGCTGCCACACCATGCTCAAGAGCCTTCACGAGTTCGACAAGGTCGAAAAGTAGTTGTACCAGCCGCAGCTCTGGCGCGCGCTATCGAGGAGGCCGGGTCGCTTTTCAGAAGAGCCTTGAAGTACTGATCGCTCACCTCTCTTTGGAGCCGCCACCCAGGTCGAGTTTGAAGGAAGGTTTGTCCTTCGTGCCGGTGATCTTGATCGGGAGAACCGTTCCTACATTTTTCCCTTTGAAAAAGGGATCGAGTGGTTTCAGAAGAAGAGACTTCACGCCGGTGGTCGTTTGGGACAGCTTGGCCCGGAGCAACAGCTTTCCGTGAAAATCAAGTTTGCCGCTGTCGAGATTATATTTGCCGCGTAATTGCAGGGACGCCCCGGCTACATCGAAACTCAGACGGGAGAAGGTTACAACGCCTCCGCGCAGTTTGAAATCTCCTCTGAGCCGGGAAAGCCCCGTAGCCGAAACTGTATCTTTCGGGTGACCCTGGCCTTTGCGGCTGAGTTTTTCGACCTTTTGCTGTACGGTTGGATTCGTGAACCGGGCGGCGCCGACACCGAATCGGCCGTCGAGTTTCAACCGGTCGATCAAGTCCGTGCTGCCTGGTGGAATCTCCAGCTTCGCCGTTAATTGTGTGGTGCCTGTCATCGCCGCCGGTTCCTGATTGACCGTCAGCCAAAGCAGGTCTTCGACCCGTCCATCGTCCATCACGGCATTTACGAGGATCCTCCGGCCGCCGTTTTCAGCCTTTACAACCTCTCCAGTTGCATCCACCGAGGAATGCAGGAAGCGGGCGGCAACATTTTTGAGGATCGTGTTGCCGTTTGTGCCGTCTACGATCGCTCTGAATTCGGTGCTCAATGGCACCGGGTGGCCGCTCAGCCGGAGCCGGAAATTGGGAGTGTCGGTCTCGCCGTCAACGGCGAGGTAATCAAGCGGGCCGCTGAATTTTCCCTGGGAAAAAAGGGTGCCCGCGATGCCATGCAAGGTTCCCAGGTTGGCATTCTTCAGCGTGTAGTGTGCGGCCACGGGAGTGAGGCTTGGCTGCTGCGCCTGCCATGGACCAAACTCACCGGCGGCCTCGATCTCCCCGGTAGGCACAGGGTTCGTAAGAGCCGCGCGGAAGAACGTTGGGTGGTCAAAGTCGAAATTGAGCAGCTCGAGGTGATGAATCAGGAAATCCTCAGATGGTTTTTCCGGCTGCGCTCGCAGGATGACCAGAAGGGCTTCATCGGCGCGAATCTTCTGAACAACCACCAGGTATTTCTGGAATCGAAAGTCCAGGGCCTTGCCGCCGCGCCCGCGTGGCGGCAGGTGGATTTGCAAGCCGTCCAGCCGGACGCTTTCGATGCGCGCGGGGGTTCTGAAGAAACCCAGTAAACTCGCGCTCGCCGACAATCGCTGAATCATTAGAAGAGGGGGCAGATCCGTGCCCGCCGAATGGCGCATCACGACCCCGATGGCGGTCAAACGAACCCGCGGAAAGAACGAAACGCGGAAGTCGGAGAATTGAACTTCGCTGGCAAACCGCGCCTGAAGAAACGCCTTCGTGCGCTCGCGCGCCAGGGAATGGAGCAGTGGCGCGAAACCGGCCATAGCAACCGACAGGCACAAAAGCAGTCCTGCCGCCACGACATTCCATTTGCGCATGCGTCCCATCGGG
>JAGWOX010000176.1 GCA_028877145.1 Acidobacteriota bacterium | reverse complement strand
TTCAAAGGCAGTGCCGCAGCTTGCCGATCGCATCGAGCGCATTTCGCTTTCGCCAACCGGCGCCGTGTTGATCGAAGCCGAGCGCCTGCGCGCGCGCGGGGTCGACGTGGTGAATTTCGGCGTCGGGGAACCGGATTTCCCCACTCCCGAACACATCAAGCAGGCCGCCATTCGCGCGCTGGATCAGAACCTGACCAAGTACACGGCGACGCCGGGGATCGGGCCGCTGCGCGAGGCGCTGTGCCAGTGGCACCGGCGCGAATTCGGGACGGCGTATGAGCCGGCCGAATCGGTGATTACGGTAGGCGGCAAGCAGGCGCTCTTCAACGCGCTGGGCGCGCTGGTGAACGAAGGCGAAGAAGTGCTGGTTCCGGCGCCCTACTGGGTGAGCTATCCGGACATGATTCGGTACGTTGGCGCCGAGCCGCGGTTCGTCGAGACGGATCCGGCCGATGGATTCCGTCTACGAGCGGCGCAGGTCGAGCCGCTGATCGGACCGAAAACGCGCGTGCTGCTGGTGAATTCGCCGAACAATCCTACCGGAGCCGTGATTCCGAACGACGAATTCGCGCGGCTGGTGGATTTGTGCCGCCGGAACGAGATCTGGCTGCTCACCGACGAGTGCTATTCGCATTTCCTTTACGGCGGGCACAAGCCGTTTTCCGCGGCCGCGCTCCCGGACGCGAAATCGCATGTGATCGTCGCGGGCTCGCTCTCGAAAACGTTCGCGATGACGGGGTGGCGCGTGGGATTCGCGCTGGGGCCGAAGCCGATCATCGACGCGATGATCAAGCTGCAAAGCCAGTCGACGTCGAATCCGACGTCGATTTCGCAATATGCGGCGCTGGCGGCACTCTCGGGGCCGATGGATTCTGTGCACACGATGCTGGCGCAATATGCGCGACGGCGCGACGCGGTGCTCGAAGAGCTGGCGACCATTCCCGGTGTCACGTGCACGCCGCCGGAGGGCGCGTTTTACGCGTTTCCGAACGTCGAGAATACGCCGCGCGTGCTCGCGCTGCGGGAAAAGAAGGAGCCGGCGGATACGGCTCGGATTGCCGTCGATCTGCTGGCCGAGGTGCACGTGGGCACGGTTGCGGGCGAGGCGTTTGGCGCGCCCGGTTATCTGCGCATCTCCTACGCCGCCGGTATCGAGCGCGTGCGCGAAGGAATCCGAAGGATGAAACAGTTTCTTTCTTCATGAAGGCGCAGCCCATTCCGTCGCGGCTCGATCCGCTGCTGGTCCGGCGCATCTGGGGCCGGCTCTGGCTCGATCCGCTGTACACGGCCAACCAGGAACTGGCCGAACCGGTTGGCGAGGTATGGCTGACCGGGGAGGACTGCCGGTTCGCCGACGGGCCATACGCCGGGAAGCCGCTCGGACAGGCGTGGCAGGAGATGTCGGGGGATTGGAAAGGATCGCGACTCAAAGGGGCGGACAGTTTTCCGCTGCTCGCGAAGTTTCTGTTTCCGGATTTAGCGCTTTCGATTCAGGTGCACCCGGACGACGAGTATGCCGCGCGGCACGAGGCGGAGGCCGGCGGCTTGGGCAAGACGGAAATGTGGTACGCGGTGGCGGCGGAAGCAGGGGCTGAAGTGCTCGTCGGATTCAATCCGGGCGTCGACAAAAAAACGGTTCGCCGGTCGATCGTCGACGATACGATTGAGAGTTGCCTGCAACGACTGCCCGTTACCGCCGGGGACACAATCTACGTTCCCGCGGGCACGGCGCATGCCATCGGGCCCGGGCAGATTTTCTGCGAGATTCAGGAATATTCCGATCTCACCTACCGGCTGTTCGATTACCACCGCACCGATGCGAAGGGGAACCGGCGCGAGCTGCACGTCGAAAAGGCGCTCGACGTGATTCGCTTCGACGTGCCGGGCGCAGGTAAGACGCAGCCGCTCGTGCAGAACGTCGGGCCGATCGAGCTGAGCTATCTGGCCGCGTGCCCGTACTTCGCCACGGAGCGATGGCGATTTCTCGAGCCCATCGAGCTGGCCTCGTCGGAAGACCATTTCGATCTGCTGATTTTTCTGGCGGGACGTGGCGAAATCGTGGTCGGCGGGGACCGGCGCGAATTCCAGCACGGCGAGGCATGGTTTGTACCGGCGAAATTTCCGGGATTCCGGCTGGAGCCGGCGACCGACGTCACGGTGCTGCGCGCTTACGTCCCGGATATCGATACGCTGGCGCGCAGCCTGCTGCGGGAAGGCGCCACGCGCGACCAATTGTCCGGGTTCCTCTTCCGATGAAACGCGAAGCGCACGCGGTAATCCTGGCCGGAGGGCGAGGCACGCGTTTCTGGCCGCGCAGCCGCGCGCGGACGCCGAAGCAGCTCCTGAACATCGTCGGCCAGGAGACGATGATCGAGCAGACGGCCCTGCGGATCGCGCCGATCTTCCCCGCTTCCCGATTGTGGGTGGTGACGGCGGCGGGACAGGCGGAGGCGGTGCGGCGGCAATTGCCGAAGCTGCCGCGGTCGCATCTGCTGGTCGAACCCGAAGGGCGTAACACGGCGGCGGCCATCGGGCTCGCGGCGGAGCATCTGCGACATGAATGCGGGGACGCGCTCATGGCGGTGCTGCCGGCCGATCATGTGATCGCGCAGCAGGGGCGCTATCGGCAACTGGTACGCGCGGCACTGCGGCTGGCCGACGCCGCGGGCTCTCTTGTCGTTTTGGGGATCGACCCGACGCGGCCGGAAACCGGTTATGGGTACATTGAGCAGGGCGAGGCCATCGCATCGACGGCGAAGGTCGAGACGCGCGCGTACCACGTGCGCCGATTCACAGAAAAGCCGCCTATCGCCGTGGCGCGGCGGTATGTGGCTTCCGGGCGATATTCGTGGAACGCGGGGATGTTCTTCTGGCGCGCCTCGACAGTCCTCGAGCAGCTTTCACGATTCCTGCCCGCGACGGCGCGGGAACTGGGCTCGCTCGAAGAAACGATCGGCACGTCGCGATATTCGGAGAAGCTGCGGCGCGCCTACCGCAAGCTGGAAAGCATTTCCGTCGATTACGCCATCCTCGAGCCGGCGAGCCGGCGCGGCAGCGGGGCGAACGTGTACGTATTGCCCGCGAGCGTCGGCTGGAGCGATATCGGTTCCTGGGCCGCGGTTTACGAACTTCAGGCAACGAGGCGCGGGGAGACGATTTCGGCGGGGCCGCTGGTTTCGCTCGACTCCGAGGGGAATTATTTCTGGGCGCCGGGGAAAATGGTCGCCGCCATTGGCGTGCGCGACCTGGTCGTGGTCGAAACGGCGGACGCGTTGTTGATCTGTCCGCGCGGGAGGGCGCAGGACGTGGGCCGCGTCGTGAAGGAACTCGAGAAGCAGAAGCGGCGGGCGTTGTTGTAGAGACGTTCGCGGCAAAGGCTCACGGTCAGAACTTCGCTGACCGTGGCTACCCGTGCCGGGCGGCGGGCGGCGGTGCGAACTTTTTCATGAGAAGCGAGATCGTGAGGCCGATGCAGAAGAGCAGGGGCGCGAAGACGACGTAGAACCACGCGAAGAGCGTGAAGTGACGCTTCAGGTGCGGGACGTTTGACAGCGGCAACACAACGAAGTTCATCACCACGAAGACCACGCAACCGTAAAGCAATCCACTGATCACCGGCCTGCGCCAGAGAACCGCGATTTTGCGGCTGGCGGCGTAGAAAAGGACGGTCCAGGTCATTGCTATGGAGTAATGGATAACGACGCCCAGGGCGACGCCGGCGGCGCCCATCTGGACGGCTCTCGTCACGCCAACGAGGCCGCTGGCGATGAGGCGGAAGACCATTGCGGGAGTGACGCTGCGAAACGAGTTGTAGATGAGGTTGTAGCCGATGTCGAGAGTGGCGGCGACCAGGCCGATCCAAACGATCGTTAAAAGCGCGTGCGTTTGACGAGCAGAGGTCTGGGGGCCGGCGGAATTTGTCGCGTTCATTCCTGTTTGCCTCCTGCTGCCCCGCGCGGAACGTTATACGCCGGAAAGCGGCGGAAGAAAACGGAAAGTTGCACTCAGAAGTTCGACGGGTTGGGAGCGGAATCCTGCCACCCTGAAGGGCGGCGCGACACACATCCGCTCGGTAGCGGATTGGGGTGACGTCTGAAGGCTGCGGCCAAATCCCTTTACCCTTTCGAGAGAGGGATTTTCACGAGGACGCGAGTGCCGCGGGCGGGATGACTGGAGATGAGCAGCTTGCCGGAGAGAGTTTCCGCGCGCTCGCGCATGCTGATGAGGCCGAATCCGTCGCCGTTGCGGGCATCGCGGAGCGAGAAACCGCAGCCGTCGTCCTCGACCCAAGCCTTCAGGAAATCGCCGGCGAACACCAGGTGGACGTGAATGGCGCGGGCGCGGGCGTGACGCAAGACGTTGGTGACGGCTTCCTGAATGATGCGCAGGAGGTTCGTTTCCATCTCCATCGTGAGCGCGGGCATTGTTCCGCGGAGAGTGACTTCGGCCGTGACGCCTGACCCGGCAGCCATCTCGCTCACCAAACCTTCGATCGCCACGGGGAGATCGCTGCCATCGAGCGCGCGCGGCCGCATCGCCCGGACGGCGCGGCGCGCTTCGAGCAGGGTGCCGCGCGCCCAGTCTCGCGCCCGCTCGAGCACGGCGAGCGCGGCTTTCTCCTCGCCATGCAGCAGGGCCTTGCCATCCTCAATCTGGAGGAGGATGGCGGTGAAACTCTGCACCAGGGTATCGTGCAGCTCCCGAGCGATCCGGTTGCGTTCGGCCACTACCGCCAATTCCTTCGCCTTCGCCGCCGCGCGAGCCACACGAATCGCCAGGCTCAATTGTTGTCCGCGAATGGCGGCGCGATCGATATCGGCGGAGGGAAATGTCTTGCCCCGCTGATGAAGCAGCAGGCACCAGCCGGAAAGTTCCGCCTTTTCGTGCGCCGACTCAGGGATGGGAATGGCCAGCGTGGTTTCGACGCGACCGGAGGTAAACGGCTTCCAGAATTGCCGCAACATCGAATTGCGCGCGCACCCGCGCAATACGACCGGCCGGAGCGTTCGCGGAAGCGCCTGGGAGGAAATACACTCCGCGACCTCATATTCCTTCTTGAGACCGGCCGGGGCTTCCCTCGAGGCCAGCCGGCCGGAGTCGTGGCAGGCGCAGCGGAGTGCTCCATTCGGCTCGCGCAACCAGATCGAGGCGGCGTCGGCGCCGAACTCGCGCGCGAGATCGCCGGCCACCTCCCGCAGGAACGCCGCGAGATCGCCGAAAACGGGGCCGCGACCGGGCTGTCGCCGAGGCAGAGGGATTCCCCGATTCCGCGCGACGCCAGGTTTCGCGTGCTCCGTTTTTTTCGCCAGCCTCGCCAAATCAGATGCGGAGGTGGGAGGAGCAAGGATCTGTGGACACATTAATCTGTCAAGGACCGGGAGAGCAGGGTTGCCCGATCGCGGTCTCCGAACGCGTAGTTACTATTCGGTAAAAACTTCTACGCCATGCGCAGGCCGCTGTCAATACCGGAATTGAGAATGTCCAATCGCTGCCAAGCCCGGGAGGCCCAAATTGGAGAGGGGGCCTACAACCTGCCCGGCGCGTGCCGTATACTGCTGGCTCGATGAAAAGGATCTACTTCGGTACCGACGGCTGGCGCGGCGTGGTCGCCGAGGATTTCACGGTGGAGAACGTGCGGAGGGCGGCGCTGGCGTTTGCGCGGTACGTGGCTCGGGCGGAACGGCCCGATGCGGGCGTGCTGGTCGGCTACGACAACCGGTTTGGGTCGGAGCGTTTCGCGCAAGCGGCGGCGGAAACGGTGGCGGCGGCCGGAATTCCGGTCTGGCTGGCCGATGCGGCCTGTCCGACGCCGGCGATTTCTCTGCTCGTGAGGCAGCGCGGGGCGGCCGGCGGGCTGATGATCACCGCCAGTCACAATCCGTATCGATGGAACGGCGTGAAATTCAAGGCGAGCTACGGGAGCTCGGCCTCTCCGGCGATGGTCGCCCTGATCGAGCAGGAACTCGATCGGGTCTACGCCGATGGGACAGCACCACTTCCGGCGCGCGGCGGCGCGGTGCGGCCGCTTGACGTGCGCACGCCGTATCTCGACACGCTCGAAAAGCTGGTGGACTGGGACCGCATCCGGAAGAGCGGGTTGCGCTTCCTTTCCGACCCGATGCATGGATCGGCGGCGGGTCTATTGCCGGCACTTTTCCAGCGAAACGGCGTTTCCTGTGACGAGATTCGCGGCCGGCGCGATCCGATGTTCGGCGGGCGCAATCCGGAGCCGATCGAGGGACCGAACGTCGAGCCGTTGCGGCATGCGATGCACGATGGCCGCTTCGACGCCGCGTTCCTGGCCGACGGCGACGGTGACCGCTCGGGCGCGATGGATCCGGGCGGGCGTTTCATCAACGCGCATCAGTGCTTCTCCATTCTGCTGTGGCATCTGGCGGGGACGCGAAAGCTTCCCGGGGACGTCGCGAAGACATTTTCGGTGACGAAACTCGTCGACAAGATCGCGCGGAAATTCAATCGCCGGCTGTTTGAGACGCCGATCGGATTCAAATACATCTGCTCGCTGATGCTGGAGCAGGATTTGCTGATGGGCGGCGAGGAGAGCGGCGGCATCGGTTTCCGGTTCCATCTGCCCGAGCGCGACGCGACGGTTTGCGCGCTGCTGATGGCCGAGGTGATGGCGTGGCACGGAAAGCAGCTGGGCGAGATCATCACGATGCTCGAAGAGGAATTCGGCGAGCACCACTACGGGCGGATCGACCTGGAGTTGAAGCCGGGGCAAAAGGAAAAGGCGATCGAACTGTTTGCGAGCGACGGCGTGGCGGAAATTTTCGATTGGCCGGTGACGGGACGGGAGGATTTGGACGGCATCAAGGTATATCTGGGCGATATTGGTTGGGTGATGGTGCGGGCTTCGGGGACCGAGCCGATGCTGCGCGTTTATGCGGAGACGAATGCGGCGGAGACCACGCGGCGGGTGCTGGATGCGGCCGTGGTGAAAGTGCGCGCGCTGTAGCCGAAAGATTGAGCGGACGACCTGGGCGAATCGTGGCGACGGCGCCGGTGAAATGGCGGAAAATCCCCAGGAGCACCTACACCGGATGGGGGCAGCCGGATCTGGGCGGCGCTCGGAACTGGAATTTGTGGTTGCGATTGTCTTGATGCTTGCCGGGCTGAAGCCCGGCGCTACATGTCGATTCTCGGCGTGCAGTCGACGAATCTAACGAACGGGGCGCAACGAGTGCTCATCTCGGAAGATGGGCTAAGGGACTCGAGAGAAATTGATGGCTACGGAGACGACCAGGCCGGCGGAAGACGCGAGGCGCGAGGGGCAGGCGAAGCAGTATGGGCGCATCCAGCGGCGGCTGGGGCTGGCGGGATGGATTCTGGATGCAGCGGTATTGGTCTTGCTGCTTGCGACCGGGTGGACGATGACGCTGCGCGATGCGGCATACAGCGTTTCGGCGGAGCGGGCGCTGGCGCTGCTGGTGTATCTGGCGATGGTGGCGGCAATTTTCGAGGTTTTGGGATTCCCACTCGAGTTCTATTCCGGTTATTTGGTGGAGCGACGATTCGGGCTTTCGCGGATGACGCTGGGCGCGTGGGTGAAGGACCGGCTGAAAGCACTGGGCATCGGCGCGGTGCTCGGCGCGGGATTGGGCGAGCTTTTCTATTGGGCGCTGGCGCGGCATCCAGGGACGTGGTGGCTGTGGGTGGCCGGGGCGCTGATTGTTTTCGCGGTATTGCTGGCGCAACTGGCGCCGGTGCTGCTCTTTCCTATCTTTTTCAAGTTCCGGCCGATCGAGAACGAGGAACTGGTCGCGCGGCTGCGGGCCGTGGCAGAGCGCGCGGGGGCGCGGATTTCGACGGTGCTGGAGTGGAAGCTGGGGGAAAAGACGAGCAAGGCGAATGCGGCGCTCACCGGGTGGGGCGCGACGCGGCGCGTTCTGCTGGCCGATACGCTGCTCGAACATCACACACCGGAAGAGATCGAAACGATCGTCGCGCACGAACTGGGGCATCACGTGCATCACGACATTCCCACGTCGATCGTGGTGGAATCGGCGCTGACGCTCGTTTCCCTATGGGTGGTGAACCAGGCGCTGGTGTGGGCCACGCCGATTTTCGGCTTTCGCGGGCTGGCCGATTTCGCGAATTTGCCGCTCGTGATGCTGGTGGTGAGCGGCGTTTCGCTGGTGGCGCTGCCGCTGGTGAACGGCTATTCGCGCTGGCGCGAGCGGCGCGCCGACCGTTTCGCCCTGCGGCTAACCCACAACACGGCAGCCTTCATCAGCTCCATGCGCAAACTGGCCGAACAGAATCTGGCGGAGACGCAGCCGAACCGCGTGGTGGAGTTCCTGTTCCACGGACATCCCTCGATCGCCAAGCGCATCGCCGCCGCGGAGCAATCACAATCATGAAAAGACGCTTCTATCAACTCGACGTGTTCACCAGCCATCGCTACCAGGGCAATCCACTGGCGGTCATCACCGACGCCGACGGGCTGCGGCCCGCGCGAATGCAGGACATCGCGCGCGAGATGAATCTTTCCGAGA
>JAGWOX010000175.1 GCA_028877145.1 Acidobacteriota bacterium | reverse complement strand
GCCACATGTTGCTCGAGGACATGCTCGCGGCGGTCGTCGACGCGGCGATCCGCGTCACGGGCGCCGACCGCGGCGTGCTGCTCTTGGCCGATGAGGCCAACGAATTGAAGCCGACCGTAGCGCGCGAATCCGGCCAGCGCACGCTGCCGCACACGGAAGTGCGTGTTTCTACCTCCGTGCTGAGACAGGTAGCCGACACCCGCCGCGAGCTGATCGTCGCTGACATCGGCGAGGAACAGGCCCTGCGCGAACAGGCGAGCATCGTCGGCGAGGCTTTGCGCACGCTGCTCGCCATTCCACTGGAACGCCAGCCCACGATCCGTTCCGTGGACTCGACCGTTGTGGCTTCGCGTCCCGGGCTCCTCGGCATGCTCTATCTAGACAGCCGCAGGCCGCTCACCGCGTTCTCCGAACTCGATCGCCAGGTATTGCGATCGCTCGCCGCCGAAGCGGCGACGGTGGTCGAAAACGCGCGCCTCTTCGCCGAAGGTCGCGAGCGCGAGCGCCTCGAGCGCGAACTCGAAATCGCGAGCGACATTCAGCAGCAACTGCTTCCCAAGGCCCTGCCCAAGGAGCCTCATCTTGTTGCCGTCGGCCGGACGATCGCCTGCCGCGCGGTGGGAGGCGATTGCTATGACGTGGTCGATCTGCCCGATGGCGCCCGCGGATTCGTCGTCGCCGACGTCGCCGGGAAGGGAATGCCTGCCGCGCTGCTGGCTTCGATGCTGATGGGCTCGTTCTGCGCCACGGCTTCGAGCTGCCTGCCCATCGGGGAACTCGCGAAACGCGTGAATAACCGCGTTTGCGATCGTACCGACGAATCGAGCTACGCCACGCTCTTCTACGCAATCGTGCAGCAGAACGGCGCGGTGGAATATTTCAACGCCGGACACGTTCCCGCGTTCGTGCGCAAGCAGTCCGGCGATCTCGTGGCGCTCGAAGCGCAAAACTTCCCGATCGGCATGTTCGATTTCGCCGAATATACCTCCGGCACCACGCAGCTCGATCCCGGCGATTTCCTCGTGATGTATTCCGACGGTGTAACCGAAGCGGCGAATCCCGAGCAGGAGCTTTTCGGCGATGACCGGCTGCGAGACGTGCTGAAGAATTTCCGGGGAGAGCACGCGCAGCAGCTTCTCGATTCCGTGCTGGCGGCCGTGCGCGCCTTCACCGCCGGCTACGCCCAGGCCGACGACATTACCGTCGTCGCTCTCCAATACTACGGCCAGAAAGCCGCCTGAGCGCGGCCCACGCAGAAATCCGAGATCAGCGTTTTCCGGACGCCGCGGTGCGCGGGCTGGAATTCCACATCTCCTCGTAGAGCTTCCATTGCCCGTGGGCGTTCCGATGGAGGATCAGCGTGATCTTGCCGGGATTCTCGAACGTCTTTCCGTTGGGGTCGACGATCGTTTCCTCCGAAGTGCCCCATTCGTAAGCCCAATCGCCGTTGATCTGGATTTTCTCGAAATGGATTTCGTATCTCGTGACTTTCGTGCCATGAAATCGCTTCGAAATACCTTCGAGCCAACTTGCAATGGCGGCTTTGCCGACGAGGGGCTGCATGCCGGGAAGCAAATCCACGCCGTCGTCGGCCCAAAGATTCATCACGGCGGCATCGTCCTGCCGCCGTCCCGCCTCAAGAAATTGTCGATTGAGCCTTTCGACAGCTTCGTGAGCGTCCACGCCACGGGCGCCGACAGGCAGTGAAAACGCGGCTGCCGTGATGGCCGCGAGCAGGTAAAGCGGGACTATTCGGAGCATGATCCCTCCAGAGACGCGGCCAGAAGCATAGCCGGGACAGCCGGTTTAGGCAATCGCCGCCGCTCCTATAGTTGGCGTTTGAAAAGAAGAATTCCGGCGACCAGGAATCCGCAAGCCATGCCGAGCAGAACGAGCAGATCGTGATAGATGCCCGCGATCCCAACGCCTTTGAGCAACAAATTCCGTAGCGCATGAACGGTATAGTAGAAGGGATCGATAATGGCGATCAGTTGCATCCACCTCGGAAATCCCTGGATCGGGTAGATCGCGCCGGAGGGGAAAAAGAGCAGGGTATTCAGCACGCCGAAAACCGCACGCGGAACCATTGGGTCGTCAACCCTGACCATCGTGACAAACATGAAAGAAATCATCGTCAGCGCGGCCACCGCGCACGTCAGCGTGAGATAGAGAAGCCGGAAGGGATTCCACATGCCAACGACGCCGGCAATCAGCGCGCCGACGATCGTGATCACCATGCCGGCCATCATTCCCTTGATTGTTCCCGAGAGATTGAGACCGAGCACCAGCTCGGCGCCTTCGATCGGCGTCACCAGATAGCCCTCGTGCAGCCCGCGCGATTTGTCGTCGATGAAGGTGATTCCGCCGCCAATCATGGCGACGACGAAAATGGCCATAGCGATCGAGCCCGGGAGCAGATACTTGATGTACTCGATGTAGGGATACACCTCGACTACGTTCAACGCGATCTGCGGGTCGAGAGGCGAACTGACCTCCGGCGTACCCAATTGCTGCACGACACCCTGCATCGCGCCTTGCAGCGCGCTGGACAAAGATTGGTCAGTATTGTCCTCGACAAAAACCAGTCGCGGCCGGTCCTGGTGCTCAACCCGCTCGGAGAAATCGTAGGGAACCAGCACGACGCCGCGGACGAGGCCGATGCGCAGATCGCGGACGGCTGAAGTCTCAGACGCATAGTCAACCAGGTAGAAAGTGCGGGGACCCGCGGTGACCGCCTGGAGCATCTCGCGCACCTTGATCGCCTCCACGCCGTGATCGTTGTCGACAAAGGCGACGCGGACTCCCCTGATTTTTCCGCCGAACGCGTATCCCAGAACGATCAGCTGGACCAGCGGGAAAATCATGGAGACCATCATCAAAGTGGGACTGCGGAGAAATTTCCGCATGTCGCGCTCGATCAAGGCCCCGATGCGGTAGAGCTTCATGTGCGCACTCGTCCCTCAGCGGTACAGATGGCTGATGTCACGGCGGCCCTCCCCCACCTCGTCGCGCAGCCCGCGGCCGGTGTAGTGCAGGAACACGTCGTCGAGCGTTGTGCTGGCAACGCTGACCCGCTTCACCACAACCCCGCGCGTGCGGGCCAGTTCCATCAGCGCGCCAATCGTCCGCGGCCCCTCCGTCGAGGACAGACGAACAGTTCCGTCGCGCGCCTGCACTTCTTCGACAGCGTCCAGCTTCCGCAGTTGCTCGAGCCAGTCTTCCGGCGCGTGCTCGAATTCGGCCTCGACCACGTCGTTGCCGGGAACCGATTCCTTCAGCTTGCCGGGCGAATCAAGCGCTTTCAGCTGGCCGTGATCGACAATGGCGATGCGGTCGCAGAGTTTGTCCGCCTCATCCATATAATGCGTGGTCAGAAGGATGGTGAGTTTTTCCTCGTCGCGCAGGTGCTCGATCATTCCCCACACGTGCGTGCGGGAAACCGGATCGAGGCCGGTGGTGGGTTCGTCGAGGAAAAGAATCTTCGGCGAATGCATCAGCCCGCGGGCAATCTCCAGACGCCGTCGCATTCCGCCGGAAAATGTGCGAACAAGTTGATGCCGGAATTTTTCCAGTTCAACCGCGGCTAGCAGGCGCGTGATCAACTCTTCGCGCCGCGATGCCGCGACGCCGTACAACTTGCTGTGAATCGCGAGGTTTTCCTCGGCGGTCAGCTCGGGGTCCGACGTCAGCGCCTGCGGAATCACGCCCATCGATTGCCGCACTCCATTCTGCTCGTGAACGATGTCGAACCCCGCCACGCGGGCGATGCCCGAAGTCGGCGGCGTAAGCGTGGTGAGCATGCGGATCAGTGTGGTTTTTCCGGCGCCGTTCGGGCCCAGCAGGCCGAAGATTTCGTTCTCGGGAACGACAAACGACACAGCGTCGACGGCGGTGAAGTCGCCGAACTTCTTCGTCAAGTGATCGACTTCGATCGCATTCATCGTCGTTCGCTCAGAGGCCATGGAGCAGCCGTTCGATCCAACTCGTCCGCTCGCGGGACGGAGGGGGAAGCAGAACGTAAGCAGTCATACCGGTGAAGAGGCGATGCTGAGGGTTCGGAATGGCCACCTTGATGGCGAAGGTCTTGATGTCGCGCTTGGTCCGGCTGACGTCGCGCTGCGTGGCGAAGTCGCCTTCGACACCCTTGAAGAAAACCGTGCCCGCGAGTTCGTCGCCGGACGGCAGCACCACTTTCAGTTTCTGTCCGAAATGAATTGAATCGATGTAGGTTTCCTCGACGTCGGCGCGCACCCACAGATTATTCACGTCGACGATCACCACGATCGGAGATCCCGCGGCGACCACTTCGCCCTGCTTCGCCACGCGCACCGAAACGATGCCGTCGAGCGGCGAGTAGACGCGCGTGTATCCGAGTTGCGTCGCGGCCTGATCGCGCAAGGCGCGCGCCTGCGCGATTTGGGCTGTCGCGGCGGCGATCTGGCTGTGAATCACGGTCAACTGAATCCGATTCGCCTTCGCCAAATCCAATGCCGCTTTTTGCGCTTTCACCTGGTCTTCGAGCGCCTTGACCGCCGCGCGATCGGCGCGGACGGTCGCCAGCGAATTGTCCCGGTCCTGCGCCGTTTCGATGCCGCTGTGGAACAGTTCCACCGTCCGCTGGTAGTTCTGTTCATCACGCCACAGGTTCGCCTGCGCTTGGGCAAGCTGTGACTCCGTCGAGGTTACGTTGGCATGGGCCTCGTCGAGCTGCGCGGTGGTCTGCGCGTTAGTGAGTTCCAGATTGCGTTCTGACGCCGCCCGATTGGCGGAAATCGTGTGAATGTTGGCTGCCTGCGAAGCCACGACAGCCTCGAGTTCGGAGGGATCGAATTCGGCTATCAACTCGCCCTTTTTCACCTCTGAACCCTCGTTCACGAGAAGGCGCGTCATGCGGCCGGTAATTTGCGGGCTGACGACCACGTCATTTCCATCGACGATGCCCACCAGGCGAATCGCGTTCCCGCGCGGCGTGGTGAAGAGGTAGACGCCAAGCGCGATCGCGAACACCAATCCCAAGACTCCCAGGAACTTCCGTCCGCTCAAGACTCCCTCCCGTCACGCCGGAACAGTCCGTAGCCCAGGAAATCGATCAGTGCCCGCCGCCTGGCCTCAAGCGCCGCCGGACGAAGCAGGTCCTGGCCCAGAAAGCGCGCCCAGAGCGGCGCGGCGAAATAACTGGTCGTCGCCCCCATCAAGGTCAGCGAAGCCTGCTGCGAGTCCACGCGGCGGAACTCGCCCTGCCGGATCCCGGCCTCGATAACTCCGACCACGCCGCGCAGGACGGGCCGGTAGTAATCGTTCAGGATCCAGTCCAGTTCTCCTTTCGATTCCATCACCTCGCGCTGCACGAGCCGGGGAAAGTTGGGATGGGAGGCGAGGAAATCGAAATAGCTGTTGACGAACGCGAGCAATCGCTCGCGTGGCGGCCGGGGCGGGGAATTGGCGGGATTGATAGTCTGGCGGAATTCCTCGAGCAATTGGCGGAGCACGGCGCGGTAGAGGTTCCGTTTGCTGCCGAAGTAGTAGTAGAGAAGGCCCTTGTTCACGCAGGCCCGAGCCGCGATGCGCTCGGTGCGCGCGCCGGCAATGCCGTGAGCGGCGAAGCTCTCCTCGGCGGCGGCGAGGATGCGGCCGGCGGTTTCCGGGCGGTGTTTTGCGGCACGTGCAGGCGACACGACAACCTCCTGACTAACCGGTTAGTCAGAAATATTAACCGAACGGGTAAAATTGTCAAGAGGACCGTTCCCGCGGGCCGGCCGGGACCGGCTTGACAGACAGTTGCGCGTGCCCTAGCGTGGCGGCGGAGACGCGGAGGCGACACATGGATCGCGAAATTCGATCGAGCGTGCGCGGCGCTTCGGTTCGCGAAGCCGTGCATGAATGGCTGCGACGGCGGGGCATGAGCACCGTCTTCGGCAACCCCGGCTCGACCGAACTCGGCTTCCTCAAGAACTGGCCGGCGGATTTTCGCTACGTACTCGGCCTGAACGAAGGGGCGGTGGTGGCGATGGCCGATGGTTACGCGCAAGCGACGCGGTCGGCAGCGTTCGTCAATCTCCACAGCGCCGGCGGCCTGGGTCACGCGCTTACAAGTGTATTGACCGCGTGGTGGAACCAGACGCCACTGGTTCTTGTCGCGGGCCAGCAGACCCGTTCGCTGCTCACCGCCATGCCGTATCTCTATGCGGCCGACGCCACTGTGTTTCCACGTCCATACGTGAAATGGGCGGTCGAGCCTGCGCGCGCGGCGGATGTTCCCGCGGCGCTCGAGCGCGCCCGCCACATCGCCCTCGAACGGCCGATGGGACCGGTGTTCGTCTCAGTGCCGCAGGACGATTGGAACGCGGAAGCAGAAGCCGTGGAACCGCGCGAAGTCGCCGCCGAGTTCGGGCCCGATCCGGCAGTGCTGCGGCAGGTCGCCGAAGCCCTGAATTTGAGCCGGAATCCGGCGCTGGTCGTCGGTCCGGCCGTCGACCGCGACGGCGCCTGGGACCTGATGGTGGAATTGGCGGAGCGAACGCGGGCGCCGGTGTGGGTGAGTCCGTATTCGAGCCGGTGCAGCTTTCCCGAGGATCACCGTTTGTTTGCCGGTTTTCTGCCGCCCGCGCGGGAGCCGCTGTCGCGAAAACTCACGGGGCACGATGTGATTGTGGTGTTTGGCGCGCCGGTATTCACCTATCACCTGGAAACGGGCGGCGAAGTGATTCCTCCAGGCGCGCGGCTCTACCAATTGGTCGACGACCCGCAAATGGCAGCAGCATCACTGACGGGAACGAGCCTGCTCACAACGATGCGCCCGGCCATCGCCGAGTTGATTCGTCAGACTGCTCCGGCGAAGCGCCCGGATCCCGAGCCGTTTGCAAGGCCGAAAATCCCGCTTGCCGGCGAGCCGATTTCCACCGCGTTTCTCTTCCACACGCTCGCGAGCGTTATTCCGCACGGCGCGATCGTTGTGGAGGAAACGGCGACGGCGCGTCCGGTGATGCACGATTATCTCCCGATCCGGATGAGCGGCGGATTCTACGCGGGCGCGAGCGGGGCACTGGGCTGGGCGCTCCCGGCGGCGGTTGGCGTGGCGCTCGGCCGGCCGGGGCAGCGGGTGGTCTGCGTGGTGGGGGACGGGGCGAGCCACTACACGATACAGGGACTCTGGACGGCGACGCAGCATCAGTTGCCAATTACTTTCGTCATCTTCGACAATGGCAGTTACGCCGCGATGGAAGAGTTCGGCCGGCATTTCGGCGGGTCGAAGAGGTATCCAGACTTCACGCTGCCGGGAATAGATTACGTGCAGCTGGCCGCGGGATACCTGGTGAAGGGGAGGCGAGTCGAGCGGGCCAGGGACCTGGCTGCGGCGTTCGAGGAGTCCTTTGCGACAGCAGCGCCGATGCTGCTCGACGTGCCCATCGATCCTGCCGTGCCGCCGCTGTTTTAGCGGGTCCGCGCTTATCCCGAAAGCACGCCGCCGCCCGGCGGCGGATTGAATGAAAACCGCGTCCGCTGCTTCTCGCGGTGCTGCTCGAGCGCCAGGCGGATCAACCGATCAATCAATTCGGCGTAACTGATACCGGAGGCTTCCCACAGCCGGGGATACATGCTGATGGAGGTGAAGCCGGGAATCGTGTTGATCTCGTTGACGTAGAGCCGCCCGGTTTGCCGCTCGAGGAAGAAATCGACGCGGGCCATGCCGCGGCCGTCGATGGCCTGGAAGGCGCGTACGGCATACTCCTGAACTTTATTGGTCTGGCGCGGTTTCAACGGAGCCGGGACGATGAGTTGCGTGCCCTCCTCGGTGTACTTCGCCTCGTAATCGTAAAACTCGCGGTGGGGAATGATTTCGCCGGGAACCGACGCCTGTGGATCTTCATTTCCCAGAATGGCGATCTCGATCTCTCTTCCGTCAACGGTCCGCTCAACGAGCAATTTCTGCGCGAATTGTGCCGCGAGATCAAGCCCGGCGGCCAGTTCGGCGGGGTTGTGCGCTTTGGTCATGCCCACCGATGAACCTAGCGTGGCCGGTTTCAGGAAGACCGGGAAATGGAATCGGCGCTGGATGTCCTCGAGAGCTCGTTCGGGATCCGTTTCCCACTGCGAACGCGGCAGAGCAAGATATTTCACCACCGGCAGTCCCGCCTGCTCGAAGAGTTTCTTTTGGATGACCTTATCCATTCCCACCGAGGAAGCAAGAACGCCGCAGCCGACGTAGGGCAGATTGGCCAATTCGAGCAGGCCCTGCAGAGTGCCGTCTTCCCCGTAAGTGCCGTGGAGGACGGGGAAGACCACGTCGATGCCGACCGGCGCGCCGGACGCCTGCTCGTCGCGAACCAGCAATTTCTGCGAGCCGGGCTCGGGGGCCAGAGTGACTCGGCGGCCTTTCCGCAGCGTATCGGCGAGCATCTTCTGCGCGCCGCCGCCGGCGAGCCACCGACCGTCCTTGCTGAGGCCGATCGGGACGACGTCGTATTTCGCCGGGTCGAGCGCGCGAATCACGGACGTGGCCGAGGCGATCGAAACCTCATGTTCGGC
>JAGWOX010000174.1 GCA_028877145.1 Acidobacteriota bacterium | reverse complement strand
CTCTGCCCTGTCCGGTTGTGGGACGAGCCCGCTCTTCACCGGACACCACGGCGCGGGGACTATTCGTGGCGCAGCGCGATCGTCGGCTCGACCATCATCGCCCGTCGCGCCGGAACGAAGCACGCCGCCAGCGCCACCACCACCAGCACCGCCGAAACGGATCCGTAGGTCAGCGGATCGGTGGCGCTCACGCCAACCAGGAAATTCGCCACCAGGCGCGAAATCGCGAATGCCGCGGCCAGTCCCACCGCCACGCCCACGCCGACAATCACCAGTCCCTCGCGGAAAATGATTCGGAGAACATCGCGCGGCTGCGCGCCGAGCGCCATGCGAATGCCGATCTCATGCGTTCGCTGGCTGGTAGAGTAAGACACCACGCCGTAGACGCCGACGACGGCGAGAATGAGTCCCAGCGCTCCAAGCGCCCCGGCCAATCCGGCTCCGATCTGGAACATCAGAAAGCCGTTCAAGCCGTCGAGCGCATCGGTCATCGTTTGCACGTCGAAGAAAGGCATGCCCGGCGCCAGCGTCTGGATCTCCTGTTCCACTTCGCGGATCACCGTCGGTGGCGCGATGGAGCTGCGAACGTGCAGAGTGGCGAGCAAGGGATAATGCTGCACCAAAGGAACGTAGAAGTAGGGATCGATCGCGCCGCTGAGGCTCTGTACTCGCGCGTTTTTCACAATTCCGATCACGCGGATCGGATGGTCTTTCTCTCCTTGCATTCGGAACTCGCGGCCGATGGGATTCTCGTGCGGCCAGAAGCGTTCGGCCATCGCCTGATTGATGATGGCGACGTAGGGCGCGTTCTCGTCGTCCGCGTCGGTAAAGTCCCGCCCGCGAACGATCGGCAGACGCATCAGCTGGAAATAGCCGGGAGAGACGGGATTGTATATGAGGCCCGGTGCGGGCTGACCCGGCGGAGGCGTGTAGCCGTCGATCTCGAGCGTGTCTCCATTGTTGTAATAGCCCATCGGAACGGAGAAGGCCAGCGCCGCGGATGTGACGCCGGGCAGCGCGCGTGCGTGGTCGAGCAGTTGTTGGTAAATCTTGATTCCCTGCTCCTTCACGTAGCCAACGCCGCTAGGGTCCATGCTGAGATTCACAATGCCGGCAGGGTCGAAGCCAAGATTGGACCGTTGCGCTTTCGCCAGGCTTCGCATGAAAAGTCCCGCGACGATCAGCAGCATCAGCGAGCCCCCCACCTGCGCCATCACCAGCGCGCTGCGCAGGCGGTGGCGCCCGCCGGAAACCGTTCGCCCGCCCTCGTGCAGCACTTCACTCACGTTGCATCGCGCTGCCCGCAGCGCGGGAATGATGCCGACGACGATTCCTGTCAGCAAAGCGGCGCCGACCGCGTAAAACAGCACTCGCCAATCGAGCGAAAAGTTGAGCCGTACAGGGAAGTCCGTGTGCAGGTGAATCGAGCCAAGCATCCGGCTCGCCCAAGCTCCGAGCAGAACTCCCGCCACGCCGCCCGACAACGCGAGCAGCAGGCTTTCTGTGAGCAGTTGCCGCACGAGTCGCGCGCGCCCGGCGCCGAGCGCGGCGCGAACGGCCATCTCGCGCTCGCGCACCGTGGCCCGCACCAGCAGAATGTTGGCCACGTTGACGCAGGCCAGCAGCAGCACCAGCGCCGCGAGCGTCAGGAACAGCACGGAAACCGTGCGCATCGTCTGGTCGGGGTCCGGTTCCGGCCGCGCCTCCCGCTCCGGATAGGCGCGCAAGGAGAGCCCGTCTTCCGTCTTGGGGTGCGCCGCGGAAATCCGTTGCGCGACAACATTCAGAACCGCCTGTGCCTGCGAGAGACCCGTACCCGCCCGCAGCAGGCCAAACAGCCTGAGATTGCGCGATTCCCGGTCGGCCATGAAGCCGCCTTTGCGGCCTTCGACCACCCGCATGCCGTAGGGCAGATAGCCCTGTACGTCGACCAGCGGATAGAGACCCTCAAACCCTTTCGGCGCGACACCGACGATTGTGACCGGATGCCCGTCGATCGAGACCTGCTTGCCGATGACGCTCGGATCGCCTCCGAAGCGCGTCTGCCAATACGTATAGCCCAGCACCAGGTACGGATCGGCGCCGGCCGTGTTTCCCTCCGAGGGCAAAATCAGTCGGCCGACGGCGGGCGCGAGGCCAAGCGAGGTGAAATAGTTGCCCGTCACATAAGCCGTGAGGACGCGGTCGGCCCTTCCATTCACGTTTAGCCCGTCCAGCCCGAACGCATAGCCGAGCACGTTGGAGAACACGCCTGTGGTCTGTTGCTGGACGTCCTGGAACGCGGGGAAGGAAAACTGGGTGCCGATCGGCCCTTTCTTCTGCTGGTAGGCGATGACGGTGATTTCAGATGGATGGCTGACCGGCAGCGGGCGCAGCAGCAGCCAGTTCACAACGCTGAAAATGGCTGTATTGGCGCCGATACCGAGGCCCAGCGTGAGAACGGCGATGGCGGTAAATGCCGGCGAACGTCCCAGCAGCCGAAGTCCGTAACGAATGTCCTCCCACCACGTGTTCATCCGCGCCTCCGTTCTCTTTTCTCGTACGTCGCCGTTGGGAGAAAGGTTCCGGCTGTTGGAGTACGCGGCACTCGCCGGTCCCAGGAGGGCGCGGGACGAAACCCATGGATTCCGTCATTCATAGCGCAGAGCGATCATCGGATCCACGCGCGTCGCCCGCCGCGCGGGCACGTAACAGGCCAGCCAGGCGACCGCCGCGAGCAGAACCGCCACGCCCAGAAATGTCTCCGGATCGCCGGCGTTCACCCCGAACAACTCGGTCGCAAGCAGGCGTGCCACCCCATAGGCGGCGACGCACCCGATCCCCACGCCGATCGCCGCAAGCCGCATTCCCTGCCCCACCACCATGGCCAGCACGCGACGACGGTCAGCCCCAAGAGCCATCCGCACGCCAATCTCCTGCGTGCGCTGCGTCACCGAATAACTGATGACTCCGTAGAGGCCGAGCGCCGCCAGCACCAGCGCGATGGCGGCGAAGAAACCAAGCACGCTGACGGCAAAGCGCTCCGGTGCGAGCGAGTCCTCGACGCGCTCGGCCATGCTTTTCAGATCGAAAACAGGAAGCGAGGGTTCTATCGCATGCACAGCATCCTGGAGCGCCGCGGCGACGGCCGTGGCCTTGCCGCCGGACCGGGCCAACACAAAGGCGGCCGGCAGGCCGCCCTGCTGGAAGAGGGAATAGTAGTAGACTCCCTTGCCCGAATCGCCAACCAGTGCCGACTGCTTCACGTGGCCGACGACGCCGACGATGGTCGCCCACGGCGCGCGCGATCCGCGCCGAATCCGCTGTCCGATCGGATTCTGACGCGGCCAGTATTGCCGCGCGAGATTCTGATCGATGACCGCGACCATCTGACCACCCGCCACGTCCTGACCTGCGAATTCGCGGCCGGCTACGACCGGAATCTTCATCGCCGCGAAATAGCCGGGCGAGACCCACCTCACATCGCCGTGGGGACCGGGATTGCCGGGGCCGATAGGCTGACCTTCGATTTCGAAAGAGGCGGAGGGATTGAAGCCGGAAAACGGAACGGGAACCGCGAGCGCGGATGCGACGACGCCCGGCTCCGCGGCGAGTCGGCCAGCCGTGGCGCGAAAGAAGGCGATCTCCTTCTGCTTGTCGGGGAACGCGGTGTTGGGCAGCGACACTTCCGCCGTCATCACGCCGTTCGGATCGAATCCCGGCCGCACCTCCTGCATTCGGCCCCAGCTCTTTGCCAGCAGACCGAGACCCACCAGCAGAACGAGCGCCAGCGCCATCTGGCCCACCACCAGCACCGAGCGCAACCGCTGCCGCGCGCGGCCGGCGGTGCCGGAGCGGCCGCCCTCCTTGAGCACTGTGAAATCGCGAAGTTCGCTCGCCCGCAACGCCGGCGCAATCGCGAAGAGCAATCCGGAAAGAATCCCCGCAACGGCTGTGAACAAGAGCACATATGCGTCCATCGGCACCGCGAGGCCCTGCGACACTTGCTGCGGCGCGAGCAGCAGCAGTGCGCGAATCCCCTCCCAGCCCAGCAGCAGGCCGAGCACCGTTCCCCCGCCCGCGAGGAGCAATCCCTGCACCAGCGTCGGCCGAATCAAATCCCATCGCTCTGCCCCGAGCACGGCCCGCAGCGTGATCTCTTTCTGCCGGCCCGTGGCGCGCGCGAGCATGAGCCCGGCGATGTTCGCGCAGGCAATCAGCAGAACAAATCCCACCGCACCCATCAGCGTCAGCATGGGGATTTTCAAATCGCCGTACACGAGGTTCGTGAACGGAACCAGGAACATGGCCCAACCGGCGTCCTTGCCGTAAGAGCCTTGCGGACCGTGCTCGATATTCCGTTCGGTGAGCAGGCCGACCCAGGCGCCGGCGCGCTCGGGCGAGACGCCGGGGCGCAGGCGCGCCATGCCGAAATAGCTTTCGTTGTATCTGTTTTGCTCGGTGAACTCCGTTGCCGCCAGGCCGAGCGGTACCCAGAGCCGCGTCTGGCTCGGCCAGTCGAAATCGCGCGCGACGACGCCGATCACCCGATACGGTTCGTTGTTGAGCAGAATCGTGCGGCCGACGACTTGCGGATCGCCGCCGAACATCTGCTGCCAGGTGTCGTAGGCGAGCACCACTTCATGGTTCGCGCCCGGCTGATCGTCCTGGGGATTGAACACGCGGCCAAGCGCCGGCCGTGCCCCGAAAACGTCAAACCATTTCCAGCTGACGGCCGCGCCATGCAAACGCACCGGGCCGCTGCCCGTCTGATAACTGAAATCCGTCGGCGAGAGAATCGCGGCGGAAGAAAAAATGTGCCTGCTGCGGTCCACATCGGCGAAATCCGTGGCCGAAACGCCGATGCTCTTCAGGTTCAACTTCGTGTAGCGAACTCGCAACGCCACAATTTGCGAAGGATCGTCCATCCCCGGTGGATGCAGGAATAGCGCGTTGACGACGCTGAAAATCGCCGTGTTCGCGCCGATGCCGATCCCGAGCGTGAGGATGGCGACGGCGGTAAAGCCCGGCGCGCGGCCGAGCAGCCGGAAGCCATGCCGAAGGTCCTGCCACAGATTGTTCATCGTTCGCCCTCCTTCGGCTCCGCTTCGCGTCGAGCCTTCGCCAGTGAAAACCACCGGCGTGATGCCGGCGCAACCTTCACAGCCTTGCCTCGCGCCGTCGCGTCACTCATGCCGTAGCGCCGTGGCGGGATCGACGCGCGTGGCGCGCCGCGCGGGCAGGTAGCAAGCCAGCAGTGCCACCAGTCCCAATGCCAAAGACGCCGCAATGTAGGTCAGCGGATCGAGAGAACTGACGCCCATCAGGATCCCGGAAGCGGCGCGCGCCACGAGAACGGCCAGCAGAACACCGATCGCCCACCCGATCGCGACCATTCGTCCGCCGCCGCCGAGCACGTCGGCGAAAACGTCCCGCGCGGTTGCGCCAATGGCCATGCGAATCGCGATCTCGTGCCGCCGCTGGCCAACGGTGTAAGAAACCACGCCGTAGAGCCCGACAACCGCCAGCACCAGCGCGAGCAGCCCGAGTCCTCCCGCAACCGCCGCCCCCAGCCGGAAAAGCATGAAGCCGTTCGGCCCCTGAATAACGGTGGTGAGCGGGTTGACGTCGAAGACGGGTACCAGCGGATCCATCGACCGAATTTCGTTTTGAATCTGGAGCCCGAGCGATTGCGGCGCAAGCGAGGAGCGAATCTGCAGCGTGCGAATGCCGACGTAGCTCTGCGCCACGGGCACGTAATAATATGGCCGATCGCGGAAGGCGACGAAGAGGTAACTTGCATTCCCCGCCACTCCCACCACGCTGATCCACGGACCTTTATCCGACGTCCGGAATCGCTTGCCGAGCGGGTCCTGCCCGGGCCAATAACTCGCCGCCATCGCCTGATTGACGATGGCCACCGGAGGCGCGGCCGCATCGTCGGCGTCGGTGAAGGAACGGCCGCGTAGGATCGCGACGCGCATCGTGGAGAAATAGCCGGGAGTGACGCGATTGAAGAAAATCTCCGGCGGATGCTTGCCGGGCGCAAGCACGCGTCCTTCTATGTAGACGGAGGCATCGTCGTGGTAATAGCTGAAGGGAACGTCGAAAGCGAAGGCGGCTGATTCGACGCCCGGCGTCGCGCGCACGCGGTCAAGCACGCGCTTGTAGAACTGATCCGTCTGCTCCTTCGTGTAACCAATTTCGGGAGGATTCATCGTGAGGTCGAGAACGCCGTGCGGATCGAATCCCGGATTCGCGGTTTCCGCCTTGCCCAGGCTGCGAACGAAAAGCCCTGCGACGATCAGCAGCACCAGGGAGCCGGCGAGTTGCGTCACGACCAGCACCCGCCGCAACCGCCCGGAGCGAACGCCGCCCGAAAGCCGCGAGCCGCCCTCGCGCAACTCCTCATTAGGATTGGCGTGGAACGCGCGAAACGCCGGCGCCAGGCCGACCCCCACGCCCGTCGCCAGGCATATGAGGAGCGTGAAGGTGTAGACGCGCCAGTCGAAACTGACCCCCAACCGGAACGGAATCGTGCCACTGCCCAAGGGAAGCAGATTTATCAGCCCTGTGAGCCACGCTCCGAGCAGCAGCCCCGCCATGCCGCCGACGAGCGCCAGCACCAGCGTTTCGACGAGCGTCTGGCGCAGGAGGCGGCCGCGCCCCGCCCCGAGCGAAACGCGCAACGCCATCTCCCGCCTGCGGCCGAGCGCCCTTGCGATCAGCATGCTCGCCACGTTGAAACACGCCACCAGCAGCACCATCGCGCCCAGCGCGAAGAACAGCATGGCGATCAATCCCTGCTTCGCATACTCGTGCGACTCCGGCGGCCGCGCCATCGGTTCGGGATAAACGTAAATCGCGTAGCCGCGGTCGGTGTTGGGATGCTGAGCGGCCAGGCGAGCCGCTTCCACGTTCATCGCCGCCTGAGCTTCCTCAACGCTCGTCCCAGGCTTCAACCGGCCCATCACCGTCAGGAAGCGAGCATTGCGGTCCGTCCAAATCGATTTGCCCAGAGAAGCGTCCATCACCCCCATGCTGACTGGCATATACGCCTGTGTATCGACGAGGGTAAACGTGCCATGGAAATCCGGCGGCGTGACCCCGATCACGGTGACCGCGTTGCCGTCCACCTTGACGGTTTTGCCGATGACGCCGCGGTCGCCGTTGAAGCGGCTCTGCCAGTAATCGTATCCGAGCACGATCACCGGATCGGCTCCCGGTGTCTGCCCCTCCGACGGCAGAATCAGCCGGCCGAGATAAGGCTTTAGGCCGAGCGACGAGAAATAGTTCCCCGTCACGTAACTGACGAACGCCTGATCGGTGCGGCGATCTGCGGTGAGGCCGACCATATCTGGCGAGTAAGCGAAGATATCGGCAAATGGCCCGCGCTGTTCACTGTAATCGCGAATGTCGGGAAGGCTGAACTGCGTCAGTAGCGAGCCGGATTGCTCCGCCGTCATCACGGTGAGTTGGTCGGGATGTGGAACGGGCAGCGGCTTGAGCAGCCAACCGTTGACGACGCCGAAAATGGCCGTCGTCGCGCCGATGCCCAGCGCGAGAGTGAGAATGGCGACCGCGGCCAGTCCGGGAGAACGCCGGAGTTGTTGGAAACCGTATTTCACGTCCTGAAAGAGATTTCCCATGTTCGTTCTCCCTTCCTCGTAAAGCTGTTCCGCGGTCGCCGCATGGCGCCTCATTTGCGCTGTCGTGCGCTACGCTGCGTCAGCCACCGGATCGGCGCGATGCCGCTTCGCCTGCTATGGCGTCGGCGCCACATACACCACCGGAATGTGCTGCCGCTCCATCTCCCGGTTGAGTTCCGCCAGTTCGTTCTGCTGCAACTTCTTCCACAGTCCGATTTGCTGATCGAGTTCGCCCAGGTAATGCCGGGCCATTTCCTCGAATTGCGTCGTCGGCGCGCCATCGCCGAAATCCACCTCGTCCTCGAGATAGGCGATTTTGCTGTTCAGCTCTGTGGGGAAATTGAGCAGCTCTTCATTCGTCTTCGCGTGGGATTGGTAGAGAACGTTTTCGATGACGCTCGACTTGTGATCCAGATCACTCATCGCCGTGAGAATGGCTTGGGCGTTCGCATCACCAGTCAACCGCGTGCGCAGCTCTTTCAACTCGGCGCGTAGTTGCAGGATCTGATCCGCGGTCTGATGATCGCGAGCCACGGCGTTCATCAGCGTGGTAGCCAGCTTGTATTCGGCCACGAGGTCGGCCTGCGATACCTTCGAACGCGGATCGTTCACCACCGTCAGCGCCTGTGTGTAGGCTTTCCCGTCTACGGTTAGCTTCACCGTGTACTTGCCCGGCAGCGCCATGATTCCGCGCGGCGACCGCTCGTCATAGGCCGAGCCTCCATGGATGTCCGGTGGAACGGGATAGCGCAGATTCCAGTTCACGCGGTGCATGCCCGGCTCGGTCTTCAGCTTTTCCTTGCCCGTGCTCGAGAAGAGCACTCCGGTCCTGCCATCCGCGCCGGCCACGGACAGCGTCACCGGGCCGCTCGGTTTGCTCTTCAGGTAGTAGCTGAGAGCGGCTCCGGTTGGATCTCCCAATCGCGACCGGATGGCAACCTCCGGCCGGAACAGGTA
>JAGWOX010000173.1 GCA_028877145.1 Acidobacteriota bacterium | reverse complement strand
CCTGGTGGATGGAAAATGTGAAGACGGTCGGATCTTCCTCGAAGATCGCCGCGGTGCCGTTGCCCTGATGCACGTCGGTATCGATCACCATCGCCGTCGCGATGGACTTTTCCGCCTGCAGGCGGCGGATCGCGATCGCGACGTCGTGAATGACGCAGAACCCCTCGCCGTGGTCCGCGAAGGCGTGATGAAATCCGCCACCGATGTTCACCGACACCGAATCTTCGAGCGCGCGACGCCCGGCTAGAATCGATCCGCCCGCCGCCATCCATACCGCCTCAATGAGCTCCGGCGAAAACGGAATCTCCAGCCGCATAAGTTCCAGGTAGTTGAGTGTGCCGGTTTTCAATTTCCGCACGTATTCGGGCGTGTGCACGCGAAGAACGTCTTCGTCTTTTGCGGGCTCGGGCTCGACGAAATCGCTGGATGCCGCAACCGAATCGCGGAGCAGGCTTTGCCGCACCAACTTGTATTTCTGCGAGGGGAAGACGTGCTCTCCGAGGTGAAGATCGTAGCGATCGTCGTAGACAAGCTTGAAAGGAAGTCCCATCGGAAGCCGCGTCGGCCTGAGCGTTTCACCGGGGAGTCGTGTGGCGGCGGCTTTCAGCCCGCCATCTCTTCCCCGCCTTCGTCAAGGTGCGGCCCTCCCGACGTGTCGGGATAAATTCCGGGCGGCGCTACACAATCGCGTTCAGCTTTCGCGTTCGAGGATGAAATCGGGTATCCAGAGCAGCGCACGGCGGTATTCGGAATCGGGCAGAGGGTCGAGGGCCGCCTTGGCCTTGACCGCGAAATCGCAAGCGAGCCGGCGCGCGCGTACGAGCGCGCCCGATTCGTTCACCAGAGCGGTGATCTGCTCCGGACGCACGCGATCGAATCCCTTGTCTTCCAGCACCCTCGCCACCAAGTCCCGCCCGGCGGTGTCTCCCGTCGCCAGCGCGTAGATCAGCGGCAGCGTCACCTTGCCCTCGCGCAGATCGCTCAGGACCGGCTTGCCGAGCTGTTCGGTGGAGGAAGTGAAATCGAGCAGATCGTCGATGAGTTGAAATGCCAGGCCCGCCGAGCGGCCGTAATCGGCCATCAAGTCCTCGGTCTCGGGATCCAAATGCCCGAGGATCGCTCCCAGGCGAGCACAGCCACTGAAGAGGCAGGCGGTTTTCCGATACGCCAGATTCAACGCCTCGCCCTCGGTCAGATCGATCCGGCCAAGATGGGTCCACTGAAGCAGTTCGCCCTCGACCATGCGCTGCGTCAGGTCGATCAGAACATCGAGGATGCGGAAATTGCGTTCCTTCAACGCGAGTTGAAACGACTGCATGTACAGCCAGTCGCCCGCCAACACGCTCATGTGATTGCCCCAGCGGGCGTTTGCGGAAGGACGGCCACGACGAGTATCGGCGCCATCGATCACGTCGTCGTGCATCAGCGTTGCGGTGTGAATCAGTTCGACGACGGCGCCCAGGCGTATCGCTCCCGGTCCGCGATATCCGGCCGCACCCGCGGCCAGCAGCAGCACCGCCGGACGCAACCGTTTTCCTCCGCCCTCGTGCAGATACGCCGATATCTCGGCGATCGGTTCGATGGCATGGCTGCTCTGCCCGGCGAGTTCCCGCTCCACAAGAGCCAGGTCTTCCCGGATCAGTTCGAAGATTTCCTTGGCGGTCAGGACAGCGATGACGTTCCCTCCATGGCTGGCCGACCGATCGGTGGCGCTTCCAGCCGGAAAAAGCGACGGAAATTAGCCGCGGTGATGGCGCCAATATCCTCGGCGGTTAAGTCTCTCACATTCGCCAACGTCTTGGCCACTTCCAGAACGAATGCAGGCTCATTTCTTTTGCCGCGATGGCCCTGTGGTGGAAGAAAAGGCGAATCCGTTTCGATGAGCAGGCGATCGGCCGGCAACTCGCGCGCCACCTGCCGCAACGACTCCGACTTCGGATAGGTGAGATTGCCGGCAAAGGAGATCATGAATCCCATGTCGAGCCCGCGGCGAGCGTGCTCCAGTGTGCCCGTAAAGCAGTGAAAGATGCCGCCGAGCCCCGTCCGCGCCCATTCCCGCTCGAAAATCTCAAGCGTACCGTCCCATGCCTCACGGCAGTGCAGAATCACCGGCAGCCGGGCTTCCCGCGCCATCTCCAGTTGCCGGCTGAAGACGCGCTTCTGGACATCGCGCGGCGAATGATCGTAGTGGTAGTCGAGACCGATTTCACCCCAGGCGATCACTTTCGGATGCCGCGCCAGACCGGCCAGGCGCGCGAAATGCTCTTCGGTCGCCTCGACGGCTTCGTGGGGATGGATTCCGATGGTTGCCCAGATCCAATCATGCGCCTCCGCGAAGGGCAGGGCCGCTTCCAACTGCGCCGGGCCGCTTCCGCTCCCGATGGCGGCAATTCCCACCACGCCCGCCGAGCGCGCGCGATCGAGCACCGCCTGCCGGTCCTCGTCGAATTGAGGAAACTCCAGATGCGCGTGTGAATCGATCAGTTCCACTGCAACTCTCCGATCATGGGGCGCTCGTCGCGAACCGCGCGCCGTCCCCCTCTCACACCGGGCGACGAGAGGAGCCGCGTCAGCGCTGATGCAGACGTAGCGTCGGGATGCTTCGCTTCGCTCAGCATGATTGCATGCGTCGCGATGCTTCGCCCCGACGCTTTCGCGGATGCGGCGCGGCCCGTATTGAAAGATTCCGGCGGCTTCGATCAGCGCAAGGGACTGAGGCGGCCTTGCCGTTTTTAGAAAAGCCTATTTTACCGGGAGAGGCAGCGCCAGCCCCGATTGCCTGCGGAAAAATTCGACCAGCACCCCTTCCACCCAGAACCGCCCGCTCCCGCCGTGACGGGAGATGAAACCGCAATGCCCGCCGTGGAGAGGAGCGAGGAGGCGGATAAAAGCATGCTCCCGAATCTCTGGCCGCCCGAACGAGGCAAACGGCACCATCGGATCATCCTGCGCGGCCACGACAAGCGCGGGGCGGCGGATGTGCTCGATCACCCGCAGCGCGCTGGCGCGGAAATAGTAATCGTCGGCGTCGCGAAAGCCGCTGTGCGGCGCGGTGATGCGGTCATCGAACTGGCGAATGCTGCGAATCGAGCCGAGACCGTTGAGCCGGTACCGATCGGGGAACAGCCTCGCCTTGCGCAGGATGCGCCGCTTCAGTTGCCGCACGAAGAACCGCTCGTAGATCCAGTTTCGCGGCATTTCCAGTGAACTCGCGCAGGCGGCCAAATCGAGGGAAGGCGAAACTCCCGCCACGGCTCGCAGCTCGGCGGGCGCGCCCTCGCCCATTTCGCCCGCCATCTTCAGCACCAGATTTCCGCCCAATGAGAATCCGGCCGCGAAAATCTCCCTCAGGCCCTCGCGCTCGATCAACTCGCCCACCACGGCGCGCACGTCGCCGCTCAGACTCGAGTTATACAGGGTTGGCGTCAATTGTTCGGTGCCGCCGCAGTTGCGCTGGTTCATCCGGACAACGTGGAAGCCGGCTTCCCAGGCGCGCTCGGCCGTGCCAAGCATGTAGCCCGATTCGCTCGAGCCTTCCAGCCCGTGCACCAGAACGACCGCCGGCCGATTTCGCCGTTCCCTCTGCCAGTGGCAGCGGACCAGGATGCGCGTCCCCGGCTCGATCTCCACCAGGCGGTCCTCGGCCGCCGGCAGCAACGCGAAACGCCGCGGCCAGAACGAAGCCGCAATCGTCATCAGATCACCGGGAGCGATCCAGGGCAGCGGCTCGAAGACCGGCCCCGTCCAGTCGGCGGGCTGTGAGCGGCTGGACACGTCGTTACCAGGAGCTGTATGGGGTCTTTGTAAAGGGGGAAACTTCGTTCGAAGCCGAATGGACATTCGTAATGCCGAACTGCGTCTGTTCGGGAGTGAGCACGACGCTGTCTTCGCTCGTCTGCCAGTCGGGCTTTCGCGTGAACGGGTCGACGGGAATCCCGCGAATGTAGCCGGAGTTCACGAGATCGTCGAGCGATTGCGGCGGGGCCTGCTTATCGATGGTGTACTGGTCGATGGCGCGGCGCATCACCGAAAGGTCCTGCGCGAGCGCCGCTTCCTTGGCGCGGGTGATCGACATTTCATACCGTCCCGCCCCGATCGAAAGCAGGATCAGCATGATCGTGACGACGATCATCATCTCGAGCAGGGTGAAACCGGCCGCAAGCCCGGCCGGCGACGAGGCGCGGAGCGCGTCCAGTCTGCGCCGAAGATGTTCCGCCAGCCTCATCGATCCGTCACCATGAAGAATATTTCGTGCCGTCGAGCGCCGTCCCTGTCGATTGCGAAAAGACGTCGAAGATGTCGTCGCCGCACCAACTCGTCGAATCCGGCTCGTCCTGGACGCAGCGCATACCCCAATCCGTCTTGCCGGTCATCGGATCGATTGGAATCTTGCGCAGAAACCGAATGCGCTCTCCCGGCTTGCCCGCCAGCGGCACGCCTTCGACCAGAGTTTCGAGGTCCGGCGGATAGCCGTCGGTGCCCGCTTTGACGCGGATCTGGTTGCGGTCGGCCAAATCCTTATACCGGTCGATGGCGTTGCGCATATCGAGGAGGTCGCGCCGGAGATCAACTTCCTTGGTGCGTTGCACGGAGACGCGGGAGATCGGCAGGGCCACCGAAGCCAGGATCATCAGAATGGCCGTGGTGATCACCAACTCGATCAGCGTGAAACCCGCTTGCCGCGTCCGAGCCTGGCCCCGCCGTTTCATCAGGGAGTTCCCACCGTGATCGTGGCCTCTTGAGTGCTGAACGTGAGAGGTTTCGCCTGCGGGTCCTTGGCGCTGACCTGCTCGATCCTCAGCGTCGAAGTGCCTGGCGCGAGCGCTTTCACCACGATACCGACCAGAGTCCCGCTGCCGTTCACGCCACCGCTGCTGGGCGGCCGCATGGCGCTAATGATCGACTGGCCGTGGGCGGGATCTTCGTGGTGGAAAATGGCGATCGGCTGGGTGCCTCCGGAAAGGAATCCGCCGTTGCGAACGTCGACGATAGCCAGGACCTTCGGGTCGTAATGCACGATCAACGGAATCGAGTAGAGATTCGCGGCGTTGCGAACCACGAGCGCGACCGTGGTTGTCTGGCCGGGCGCGAGATTCAGCGAGGCAGGCTCGAACGCGAGCACGCCGCCCGTCGCAGGGGCTGCTGGCGCGGGAGCGCCCGCGGGCGCGGGAGCAGTCGGGGACGGCGGAATCGTCGGCGCTCCGGCCGATCCCTGGGTGGGCGCCTGCGTTTGGGGAAGAACCTGGACGTTCTGATCGGTGCCCGTGAACAGCGAACGCATGTTCTCGGCGTCGAGGTTCGGCATGCGGACGACGTGCGGAGTAATCACGATCAGCACTTCGTCGTTCTGCGTCTGGAAGCTCTGATCGGTGAAGAAATATTTTATGAAGGGAATCTTGTCGAAGCCCGGCCAGCCGTTCACGGACTTCGTGGTCGTGTGCTGCACCAAACCACCGAGCACGCTGACCTGGCCGTTCTGCAGCCGGATATCGTTCTGAACCTTGCGCTGGCTGATGATCGGCTGCTGGATGCCGCCGATATTCTGGAAGCCGGTTACCGAGCTGACCTCGATATCGAGGTGCAGGCTGACGTCCTCGTCGGGATGGACGCGCGGGGTGGCATCGATATTCACGCCGACGTCCTGATATTGGAACTGTGTATTCACCAACGGGTTCACGAGACTGGTTCCCGCCGTGCCCACGCCGACGCCGACGCCCGCCTGGAACGCGCCGGTGGCGATCGGAACGCGATCGCCGATGCGCAGGCTGGCTTTATCGCCGTCGGTGATCATGATTTCGGGATTCTGGATGATCTTCGTCGTGCTGTCGGTGAGCAAGGCCTTCACCGCCGCGCCGGGAAGCGTCATGCTCCAATCCGCCGTCGAAAGGCGCGGGAGATTGTTCAAGGTGACCTGGGGCACGACTGTCGTACTCGTGCTGCCCGATGTGGATGTCGAAGAAGAGGTGTTCGGCTGCAGGTCGGTGCGCGGCTGGAAGGTGACGACAGCCGTGCTGCCGGGCTGGATACCGAGGTCGCGCAGCCGGTTCTGATTCACTTCCAGAACGGATACCTGCAACATCACTTCGGCCCGCTGCTTATCGATATCGTCGATGATTTTCTCGGCGGCAGCGACCTTGTCCGGCGTGTCGCGGATCACGATGGCGTTCTGCGAATTGATCTGCTGCACGCGCTGCAATTGCAGCAACTGGCGCAGCCCGCCGAGGATCTCGGTCAAGTCCTGCGGCGTCAGCGAGTTCTTCAAGTAGAACGTCTTGACGATCTGGTCTTCATACTCCCGCCGCTTCTGCACGTTGTCGGGAGCCACGAAGATAATGCCGGAGGTGACCGGCTTCCAGAACGCCTTGCTCTCGAGCGCCGTCGCGTCGAGCGCCTGCCGCAGGGTGACGTTCGGCAGCTCCACCGAAATCCGGCGCGGTTGGAAATCGGGATCGAACAGCACCGTCAACCCGGCGAGCTTGGCGATCGTTTCGAAGACGATTCGCGCGTCGTTGGTCATTTTCAGATTGATCGGCTCGGTCGAGATGGGTTTCAGCTCGGGCGGCATCTGCCGCAATTCTTCGAGGGCCTCCGTGCCGGGCGAAGGCAAAGGCTTACCCCCCGCCTTTTTCAGCTCGGCAATCGTAGAGAGCGCCTTCTGGATCATCTGGTTGGCGAGAGCGTTCGAAGGATCGATGTCCAGCGCTCGCTGGAAATGGCCGAGGGCAGTTTCGACCGAGTTCAGATCGCCCTGCGCCATAAGTCGCTGGCCGAGCTCGACCTGGGCGGCTGCCGCGTCGAAACGCATTTGCGCCACACTGATCTTGTATTGGGCGTTGTTCGGATCAGCCTTGAGCGCGCGTTCGTAGTGAATGAGCGCGGTCTCGTAATCCTGCAAAGCCTGGGCTTTCTGGCCCAGCTTGTATTCTTTGTTGCTCGGCGCACAGCCGGCCGTCAGCAACAGCACTCCCGCCAGTGCCGCCGCGGCCATTGAAGCAGGTCGCATCCCGTCCTCGCCGTCCCAGATTAGCACCTGGCAGGAAGCCGGGCAAGCAGGCCGCCCGATGGGTTGCCGCGCCGGTAACCTCTGCCTGCTCTATGCATTTCAAGAGGTTCCAGCCCTTCGTCTCTGTCCACTGTGGCGAAGACCCTTCGAATCTCCTGCCGAGGTAGCTGTCAACCGGCGGCAGGCATTAGCACAGAAGAATGGGGCCACCCAGTTCCACGGAGCCTCAGAGGCTGAGTGGCAGGGACTCTCCTAGCCGTCCCGCTCCACATAGCGCCGCAAATCCGGCTAAGATAGTTCGTTCATGGCGAAGCCCAAGAAAAAGAAGGCAGGCGAGGATGGCAATCGGATCGTGGCGCAAAACCGCGCCGCCTCGCACGACTATATCTTCCTCGATAAATACGAGGCGGGGATGGAGCTCGTTGGCAGCGAGGTGAAGGCGCTTCGCGGCGGCCAGGCGAGCCTGCGCGAGGCCTTCGGAGAGATGCGCCGCGGCGAGCTGTGGCTCGAACGTTGCCACATTCCCGCCTATACCGCTGCCGGCTTTTACGGCCACGACCCACTCCGCCCGAAAAAGCTCCTGCTGCACCGCCGGGAACTGGACAAGCTGAGTGCCCAGGTGCAACAAAAGGGGCTGACGATCATTCCGCTGAAAATCTATTTCCGGGATGGGCGCGCCAAATGCGAGATTGCGCTGGCTCGAGGGCGCAAGGAGTACGACCGCCGAGCCGAGGCACGCGACCGCGAAGCCAAACGCGAAGCCTCCGAAGCCCTCTACCACTACCGCCGGCGCGGATAAAGGAAAAAAAAGGAGCACGATGCAAATTCAACTCGATTCCACCTCACCGCTCTCGATCGAAACCGAAGCGCTTGTCACCATCTCCTTCGAAAAGGACGATCCCATTGACGGCCCGCTCGCTGAGTTCGACCGCGCCACCTCCGGCCGCCTGAAGGAACTCGCCGCGAGCCACGAACTGACCGGCAAATGGCTAGAAATGGTGCTGCTGCACTATCCCAGCGGGCTCAAGGCCAAGCGCTTGCTCATCGTTGGCGCGGGCAAGCAGGAGAAATTCGACAATACGCAGCTGCGCCGGCTTGCCGGGGCCGCCGAGCGGTACCTGAAAGGCCGTTCGGTGAAGAAGATCGCTTTCCTGCTGCGCGAGCCTCGCCAGGATGCGACGTCCGTGCAACTGGTCGCCGAAGGCCTGTTGCTCGCCGATCTTGATCTCGACAAGTACAAGAGCGAAAAGAAGAATCAGAAGTCGATCGAACACGTATCGATCCTCGGCGCGGGAGAAGGGGCCGGCGCGGCCATCGAGCGCGCCCGCATCATCGCCGAGAGCGAGAACTGGGCGCGCGATATCGCCAACGAGCCCTCGAATCGCCTGACGCCGCGCCTGCTCGCCGAGCACGCGGAAAAGATGGCGCGCGAGTCCGGTCTTGAAATCGACGTCCTCGACGAGAAACGGATCGAGGAGATGAAAATGGGCGCGCTCCTTGGCGTGGCGCGCGGCAGCGCGGAGCCGCCGCGCATGATCGTCCTCACCTACAACCCGCCCGCTGCGAAACCCGGCGCGCCGGTGCTGGG
>JAGWOX010000003.1 GCA_028877145.1 Acidobacteriota bacterium | reverse complement strand
AAGACGATGCTCGCCAAGCGCATCCCGACGATTCTGCCGCCGCTGTCGCTCGACGAGGCGCTCGAGACGACGCGCATTCACAGCGTGGCCGGACTGCTCGAAGATTCGAGGGGACTCGTGGGCGTGCGGCCGTTCCGCTCGCCGCACCACACGATCAGCGACGCCGGATTGATCGGCGGCGGCACGGTCCCGCATCCGGGCGAGGTATCGGTGGCGCATCACGGCGTACTGTTCCTCGACGAGCTGCCGGAATTTCAGCGCAACGTGCTCGAAGTGCTGCGGCAGCCGCTCGAGGAAGGCTCGGTGACGATCGCGCGCGCGTCGATTTCGCTCACCTTCCCCGCGCGATTCATGCTGGCCGGAGCGATGAACCCGTGCCCGTGCGGATTTTTCGGCGATCCGACGCGCGAGTGCCGCTGCACGCCGGCGCAGATCCAACGCTACGTCTCGAAAATTTCCGGGCCGCTGCTCGACCGGATCGACATCCACATCGAAGTGCCGGCGGTTCGCTACCGGGAATTGCGCGAGAAGGAGTCGGCGGAGGGCTCGGCCGCCGTGCGCGAACGGGTGCTGCGCGCGCGGGAAAAGCAGCTCGGGCGTTTCGCTGGGGACAAGCAGGTTTATTCGAACGCGCAGATGCCGCCAAAACTGATTCGCAAGCATTGCCAGATTTCCGCCGAAGGCGAAAAACTGCTGGAAAGCGCGATGGTGAAGTTGGGACTTTCCGCGCGCGCGCACGACCGCGTCCTGAAAGTGGCACGCACGATCGCCGATCTCGACGATTCGGCTTCGGTCGAGCCGAAGCATTTGATGGAAGCGGTGCAGTACCGCTCGCTCGATCGGAATTATTGGTCGTAGCCTCCCGGACGTCCCCGCCCGACGCCCCTGTGCGCCGCTCTGTTGTCCTCGGCTTCCACTTCCGCCCCGAA
This sequence comes from Acidobacteriota bacterium, assembly GCA_028877145.1. Classification (GTDB taxonomy): domain Bacteria; phylum Acidobacteriota; class Terriglobia; order Acidiferrales; family UBA7541; genus JAKASX01. Next base: position 42,608 of record JAGWOX010000003.1, on the reverse strand, counting down.
CGGGCGACGGCAGCACACCAGGTGCCAATCGACTGGCCAGGTTGTCGCACAATGTCGAGCACCTCGAGGCGGAACCGGCGTGTTTTCAATCCATTACGATTTTCAGGGCGTCACACTTTCAAATAATTGCCGGGCGACTGCCACCCTCCCGGAGCAGGGGAGACCGGCGGACCGGCGTGAGCGTTGGAGAGGGCATATCGGCGGAAACCTTGACGTGCGTGTTCCTCTCCGCGTGGGCATTCCTTCTTCAGAACGCCCTCGATCTTCCCCGGATTGCTTGTTAGAAAAAGGTCACATCAAGATATATATTTGGTCGCATTGCGATATACTGGCTTGATGTTGGCGTGGCCGGATACACCGGGCGGGGCCGATCCACTGTCTCGGAACTGGCCGAGTACCCGCAGGAACATCGGAATGCGGTGGTGCAGCTTGTTGGAGCGCGCCGCGAAAAGCGGACTCGTTCGCAAGCGACATGACACTCGTGACCGCAGGTTCCTCTTGGTTTCCTTGACCAGGCGCGGAGAAAGAATCCTCTCGAAGCTCGCCAGGCTACACAAGGAAGAGGTAAGGCGGGTGCATGAAGTTTTGTCGGGCAGCCTCAGGACTCCGCCTCGAGGACTTGAACCCACGAAGAGGGGCGCTTGATCCGGATCTTCGGCGCATTTGTATCCGTGAATTTATCGGCGATGCCGCGGCGATAAGGAGAGAGAGAAGACAGTGAGTCGAACGGGTGAGATACGGAAAAAGAAGCGGAGAACGGTAAGCTGGGTCTTGAAGCACCCGCTTCTACGCAAATACTTGCCACTGGTCCACGAAGATCTTGCCGCGACATATTCGCGCGATCTTGGGAAGTGGCTGGTAATCGCGCCGGTGATCGGCCTGATCACGGGTCTGGTGATCACCGGTCTGGTTGTGATTATTCTGGGAAGATTATGGCCCGCAGTGCTCGGTTACTACCTGCAGCACCACTGGTCCATCGTACCAGGCATGATCCTGTCATTTGCCGTCACAGGATTTATCATGCAGTTCTGGACGCGCGATCCTGACGAACATTCGACCGAAGAGATCATCAGCTCATATCACGAACACCAGGGCGATATCGATGCACGGCCCTTCGTGCCCAAGCTGCTGTCCGCGATCACCACGGTGGGCTTCGGGGGCAGTGCCGCGCTGGAAGGACCCAGCATTTATGGCGGAGGCGCTATCGGCTCGTGGTTATGGGCCCAAATGCGGAGATGGAGATTCAGTCTGGAGCCTCGCGACCGGCGAATCATGCTGATCAGCGGCGCGGCGGCCGGCATGGCGGCGGTATTTCGCGCGCCACTTACCGGGCTGGTGTTCGCGCTGGAAATGCCATACAAGGACGATCTGGCTCATGAAGCCTTGCTGCCTTCTCTGATCGCATCGGTTGTCTCCTACGTTACGCTGGCTTCCTTTTTGGGCTCGTCACCTCTTTTCGACTTCGCCAGCGCGACATCCTTTAGAGGCCGCGACCTGCTGTGGTGCGCGGCCCTCGGCGTAGTGATCGGACTTACGGCCATGACCTTTGCGATCACATTCCGACGCGCCCGCAGCTTTGTGATCATGTGGAGGATGCCCCATTGGATGAAGCTGGCCGTGGGTGGTCTGTTCACCGGCCTCTGCGGGCTTCTGTTTCTGACCCTATTCAAGGGCCCCCTTGTGCCGCTGGGACCGAACTATGAGGCGGTCCAGCTCATCCTGGGCATGCATCACAGCACGCTGGAACTGATTGCATTCGGCGCGTTGAAGCTCTGCGCGACTATCTTCACCCTGGCCTTAGGGGGCGTCAGCGCCATGTTCGTTCCGCTCTTTCTCGCCGGCGGCTCCCTGGGTACCGCCTTTGCCCAGCTGACCCACAGGCCCTCCGTCGAACTCTATGCGGCGGTGGGCATGGCTGCTTTCATTGCGGCCGGCTATAAGACGCCGCTCGCTGCTGTCGCGTTTGTGGCGGAGGCGACCGGCGGCCACGCCTTCATAATCCCCACTCTGATCGGCTCGGCCGTGGCCTATGCGGTTTCCGGGGATGCTTCAGTCTCAGGTGAGCAGCGACTACACGAGAGTACCAAAGTACATGAACTGAGAAGCATCGCGGTGGGCGAAGTGATGCAACGGCATGTGATTTCCGTGCAGGCATGCTTGAGCTTGAGTGAGTTCATAAACTTCATTTCACCGCGCTACCGCCACACCGCCTTCCCCGTCTTTGAAGACCAGGAACTCCTGGGGACGATTTCGTGGTGGTCGCTTGCCCGAGTCCCTCCCGAGAAATGGAGGAATAGGCAGGTCGGGGACCTGACCGATAGAAATGTCCTGAAGGTTTCCGCCGACTGCGACCTGATGGAAGCCCTCCGCCTTCTCTCGAGTGAGCGCCGACATCATATGCTCTTGGTGATCTCGGCCAAAGGTAAGTTGGAAGGCATCCTGACGAAGACGGATATTTTGGAGGCGTTGAAGATTCGCCGTGAGGAAACAGTGGAGGCTCCCCCTGAAGCGACCTCCAATGAGCGCGAATTCGAGAACCGAACCGAAGCGGTCTGAGAACGCGTCTCCCTGCGGCGCCGGAGCCGGCGTACGCGGGCGGAATCCGTTGGCCATTTCCAGCGCTCACCGCCAGTTGCGGGATTGACTTTCGTGTTTCCCTGCGATGGACAAAGACGCATCGCAGCAATGTGCAGGAGGCTTCTGATGCTTGGTTCCTCGTCTTCCGAAGCCATGAGTACGCCCGAATCGACGATTCCCAGAAAGAGCCAGTTCGGTGTAGGCCTTGAGCCCCAGGTCATTAAGGTGTGTGGTTATGCTCTGTTGATGGGGCTTATCGGCGGTCTGGTAGCGCAAGGTCTGCTCGAACTCATTTATCTCTTCACGAACCTCTTTTTCTACGGGAAGGCATCCTTCCGGATCACTTATCCAGCCAATCATCATCTGGGGGTCTGGGTGGTATTGATCCCGGTGATCGGTGGGCTTTTGGTCGGTGTGATGGTCCAGTATTGGGAACCGACGCTCAAAGGTCACGGGATACCGGAAGCGATGGAAGCGGTGCTGTTCAGCCACAGCCGCATGCGGACTCGCGTGGCAATCCTCAAGCCACTGGCTACCGCTTTTGCGATTGGGACCGGTGGGCCATTCGGAGCCGAAGGACCCATCATTCAAACGGGCGCCGCTTTCGGATCGCTCTTCGGCAAAGCCGTGGGGCTCACGCCGTATTACCGGCGCGTCTTGCTTGCCGCGGGGGCTGCGGCCGGAATGGCGGCCACTTTCACAGCGCCGCTTGCGGGAGTCCTCGTGGCCATCGAACTCTTGTTATTCGAGCTGCGCGCTCGTTCCTTCATTCCCGTGGCTCTTGCTTCTGCTGTGGCGACGGGAGTCCGCATTCACTTCGTGGGATGGGCTCCTCTGTTTCCGACTCCGGCCTTCAAACTTACCGGCATGACCGAGTTGTGGCTGTTTGCTTTGATGGGCGTGCTGATGGGGATCGTCGGCATCGCCATGATCCGCGCTCTCTCCTGGCTGGAAGATTTCTTCGACCACCTCCCGATCAAGCGGTCCCTGATTTGGTCGCCAGCCATTGGCGCGTTGATTCTGGGCATCGTTGGATATTTTTATCCGCAGGTCTTCGGTACCAGTTACGACACCATACGCGATATGCTGAATGACCGCCTGACGGTGGGCAGCCTCCTCGGCATCTCCATAGCCAAGTTCTGGGCGCTTGTGATTTCTCTCGGTTCGGGAACCACGGGCGGCGTCTTTGCTCCCTCTCTGGTTGTGGGTGGGGGCATCGGGGCGGCTTTTGCCGTAGGATGCCAACACGTCTTCCCGCACCTCGTGAGCGACCCGGCGTTTTATGCGCTGGCAGCCATGGCCGCCGTGTTTGGAGGTATTGCCCGTGCGCCCTTCACGAGCATCGTCTTCCTGTTTGAACTCAGTCACAATCCGAATTCGCTGCTTCCGCTCATCGTCTGCGTCATGATCTCCGATGGATTCGTGCGTTTGTTCAGTCGGGACTCCATCATGACTCTGAAACTCGTGAAGCGTGGTTTGATCGTGCTCCAGGATTATTCCGTGCCGGTCTTGATGCGCGCGCGGATTGATCAGGTCATGCACAAGGAGTTCAACGTAATCCAGGCCGATGACGAGCTGCGGACAATCCTGAAGAATTCTTCATCCGAAAGTCTGGGGTTGATGCCGGTCGTGGAAAAGGACGGGACATTGGTGGGAATCGTGGAAGCCTATGACCTTCTCAGAGTCGAGCCACCTGACCACCATTTCAAGATGCGTGAGCTTGCTCGCGGGGATTATGTCCTGGCCTATGCGGGCGAAACGGTTGACCAGGTGAACCGCGATATGCTGCTAAAGAACGTCGAGAATGTCGTGGTCGTTCAGTCGAACGGCCCGCGCAATCCGATCGGAATCGCTCGGGCTAACGACATCCTGCAACTGCGACGTTGGCTGATGGAGGAGGAAAACCGGGAATCGGGAACGGCAGTCATCAAGAAAACAACAAAGGGCTCCTGAAATCGATCGATCCCCAACGAGTCCTCTGCGCATATCGCGGCGCTGCCGCCAAAAGCGACGGCCGCGCTCTCAGCAGCCATGCACCGTTTCCTCGCGCGGCAATAACCTCGCAATGTGACAGATCAGCTGGGACGGAGACTTCCTGGAATAACGACCCACGGTGGCATTGCCTCAGCGCTCCTGCTTGAGGATTACGGGAGCCCGGCTTTTCTCCGCCTCCCGGGGACGAGCGCGGGCCTGCCGCGGGCCTCCGGGACAGGGGCGATCGCCTGCCGGAGTGCCCCGACAAGCGCCGGCCCCGCCGTGCGCAGGAGATTCCTGTGATGCAGCGTCAGGTCGCGCAGGATCCGTTCGCCGCGCCGCGTGATTCGGACGAGGACCACGCGGCGATCTGCACTGCTGCGGACGCGGCGGGCGAGCCGCCGGGCCTCGAGGCGGTCGAGCAACTCGACGAGGCTATGGTGCTGGAGATGCAGCCGCTCGGCCAAGTAGCTCACAGTCGGGTCCTGCCCCGCCGGCGCGCCCTTGATGGCCAGCAGGATCTGATGATGCTGCGGTTCGAGTCCGGCAGCGCGGGCCGCCTGCTCGCTGAGGTTCAGAAAGCAGCGAATCTGATATCGGAAATCGGCCAGGGCGCGATAATCCGCATTTTTCATGGCGGCGAGGGCCTCTCCTGTTCCGTCAGGCTAAGTATCGTTGTACGACAGAATACTGGAAATGACGGAGGGCTGTCAAAGAGCGGTTCGGCGCGCTCAATCGAGATTCTTTCGGAAAGCGTGCTGCGTCTTGACGACCGAGTAGCCGAGGTGCTGGTAGAAGGCGTGTGCCCCGTCGCGGACGACATTCGAGCGCAGCCGTACGGCGCGCGCGCCGCGCTGGCGCGCCCAGTCTTCGGCGTGCGCAAGCAGGGCGCGGCCGAGGCCCATGCCGCGGCGCTTCTCCTCGACCACCAGGCCGCGGATTTCGACTGCGATGCCGGATTCGAGCGTCAGGTAGAGCGCCACATGAATCCAGCCGACAACCTGGCCCGAGAGTTCGGCGACGGCAACGAGTTGATTGGGGTCGGGCAGAATGAGGGCGAGGCGGGATTCGATGTCCGCCGTGGTGGAGGGATAACCGAGCTGCGTGGCGAGCGGCGCGAGGGCCGCGGCGTCTTCGGCGCGCGCGGGGCGGATGATCGGCTGAGCCGCGGTCATGATTTTCGGAGCGCTGAATTCGCGGGCAAGCGTGAATTTTAGCATGAGGCGAATGGCGGGCTGAAACCCGCCGCCACATTGCTAAAAGGTCTTTTCGGAGTCGAGGAGGATGGTGACGGGACCTTCGTTGGAGAGGTCGACGGTCATGTGGGCCTGGAACACGCCGGTTTCGACGCGAACGTGATGCGCACGCAGGCCGGCGACGAGCGCCTCGTAGAGCCGGTTGGCGACTTCCGGCGGCGCGGCACGGTCGAAACCCGGGCGGCGCCCACGGCGCACGTCGCCGTACAGAGTGAACTGAGAAACGACCAGTACAGCACCCCCGGCTTCGATGAGCGAGCGGTTCATCTTGCCTTCGGCGTCCTCGAAGATCCGCAAGTGCACGATCTTCTCGGCGAGATAGCTGGCGGCCTCGGGCGTGTCGTCGCGTCCAACGCCTACCAACACCACCATCCCGGCGCCGATCTCTCCCACCACGCGGCCATCGACCGTCACGCGGCCGCGGCTCACTCGCTGGACCACCGCTCGCATCGTTGTTCGCCACCTGGCCCTAGAACGGCAGTTTAGGCTCCTTTGAGAGCGGCATGCGGGGCATCATTTCGGGCCACTCGGCCGTGTTCCACGCCCAGGCGGCGACGACTTGCGCACCCTCGACGAGGTTGTCCTGATTTGCCATGTCGAACGTATCGACCTGGGAATGGTGGGTGCGCGGATAGTTGTAGGGGTCCTGTACGCACCAGAAACCCGGGACACCGGCTTCGTTGAAGGAAGCATGGTCGGTGCCGAATTCGAGCGAAAGAGACGGCTCGATAAGGCCCAAGCCGAGATCGTCAAGCGGTGCGAGGACGTGATCGACGACCTCGCGGTCCTGATAGTTGCCGTGGAGGCCGAGCGTGAGAACGCGGCCGGAACCGGTGTCGTGAACGAGAACGGCGTCGATCTTGTCCATATCGGCGCGATGCGCTTGGACATAGCGGCGCGAGCCGACCAGGCCCTCTTCTTCTCCGGTGAACAGGACGAAGCGGATGGTGCGTTTGGGCTGAATGCCGAGGGCTTTCAGGGCGCGGGCAGCTTCGAGAATGACCATCGAACCGGTGCCATTGTCGGTCGAGCCTTCGGCGAGGTCCCAGGAATCGAGATGCGCGCCGATGATAACGACTTGATTCGGATCGGCGCCGGGAAGTTCAGCGACGGTGTTGTAAACGGTCACCGGCTTCGGGCTGAACGACGTCTGGATGTTCACTTCCATCTGGACCGGCCCGCGCTGCAGCAGGCGCCAGATGAGCAGGTAATCTTCATGGGGGATGAAGGCGACAGGCAGCGGGCCGATGTGAAAATCCGAGCCGCCTTCTCCCGTCATTGTGAGCAAGGCATCCGGCTTGAAGGAATCGCGAAGGATGACGGCGACGCCCTCTTGCTTGAAGAACGCCGTTTCCTTGCGGAAAAACTCGAACGGGGAGGGCTGCTTGGGCTGGCCCGGCTTTTGCGGCATGAGGAACGCGGGCAGCTCGAACGGAGGATGATAGGGACGCTCTTCGGGCTGTTCGGGCGCCTGGTAGGGACCGGGGACCTTGGGCGGTGGCGAAGTGATAACGATGGCGTTTTTCAGTTTGCCGCGATACGCGTCGAGTTCCTGCTCATTTTTCGCTTCCACGTAGACAACCGGTCCGTGTACGGCGCCTTTCGTGCCAGGCGACCAGCCTTCGGCGGCGAGACTGATGGGGTGAACGGCTGGGCTGACGATGCGCGCCTCGGCGGTGCCGCGATACCAGGCATGGTCGATGGTCCACGGTTCCAGGTGAACGTTCGCGAGGCCGTACTCGCGAAATTTGTCGGCGGTCCAATGGTTCGCCTTGTCGAGATTCGAGCTGCCGGTGAGGCGCGGGCCAATCATGTCGGAGAGATACCCGAGATTGGCCATGATCTGGTTGTGATCCTTGACCTCGTCGAGAATTTTCCGGTCGGTATCGAGATAGGGGCTGGCCGCGGGCTGCTGAGCGCGCAGGCTGGCAAGCCCGGCGCCAGCGGCAAGCGCAATCACGACAACGCCAAGCAGGTATCGGCGTGTGGACATGGGTCCGGTTTTCCTTTCTTTCGAGCGTGTGTGGCAACCGGCAAGAGCTGCCGTCAACGATTAGAGCCGTGCAAATGGAGACCCGTTACACCGCAAGCTGTGAAGCCGTGCCTTTCAAAAAACGGGGATGCCACGTCGCAGACTCTAACGCAGGCGGGGCGCGGGATGCAGCCTCTTTTTTGCGGAAGCGGCGCGGGAGTGTCGTGACGCGCGCGCGGGGCGAGGCGCGGGCTGGCAGCGCGGGCAGAAATGCGTGCCGCGGCCGGCGACGATCACGCGCTCGATGGTGGCGCTGCAGCGTGCGCAGCGGCGGCCGTGGCGGCGATAGACGCGCAGGCGTTTCTGATAGCCGCCGCGGCGGCCGAGCGCGTCGACGTAGTCGGAGATCGATGTGCCGCCGAGGCGGATGGCTTCGCTCACTACAGAGCGAATCGCTCGCCAGAGGCGTCCCATTTCTTCCTCACTCAAGTCGGATCCTTGCCGCATCGGATGCAGACGGGCGCGCCAGAGGCTCTCGTCGGCATAAATGTTGCCGAGGCCGCGCAACACATGCTGATCGAGCAGCAGCGCCTTCACGCGCGCGTGGCGCGTGCCGAGCCTGCGGCGGAGTTCGGCTACGGTCAATTCGAGCGGATCGGCGCCGAGCGGGGCGACGAGCGTGGTGAGCTCCTCGGGCGAGGCGATGCGCATGTGGCCGAAGCGCCGAATATCCGTGTAGCGAAGCTCGCGGCCGTCGTCGAGCGTGAACCAGACGTGGGTGTGCGGCGCGGCGGGTCGTGCGGCTTCGTGCAGAACGAGCTGGCCGGTCATTCCGAGATGAACGATCAGCCAGATCGGAGCCATGGCGGGATTCGGCGACGGCACGGCGGGTTCCATCCGGAAGAGGAGCATCTTGCCGTGGCGCCGGACTTCGATAACGCGGCTGCCGGGAAGCAAGGTTTCGATGCGGTCGGGCTGGTCGATGAAATCGGTTTTGCCGAAGCGGACGGCAAGGATGCGGCGGCCGGCTAAGGGGCGCAGGCCACGGGCAACGGTTTCGACTTCGGCAATTTCCGGCATCGAATTCTCCGCACTCCACGCTAGCACAGCGCGGGCTTGGAGCCGAGGGCACTGGCTCACGGGAGGGAGGAGGCCGTCCGTGGCATGGCGGGCAGCTAGGGCAACGGCATGCCGGGGGTGGGGACTATGCCGCCCATGCGGAGGATTTCGCGGTATTCGGGTTCGGTGAGGGCCGAGATGGGGATGCGGGGGTTTTTCAGGAATTTCATGTGGCGCAGGAGGGGATTCACTTTGATGTCGGCCAGGCGCACGGGGCGCGGCAGGCGCTCGAGAGCGCGCAGGTCGATGATCATGGCCTTGCTGGCCGGGTCGCCGGGATCGACGTAAGGGTCGCGGGTGACTTCGGCGAGCGCATAGACCCAGCGATCGGGCGTGCCGTGGTAGGCGAGGACGCGGTCGCCCCGCCTCATCTGCTTAACCACGCGCGTCACGGGCGGACGCGAGCCAGCCCCGCGCCACATCTCCTTCCCCTTCACGAACAGGGTATCCCAATGATATTGGCGGGGATCGGAAGACAGGATCCAATACCGCCGCTCGACCGTTTGTTCCATCAGGGCTCCGTGTCTGGCGGAATATACACGCTCTTGAGCCCAGGGAAAAGGAAATCGGTACAACTTTTAGCTTTTAGGCGACGAAAAAGCGAATAGTGGTCTGACCAGAGGCGGTTGGCAAGCCGAGCGTTAGCCTATATCTACCCAGATTTCCCCATCGCGGAGTTCGACAGGAAACGTGGCGAGCTTCATCTCCGGGTTGAAGGTGACACGGCCGCTGGCGACGTCATACTGCCAGCCGTGCCATGGGCAGGTGACCACGCAACCTTGCAGGTCGCCTTGGCCCAGTGGGCCACCGCGGTGGAGGCAGGTGTTATCGATGGCGTAGAAGCGTCCGTCGACGTTGGCTACAGCGATGGTTCGCTGCTCGACTTTTACTTCACGGATCGTGCCGGGTGGAATGAACTCCTGTTTGGCGGCGTGTGTGAACGCCATGAATTTACACTCCTTTGGCAAATCGCAGGTTTTCCGCCACAAGAGAGTCGGCGAGTATAGGGCCCGGTTTCCTGGGTAGTCAAATGCGAAATGGGGCGAGGGCTAGAAGAGCGGGCGCAGGTGTAGGGCAATTTTCTGTTCTTTGCCAAAGCGGCGGACCACGAGGACCGGGGAGTGGCCGGGGCTGCTGAGGATTTCGCGGATCTGATCCAGAGTGAGATTCGAAGCGGGGTCGCTATCGACCCAGGCGATCTGGTCGCCAGGCTCGAGGCCGGCCTCGGCGGCAGGCGAGCCGGGGCTGACGGCGTGTACCTCAAAGCGGTCCAGCGCGGGTCCCGCAGCGGTGATGGTGGCCCCGCTGGCGTCGGTTTCGATGGGGAGAACGAAATTGCGATTCGGGGCGAGCAGGATGCGGTTCTTGGGGAAATCGAGGACCAGCTCGAATTTGCTGAGGATGGCGCCGCCAATCCAGCCGGCAAGCGCGTCCTTCTTATTACGCTTGCGGACACCAGGACCGAACGGCGTGCTTGCCGCACTTTCGATCGCGACGGGCGGCGCGAGGATGCGCGAGTGGCCCAATTGCAGCCATTCTCCGGGGACGAACGCTACGGCCTCGTCGCCCGATGCGCTGAAAACTGTGCCTGGGATCGTCCTGCCGCGATAGGGATACATGCGCTGTGCGGCGAGAAATTGGGGCGAAACGGCAACGGCGGCGTTGCCGCCCGTGTTCAGGGCGAAATCGCCTTCCACCGTGCGGCCACCGAACCGGAGTTGGGCGCGAACCGCCGGAAGGCCGTCGACCCATTGAATCGGCAGCTTTTCGGCGTGGTGAGGTTCGGTGTAGGCGGCGGGATCGTAGAGTTCGATCGAGCGGCGGGCATAGTCGAGTTGAACGACGAGGTGATCGAGCACATCGTCGCCGACGATGCCGCTGACTCGCTGGCCGTACCACGGACCGAGCGAATCGAAGGACCGAGTTTCGAGCGCGGTTTCGCGTATTTCGAGGCCAGGCAGGGCGAGAACGGGGGTGTTTGCCGCCTGGCCTGCGGAAGATTGGGCGAAGATTGCGGCCTCGGCGGCGGTGCCCGGCGAGGCGGCGTCGAGCAGCCAGCTCAATGAACGGCCCTCGCCAATTCGCACAGGGACGAAGATAGCGTTCGAGGCCAGTTCCATCGGAACCTCGGCGGCATTGCCGCCGTGGGCAAAGCTCAACTTGGGTCCCGCGGGCGTAGACCGCTGCGAATGCGCGGAGAGCACGAGGCCCAGGGCGGCGAGGACAAAAATGGCGAGGCGCGAGACGGACGGCGAACGCTTCGCGCGCTCGACCGGCGCCCTCCCGATTCGAGCGGCTTCCGCCAATCGATTCGCGCGGCGCGCCGGATGGGAAGATCGGTTCACGATCCCATTTTCCAGATTTTGGCGGCTTTTTCAGGAGAAATATTGCGGCCGCACAGGAGGACAGCCACGTTCTTGCGTGCGTAGGCTGGGCGTTCGCGCAAGAAAGCGGCCAGGGCCACTCCAGCAGCGCCTTCAACCAGCCAGCGTTCCTCTTCGAGAAGCAGTCGCATCGCATGCCAGATTTCCCGTTCCCACACGAGCACATGGCGATCGATGAGGGCGCGGGTGAGCGGAAACGTGATCGATCCGGGCTCGATGCCGCCGGCGGTGCCGTCGGAAATGGTCGGCTGCTCGGGATATTCCAGGATGCGGCCGGCGCGAATCGATTCGTAGAGGACGCGCGAATTGCGCGGCCAGCAACCGACGATCGTTGTTCGCGGGCTGACGGATTTCAGGTACGCGGCGATGCCGCCGATCAAACCTCCTCCGCCGACCGCAACGAAAACGGCGTCGAGCGGGCGAATCTGGCGCGCGAGTTCGATGCCGATCGTTCCCTGGCCGGCGATGACCGCGGAATCGTTGTAGGGCGGGACGATGGCGAGACCGTCTTCGGCGGCGAGTTCGCGGGCCTTGCGCTCGGCGTCGAGCGTGTTGTGGCCATGGAAAACGATGTGACCTCCGAGCGAGCGGATCAGGCGAACTTTCACGCCGGCCGCGCCGCGAGGCATGCAGATGGTGGCGCGAACGCCCAGTTGGGCGGCGGCGTGGCAGACGGCGATGCCGTGATTGCCGGAAGAGGCGGCGACAACGCCGCGAGCGCGCTCGCGCTTCGAAAGCGAAAGCATCTTGTTCACCGCGCCGCGGAGCTTGAAGGAGCCGGTGTGCTGGAGATGCTCGAGCTTCAGGTAGAGACGCGCGCCGGAGGGACCTCCAAGCGAGCGCGAAAGATCCACGGGCGTTTCGCGGACATAGGGGCGGATCCGGCGCTCGGCGCGGAGGATTTCCTTGCGCCACGCGTGCAGCTCCTTGCGATCGATGCGGAAGTTCGAGGTCACAATGGATGCTTTCCCGGCCGGGAGCAATGTCATTCGGAATGGGCGGCCGCGGCCGGGCGCTTTCCGGCGACCTCGGCGAAGCAAACGGCGGCCCGCTGGAGGCCAGTGGCGAAGACGGACGGGTCCTGGCCGATGCCGATGCGCAGATGATGCTCGAAGCCGAAGGCGGAGCCGGGAGCGAGCATGACGCTGTAGCGCTCGGCGAGGCGGTTGGAGAGTTCGAGCGAGGGAATGTCGAGATTGTAGCGGGCGAGCGCGAGCAGGCCGCCGCTCGGCGGATTCCAGGAAATCACGCCGGCGTGCTCGGCGAACCAGCGATTCGCTTCAGCCAGATTCGCGGTGATGATGCGCAGATTGCGCTCGAAAATTTTTTCGCGATGGCGCATGGCCAGAATCGCAAGCGCGTCGTTCAGGCGACCGGGGCTCAACGAGACGTAATCGCGCATGGCCCAGCAGCGCGCGGGGATGTCGCCACGTGCGGCAATCCAGCCGATGCGCAGGCCGGGAAGGCCGAACGGTTTCGAGAGCGTGCCGACGCTGATGCCGCGCGGGCCGAGATCAAACATTGGGGGAGCGAATGGGTCGCCCCCGGGAACGGTGAGCCACCGATAGGCTTCGTCGCAGAGCACCTTCGCGCCAACCGATTCGGCCAGCGCATAAACGCGGCGCAGATCCGCTTCCGAGAGCATCGCGCCGGTGGGATTGTGCGGCGTGTTGACGACGATCAGACGCGTCTTGGGCGTGACGAGTTTTTCGAGGTCACCCAGATCGAAGCGGAAACCGTTTTCGGCGCGGACATTCCAGAGCGCGACATCGCAGCCGATGCCGCGTGGCACGCTGTAGAGCTGTTGGTAGGCGGGATAGCAGGCGACGACGTGATCGCCTGGCTCAAGCAGAATGTTGAAGAGCAGGAAATTCGCCTCGATCGCGCCGGTGGTGATGAGGATGTTTTCCGGAGAGCAATCCTTATACGTGGAGGCGAGCAGCGAGCGCAGCTCGGCGGTGCCGCAGGCCTCCGAATAGCCGAGCCGGAGATCGACGAGCGAGGAGAGCGCGGCCGGGCGCTCGCTCTCCGGCAGTAAATCGAGGAGATCGTGGATGCGCAGCGGGAGGATACCGCTTTCCGCGATGTCGTATTGGACCTTTGTTTCCCAGGTCGTCATCCAGCGTTCGAGAGCGAAGGGCTCCATTTTCATCTGGTTCTTCTCCGCGGTCGTAGCGGCCGCCGGCGATTTCGGCGGCCTCGTTTGGAATCATTTGCGGCGGGTTAGTTCTAGTGAATATCGCCGCGCCAATGGACGCCTTGGGCGTCTTTCCAGCCTCCGACCACGAACAGGTGCAGGTGGCGGGCCAGCACGGCGCTGCCTCCTTCGCGCGCCCATTTGGCGAGCGCCGCGATGCGTGCGGCGGCGCGAGGATCCTTCTTCTCACGGGCCGCGCTGGCCGCGGCCTGCTCCAACCTCTTGGTCCAGTCGATGCCTTGGAGATTCATGTAGAAGAAGCTCAGGAGCTGGGCGGGCATCGCGGCGCGGGCGGCGCGAAATTCGGGAACGGCCGAAAGACCGGGCGGCGGCGCGGAGGAAGTGACCTCATGAGCGACTTGCCGCACGAGCGCCTCGTCATGGCTCATCAGCAGCAGATGCGGCGTAAGCGCAATGAACGACGGGACGGGCTTGCGCGCACTCCCGCTGGCGCTTTGGGCGCCGGGCGGGTCGTCGGTTTTCGCCGGCGCCTGCTCCGGAGGTTTTCGCGGAAAGCGGAAATAGCGAATCGTGCCGTCGCTGCCCGCCGGCTCGACGAATGGGGCGAGCGTGGATTCGAAAAGTTCCGAGGCTTGCTGTGAATGAACCGTCATCGCGTAGAGCTGATCGCGCCCCGGGCCGGGGTGGGGCGTGATGGCGGCGTACTCGCCACCGAGGGCGGGGACGATGGCGGTGGATAGCAAGCCGGAAATCATTTTCAGGCGGGCGGACTGATCCGGCGGCAACGCGGCCGAGAAAGCATCGACGATGATCGAGAGCACCGCTCCTATATCGAGCCGGTTCACGACGTAGGAAGCCGATGCGGGCGCGGCCTCTAGCGTGGAGAACGATGCGGTGTCGGGCCCGAAGAAATCGAAAAGGCTGCCGGGCGCTGTATCGCCGAGAATCGCGAAATGCCCGAGAGAGGCGGGAGCGTTGAGGTCGAGCGAGCCGCAGAGCAGGTGCACGCGTTCGAGATGGAGCGTGCGAAGGAACGCGCCGGTATCGAAACCGGGCTGCGTCTGCGGATGGAGCATCGCCATCGCCGGAACGCGCAGGAAAAATTCGAGCGTGGGGCTGCCGGCGAGTTCGGCGAGCGAGTCACGATAGGCGGCGAGAGAGGCGAGCGAGGACGACGCGGCCGAGGTGGCGGAGCCGAAGCGCTTCGCGAGTTCGGCGAGCGTCGCCGGGTCCTGGGAAAAAACCAAATAACCGGAGGGCGTGATCCGCATGTGGCCGGCGGCCTTGGGGTCAGCGCTGACGAGCACCGCGCGCACCTGCGCCGCAATCTTCGCGCCTGCCTCAACTACCAGGAAGCCTCGACCGGTCGATTGCCCTTCGCTTTTCGGTGCCGGCTGTTCGGTGAGCCGGATGCCGAAAACGGCAGGGCGAGCGAGCAGCGCATCGAGGTCCCGTTGTGGAATGCGAGCGAGTCGTGGATTCCGGGCGACGGAATCGAAAAAGGCTTGCTCGATCAAGCGGCGCGCGGGCGCGAAGCCGGGATCGCTCCACAGGCGCGCGAGGGGATTGGCGCTCGCCGGCGCGATCGAATCGGTGCCACGCGAATAGAGGTAGAGGACGGTATCGGCCGGAAGCCGAGCGGGCAGTGGCTGTGTTTGGGCGCGGGCCGCGGGGACCGCGGTGAGAACCCAGGTGGCAAGCAGCAGACAGGCAATTCGGCAGCGAGTCATAGGTGCTTGAGATTTTATACCCGCCAGGCCCCTTTTTCCGGCGGAAAAAGAGCGGGCGAGACATGCTCTTGTGCGGGGCAACGAAAAAACGCGGGTGGGCCAGGGCTTCAGGGGCTAAAGCCCCATTGCTTTCGCGGACTTTATGTCGCGGCTGAAGCCGCGACCCACAAGCCCTGAGGCAGTTTTCCGCTGCCCGTGGAGGCATGGCGTTCTGAAATCACAAACTGCTGGAATGCGAGAGAAGCGGCGAGCGGGATGGGGAAGCGCCGCGCCCCGCTCCGGCGAAACCGGAGCGGGGCGCGGGAAGATAAGAGAGCGAGCGGTTACTTGGTTGAAGGTCCTGCGGCGGCCTGTTTGCCCTGCTGCTGGTCCTTCGGAGCCGAGAGGTAGCCGACGATTTCGTTCTTGTTAATTTGGTAGACCACGATCTCAAGCGGAGCCATCGCATCGGGTGTGTAGAACTGGACCGGCTCGTAGAGGGTCTTGTTCTTCTTCTCGATGCGCTTGTCGGAAACCGTGACGTACATGTTGTAGCGCCAGTGCTTCTGATCGACGTGAGAGACCTGCACCATGACCGGTCCGACGCGATAAGGGTGGTTGGACTTGTAGAGGTTGAACTTGAAGTAATCGCGCTGGCCCATGCGCACCAGTTGGTCGAGCTGCTTCTGGTTATGAGCGATCAAGCCGCTCATCACGCCCATGTCGCCAACGGTGCCTTCGAGCTTGCTTTGGGTGGAAGCGAGATCCTTCCTGGTGGCGGCGAGATCGGTCTTGGTGCCGCCGAGTTCATTCGAGAGCTGGCCCATGCCGGCCTGGGTTTGTTGCTGGACCTGGCCGATTTGCGCCTGCAATTGCTTGCTGGATTGAACCTGTTCGCGGCGAAGAACGGCGGCAGTCTTGCGCGCCTCCGCGAGTTGCGTCTGGGTGAGGCCGAGCTTTTGGGAGGTCAGATCGAGTTCGGCCTTCAGGTCGTCGATCTGGGAGTTGGCCTTATCCAGGGTAGTGCCCTGTTTCGAGATCTGGGCGTTGGATTGGGAGAGCTGCATCTCGAGCCCTTGACGCGAGTGAATTCCAGCGTAGACCAGGTATCCGCTGACAAGAAAGAGGACCACGAACAAAATCGGGATCCAGCGCGGTGTGCCATAGGATGGCACAGGCGATTCTGCCTGCGGCATTTCCGGTCGAGTCGGGGTCGTACTCATGGGGAATGCCTCCTTGCGGTTGGTATCCGCGTACGTGCTCGGTTAGATTCTTGAAACAAAGGCTGGGGTTGTCCAGGCGCAATCCTGGGATATGGCCTAGAGTTACACGGGGCACGGCCTGGCGGCGTGCGTCAGCGACGGCGGGCGCGGGGCCAGCGAGCCTCAATGGTGGTGGTGAGGCCGCCGCGAGGAGTGAATTCGCCGCGCACCAGGCAGGACTTCGGCCGCGTGGCGCGCACCACGTCGCGCAGGATGCGGTTCACCGCGTTTTCATAGAAGATGCCGAGGTTGCGATAGGCCAAGAGGTACAGCTTGAACGATTTCAGCTCCAGGCACAGCCGGGCCGGCTCGTATTCGATCGTAAGCACGCCGAAATCGGGCAGGCCGGTCTTGGGGCACACCGACGTATACTCGGGCACGCGAATCGTGATGCGGTAGCCGGGGAACTGATTCGGCCAGGTTTCGATCGCGGGCAAGGGCGCATGGATGCCGGCGCGGGCGTGGGAAGCGGTGTAACCGGGCACAAAAACCTCCTCGAGTCAGCGGGAGCGCCGCTTGAGGGGATTGTACCGGCAGTAAACTTCGCGGGCAAAATTGCCGATGCGAAAGGCTGGGTGAGGGGATAAGCTGGGCCCTGGAAAATGAGGACTCTCCCGCGTCAACGGGGTGGTTGGCCGGGCAATGACATTGTGTCCTGGAGAGCGGAGTGATCTGTCCACGCTGCGGAACATACGATTGCTTGCGTTCGCACCGGCGCAAGATCGAATACCTGCTCGGCATTTTCGGAATGCTTCCCTGGCGGTGCGTGGAGTGCCAGAAAAGGTTCTACGCGCGAAATGTGCCTTTGCGGTATTTGCTCTATGCGCATTGCCGGTTGTGCGGGAATCTGGACTTGATGTCAATCCGGCGGGAAAAGCTGGCCCGGGAATGGGTATCGCGCCTGGAGATGCGGCTGGGAGCGCGGCCGGTGCGTTGCGACGCCTGCCGAAACGATTTCGCGACGTGGCGCCCTGTACGCCCGGCGCGGGTCCGGATGGAGGAAGAGGAAGTCGGGCACGCGACGGTTGATTCCGGAAAATAGGAGCGGGCGGAAGCGAACCGGCTGGAACCGGGTCACTCGTAGCGAAGCGCCTCGATCGGATTGAGGGCGGCGGCGCGGCGCGCGGGGTAGTAGCCGAAAAAGATGCCGGTGCCGATTGAAACGACCACCGCGATGAGCACCGCCTCCATCGAAAACGTTGCCGGCCAACTCATCGCGCGCGTGAGACCCTCGGTGGCGATGATGCCGCCGAGGACGCCCGCGGCTCCTCCCACCAGACTGAGCGTTGCCGCTTCGATCAGGAATTGTTGCTGCACATCCCAGCGTGTGGCGCCGACCGCCATGCGGACGCCGATCTCCCGCGTGCGCTCGGTGACGCTGACGAGCATGATGTTCATGATCCCGATGCCGCCCACGAGCAGGGAAACCGAGGCGATCGAGGCGAGCATGATGGCGAAGGTCTTGTTGGACTCTTTCAGAGCCTGAAGCGCTTCCTCGGGATGACGGATATTGAAGTCGTCCGGCTGATCAGGCCGCAGATGGTGCTGGAAACGCAACAGGCGGCCGATCTGGGTTTCGGCCGGAGGAATTGCAGCCGGAGAAACGGCCGAGCACATGATGTCGTCGAGCCAGTACTGACCTATGAGCTCCTTCATGGCCACGGTGTAGGGCATCATCAGCGTGTCGTCCTGATCCCAGCCATAGGTCGACACGCCCTTCGGCGCAAACACTCCAACCACGACGAAAGGCAGATTCGAGATGCGGACGGTCTTGCCGACCGGGTCCTCGTGCGGGAACAAATGTTCGGCGACGGTGCGTCCGATGACCACAACCTTGTTCAAATGGTCGACGTCGGCGTCGGTAAATGACGAACCGGACGCGACCACCCAATGCTCGATATGGAGGAAGGAGGGCGCGACGCCGCGGTAGTGCGTCCACCAATTCTGGTTCTTGTAGGTGATCTGTACGTGCGAATCGACGTGGGGCGAGCACATCTTGATGGCCGGCAGGCGGGCGATCGCCTGCTCGTCCTCGACCATGAGCGAATTCGTGCCGTAGGCGCCGGTGCGGCGGCCGCTGACGTTGCGGCCACCGGCTTCGATCCAGATCAGATTGTCGCCGATGTTTTCGAGTTGCTGCTGAACCTGCGTCTGGCCGCCCTGGCCGATCGCCACCGTGCACATCACCGCGCCGATGCCGATCATGATGCCGAGCATCGTGAGCGCCGAACGCATCCGGTTCTGCCGGAGCGTGTTGAAAGCGTCAGTGACTGCCGAGCGAAATTCCACTGCAACACACCCTTTTGTCCTTCTAAGTGTATGACTCGGAGGAGGCGGCTGTCGTTACGCCGGTGTTAGAAAAGTGCTAAGGGCCTGTGGGCTGAAGGAAGCAGCAGGGTCGCGCGGCGTGGTTCCGCGACTGGCACGGGCTGTATTATACTTTTCGTGGCGGTATCGTCTAGAGGTTAGGACGCTAGATTCTCAATCTAGAAACCGGGGTTCGATTCCCCGTACCGCTACCAAATTCGCCGCTTGGAATTTTCCCCGTTAATCGGATCCAACGCATAAGGGTGAACCTCCTTTGGAGTTCTGCCTAGGGCCGCCGGGGCGAATTCCGGCCGAGCGGCGCGCCCGCGTCTTGCGCGTCCGCCACGGGCGATTCCTCCGGCGGCCGGTGGCGCCGAAACGCCCTGTACAGCAGTAAATCGTAGGCGATTTTCGCACCGCCGCCGATCCAGAGCGGCGCGGCCAGCGCCGCATGCTGCATCAGGTAGCCGGCGAGCGGCGGCCCGCTCACCCAGCCCACATTTCGAGCCACCGTGGTGATCCCGCTCGCGAAGGTCCGCTCGTCCGGCTTGACTACAGCCAGGACGTACGACTGACGCGTGGGCACGTCCATTTCCACAAGAGCCGCCCGGGCCAGGTAGAGTCCTGCCGCCGGGACGAACGACGGCGCGAAGGGCACCGCGATGAGAAACAAGCTGGAGGGAATGTGGGTGAAGACCATTGTATTCACGAGCCCGACGCGCCGCGCCAGCCAGGCCGCCACCGGATAGGAGGCCATGTTCAAGGCGTGCGCGAGGAAGAAAAGCGGGCCGAGCACCGCTTCCGCCACGCCAAACCGCCGGAAAAACCAGTAGGTCAGGAGGGCATCGTTGAGGAAGCCGCCGCCAAAGCTATCGAGGCTGAACAGCGCGGCGAGGCGCATGACGATGCGCTTCGATTCCGGGGGAATGCGCGCCGGCATCCCCGGGGATGCCGGTCCGCCGGCCGATTCGAGTTCGACGTCGCGGCTCAATCCCACATAGAGCAAGGCGCTCGCGAGAAAGCAAAACGCGTAGAGCCCGAACGCAGCTTGGTAGGAAGCGCGCCAACCGAGTCCCACGCCCCGTCCCCATGCGGCCGGGAGAGTGGCCGCGAGCGCGCCAAGGGCGTGCCCCGCCTCGAGAGTCAGGTTGTACCAGGAAAGCGAAGATGTCCGCAGCCTGGCCGGGATGTGCTGCGGGATGATCGCCTGCTCGAGCGCCACCGCCGCGCCACGATCGCGCCCCATGCTATTCAGCATGCCGAGCAACACAAAACCGAGAATGGGCCAGAAGCCGCGTGCGAGGCCGACTCCCGCGCCGCCGGCCGCGGCCAACAAGGCAAGTCCGACAAGCACACGCCGCCGGCCGATCCGGTCCGCGCTGAGGCTCACGAAGAGCGTGCCGAGCGCCATACCGAACAGGCCTACGGCAATGACCGCCCCTATGCGTTGCGCGTTGAACCCAAGGCGGCCCAGATAAATTCCCAGGAGCACGCTCGCCATCCCGATCGCGAGCGAGCGGAGGAAAGCCGCCGCGTAAATCAGCAGGAGGTTGCGGTTCCTTGTCATGTGGCCGGCCCGTGCACGGATCCTGGCCTAGTGAAAATATGAGTAGGTGAACTTCACCTCAAACCGCGATTCCCGGAACTGCTGCGGGTTCGCGGCAGCCAAGCTGGCAAATTGAGTGCCGGCATTATAGATGACAAAGACGTCGCTATCGGGTCGGTAGCGATATTGCAGGATCAAGTTGGCGTTCACCGCCTGCGTGTTCGCGGTGTCCATTTGAACCAGGCTCGTAAAAGTCAGAAAGCGGGAGAAGGAGTAACTGGCCTGGAGGCTTGCGAGGTCGACAGAGAAATTACCCTCAGGCAAGCGGAAGCTGTTCCAAAGCTGCACCAGCGCGAAAGAAAAATGCTCATTCGGACGATATTGCCCCTTCACGCGAAATTCGTTCAGGCGGCCACCGTAGTAGCTGCCGAAGCGCTCGTACAGCTGGTAGGTGAATGGACGATCGAGGCGGGAGCCGAACGTGATCTGGTGGCGCACGAAATGATACATGCCGGGAGGGATGACGATATTCTTGTAAATATTGAATGGGGTGGTGATTCTTTGCGTGAACACGTCCGCGATATCGTCGTCGGTGTAGGCGCCGTTGTTCCAAATCGCGCGGAATGTTGCTTGCCATTCCTGGGTTTGCAGGACGCCCTCGGTGTCCGGAATGTGATCGATGAACCCTTCGAAATTGAGTTCGCGAAGTCCTCTGATCTTAGGGCGCGGGGCGAGGTTCAGGTTCAGGAAACTTTCGTTCGCGTCAGTCCGGTTGACGAAGCCGACCTCAGGATTGAAATTCGGACCGATCTTCACGCGCTCGGCTTCGAATTGCATCCAGTCGTTCTTGTAGCTCACTGTTCCCCCGACGTCCGTATTCCCACTCCTTACTCCTGGCGAACGGGTCTGCGCCGCCCATGCCTGCACGGTCAGATTCTTCAGAAAGACCAGCCGGGTATCCACTCCTCCCGCCTGGTTGAAACGGTCATTAGGATTGCCCGACCGCTTGTCCGCAGCCATAACGCCCACGTACGAGGCCCCAAACAGGGACCGTGTGACGCGCGCGACCGCGTAGTTCGCATAGGGATTTGGACCGCTCGAGCGCGTGTCAACGTCCATGGCCCCGATCTGATATTTCCCTTGTATGCCGGTCAGCTTGGCGCCGCCGTTGACGGGCACCACCTGGCCGGAGACCGCGTCGATCCCGATTTGGCGGCTGAAGAACAATTGATCCTGGGAGCCCATTGGGAACGAGAAAATGCCGGCGTTTTCGAGAAAGAACTGGCGCGTCTCCGGGAAATATAGTTTGTACGGCGTCAGGTTGAACTGGAGTTGATCCGCTTCCGCCTCCGCGAAATCCGTGTTTCCGGTCAAGTCCAGAATCAGATTCGACCGAAGGCCGTACTTGATGTCCACTCCAGCGGTGTGGAGGGCTTTCGTGCCGGCGCCCGTGGCGCTGTCAGCCCCCGCGAGAGCGTAGGGCTTGACGATGAAAAGCCGGCCGCTGCCGATATCGGTGATTCCGGTAAGCTCGCCGGCTTGCGAGACTTTGTGAATGCCCCAGGCGCGCCGCCAGGCGCTCCACAAATCCTCCTCGTTCTTTCGCCGGATGAACCGCTCGAAGTTCAGCCCCCAGACGACGTCCTTTGACTTCATGAAATTCAACGTGGAGAAGGGTATCCCCACGGTTGCCGTCCAGCCATGGGAAGTCATGCGCGCATCAGAAGTCCAGATCCCGTTCCAGCCAGTATCGATGTCTCCTTCGTTGACGATGAGACCGTCCAGTTGCGTACCGAGGGGATTGATCTGGAAGAGATAGGCGTCGCGATGATCGTTGGTGGGATCGATCAAAATTTGAAAATAGTCGTCGAGATCCTGGCTTGCGTCCCGAACCAACTGGGTTGCCACGATACCTTTCGGATCCGAGTCGTTGCACCGGATTCCGAAATACACCTCGTTTCGCGTATAGAGGATGCGGACCGTGGTCCGTTCCGTGGAGGGCTGGCCTTCGTAAGGCTCGCGCTGGCGAAAATCGTTGACCGGCTTGGCCCGTTGCCAGAGGGGATCATTCAACGTGCCGTCCAGACGCGGGGGGCGCTGCACACGGACTGCCACCGCGGTGCGCACTCCTTCCTCAATGGGAGCGTGGCCCTCGTCTGCCAAGGTGCGGGCATCGACGCTTCGCGGCAGCAACGAGGCGGCAAGAAATACTGTGCAAAACGACAGAAAGTGACCGAAATGAGTGAGGCGTCCGGTTTTCGTCCGGTGCGCGTTTCCCCTCTGCTTAACTCGCCTCTCTCGTCTCGCCAATCGTTGCATAACGCCAAAGACCACGATCTTGGGTTCCCTGCTGTTGCTTCCTGACGTACGCGAAGTCCGATGTTAATTCTTGTTAACAATTTGAAACCGCCCCAAAGCACCCATGGTGCGCAGGAGGGCTCTCAGCTGGAACGCTGAGCCCCTGCCGGGAATGCTTCGGACCTGCCACCGGGCTGGCAGATCAGACGTCTCGTCTTCTGAATCCGCTTGTTCCCTCTGGTCTATTCCTTGGCGGACCCTCTTTTGTCATAAGACCCCGCCCCGCCGCGCGGCCCCGCGGTGCCAACTCCGTTACAACGGATCTGAAGCGCGGGAGCGATAGCATCGCAGGGCAATCTGAAAACCGTCTGAAAACAGGGCTCTGTTTTCCCTGGGGATCATGAATGTCATGTCTGTAAGTTTCGCCGAGCGCACGCGCGAAGTTGTCGTGAGGATACCTGTTCGAGGCCACGTGCTACAAATACCTGGGAACATGATCAGAGCCACAACAGCAGAGCCACAACGCCGAAAGAAAGGACCCGGAGCAACCGTCTCACGTGGTCCTCGGGCTACGAACTCTTCTCGGTAGTCCGGGAGGCCGCCGACGTCGCTCGAACTCCACGCCCGTCCATGTCGAGCGGGAGGCCGACCTGGAAAACCGAGCCCACTCCGAGTGTGCTCTGAGCATGAATCGAGCCTCCGTGAGCATCCGCTATCCAGTGCGCAATGGACAACCCCAAGCCGGCGCCGCCCTGTTCACGCGACCGAGCCTTGTCGGCACGATAGAATCGCTCAAAGATATGGGGCAGGTCCGCCGCATCGATGCCGATTCCCGTGTCCCGGACCTCGGCAAGTGCCCGTTCCGGGTTCACCGTCAATGAGACCTCGATGCGGCCCTCCGGCCCGGTATATTTCACGGCATTGTCTATCAAAATCCGGAATAAACGGTGGAGGGCGTGGGGGTCCCCTGTGATGAGTATCGGTCCTTTGGCCAACCGCACTTGAAAAGTAATCCGCTTTCCCTCGGCCAAGGTTCGGCCCTCACGGCAGACATCGGAGAGAGTGTCAACCAGATTCACGGGAACGCGCTCAAGGGATTCGAATCCTGCGTCGGCGCGCGCAAGCACCATGAGCTTCTCGATAAGAGCCGTTGTCTTTTCCGATTCTCCGAGAATCTGAGCCAAGGCTTCGCGGTATTCCGCTTCGCCCCGGGATTTCCGCAAAGAGACCTCCGCGGTGGTTCGCATCAAGGCGAGGGGGGTGCGCAGCTCGTGTGAAGCATCAGCGGTGAACCGCGTGACCCTGCTGAAGGCCGCTTCCAGCCGTTCCAACATACCGTTGAGAGTTTCCGAAAGGCGCTGTAATTCATCGCGGCTCCGGAGCACTCGCAATCGCATGGACAGATTCTTTGAATTGATGTCCTGGGCTGCCCGTGTGATTTCATCAACCGGCTTCAAGGCTCGTTGGCTTATCCAGTAGCCGCCCGCCGAAGCGAGGACAAGCAGAAGCGGACTGAACAAGAGCAAAACCCACCTGAAACGGCTCAGCGCATCGTAGAAGTCGTCCATTGGCGCCGCCACCTGCGCCAGATAAGTCTGGCCGTCCAGGCGGACCTCGCTCGAGAGCACTCGCAAAGGGAGGCCCTTGACCTGCATGTTGTAGTAGGAAGGGTTCTGCGGGTTCTGCCGAGGGATGTCAAAACGCTTCATGAGCTCTGACCGGAAAAGCCAACGGCCCTGTCCGTCCGAAACTTGAGAGAAATCGCCTCCTGCCCGCAGCTCGGAATGCTCCCTTAGCTCATCTTCCAGCCTTTCTGGACCCTCAGGGAGCACGCTTCTCATCAATTCCCTTATGCCACTCACCTGATCGCGCAAGCCCTCGTCCACGGTTGTCTCGATGCCATTCTGCATCGCGAAAAAGGCGATGATGCCGAACAGGACGAATGTGGCGAGGAGCACGGCGGAATACCAGGCGGTCAGTTTGAAGCGAATGGGGAGCGGCTTCATCTCGGCTATTTCTCTCGAATCGTGTACCCAATCCCGCGAACGGTATGGATCAGCTTCTGGGAGCGGTCTCGATCCACCTTGCTTCGCACAAGGCGGATGAAAGCGTCGAGAGTATTCTCTTCGACCTCCTGATCGAGGTCCCAAACAGCCTGGATGATTGCGCTTCGGGAGACGACCCTTCCCGCCCGCCGCATCAGGAATTCCAAAAGACGAAATTCCGTGGGGCTCAGATAGATCTCTTCGCCACTTCGTGTAACTCGGCGCGTGGCGGGATCCAGCATGAGATCCGCCACCTGCAAGCATGTCGGGCGCGGAACCGAGCCGCGTCTCGCGACGGCGCGCAGGCGGGCCAGGAATTCCTCGAAGGAGAAGGGCTTCGTCAGATAATCATCCGCGCCCGCGTCAAGCCCCTTCACAATGTCGGGGACCGCATCGCGAGCGGTGAGCATCAGGATCGGCGTCTGGCTTTGACTCCTGCGGATCCGGCGCGCCACCTCAATGCCATCCATTCCGGGCAACATCACATCCAGGACGATGGCATCGAATTCGCACATCCTTGCGTGCTCCAGAGCCGAGCGTCCGTCAAAGGCTAAGCTGACAGTGTGGTTTTCTTCCTCAAGGCCGATTTTCAGCAACTCAGCCATTCGCTTCTCGTCTTCGACGATTAGGAGGCGCATTGTGCGGCTACCATTACAACACCTCAGGTGACATCCTAGAAGGCTCCTTTCCTCTTGCCGCACTCCACCAACTCCCGGCACCAGGCGTACAAGGCGTCGTCGAAAGCCACCGGCGGCGCTCAGCCCGACGGACTCGGGCTGCTGTCGGCGCCAGCGCCGTCGACGATCCTTGCAGGCAGCGCGAGTGGGGCGCATCTCCGGAGGATGGCTTCGAGGGAAAATTCCCGGCCGTGACGTCCAAGTGCGACGTTAGGACGCTACCCGCCCCTCCTTGGCGCGTGCGATGTGCTCACTTTGTCGAAATCTTTTGCAAGGCAGCACTGATTCCGCCGGCGACGGATTTGGCGGTGCCAACCACCCAAAAGTGCATGAAGAAGAGCCGGGGCTCCTCTGTGAGCATGTGAGTATGCAACGCGGTCACCGTGATGTGGTGTTCTTCCAGCACAGAGATTACCGGATTCACCTCGGCGGCGGTGAGCACGAAGTCTCCGGTGCTGGCGACGCCTCCATTGCTTGCTTCCTGGAAATTGATGGACTCAGCTACGCCCTGGAGAGGAGAGAGGGTTGTCCCGTCCATGGAAATCGCATCGGCGCGGGGAATGCCGAATGAAAGCACGCCTCCCGCGAAATTGCCTTTGCGCGCCATCCCTTCCTCCACGGAATTAACCCAGGCTGGCCGACCGGATGCGGCCGTTGGAGCAGCAGCCGGCTTCCCAAGCGGGGTCCGGGAGACCGCAAGGGCTGCGCGGAGCGCGGCGGCAAGCTGCACTGCGCTTCCATGTGCCATGTAGTGCATGTACATGAGGCGGGGCGTCTCATTCAGGAGATGATTGTGAAGCGCTGTGATCTCGAAACCCGCGCCCCGCAGTTTCTGCATCACAGGATTGACCTCGTCTTGAAGCAATACCAGATCCCCCATGACTGTTGCCCTGGCATCGCTGCCTGAGAACGCAGCCCACGATCCGAGCGCGAGTCCGGGTTTGAGCGGAACCCCACGGATCACGACATGCAGGTCGGTTCGAGGAAAGCCGACCTTATAAACACCATCGGTCTTCTGGCCTGATCGCCCGAACGCCTTGTCGATCTTTGCTGTATCCAAGCCTTGAGCGATTGCTGCAGCCGGAACACCCCAGACTAAAAATAAAATCAGCAGACGCTTCAGCATTGCCATGACAAACACCTCTAGAGGAACTCCGCAAGGGCAGGTACAGGCCGGTTTCCACAGCCGGCGTTGGAACCCTTGACGCGGAGGAGATGAGGGCACATCACACCTCTCCTCCCGAAGATGATAGAAGTAGCTGAAAATCACCTGAAAGCCGCCGGCGGGAGACGTCAGGACGGTTCATCGTCCTTCGCCGACGAGGACGAATGCGGCCCGATGGTAGGCAGATGATCAGTGCCCGACCTGCGGGGGTCGGCCGCTGCCTATCCTCGGATAGGGCACGATGTCGGGTCGTAGGCCGGGTAGCAGCCTAATGTGCGTACGCTGTCGGTGCATTGGCGCAGTTCGTCGAGCGCGGCGAGCGTTGCCGGATCGTTCAGGGATGCGTGGAGATCGAGGTAAAAACGGTATTGCCAGGGGCGGCCGGGGATGGGGCGACTCTCGATCTTGAGCAGGTCGATTGAGCGGCTGGCGAAGACGCCGAGGGCGCGATGCAGCGCGCCGGGGACGTGGCGCAATTCGACGACGAGGGAAAGGCGGTTGGCGCTCTCGTTCGTACGCGGGGTGGGGGAAAGCAAGAGGAAACGCGTGTAGTTTTCGGCATGATCCTCGATGTGCTCGCGCAGGATACGGCCCCCATAGATTTCGGCGGCTCGGCGGCCGGCGATGGCGGCGCGCGAGGGATCTGCGGCACGGATGATTTCGCGGACGCTGCCTGCGGTATCGAGCGTGGCGCGGCGCGTCATTTGCGGATTCGCGCGAAGGAAGCGCCCGCATTGGGCGAGGGCGACCGGGTGCGATTCTACGCTCGTGATTCGCTCGAACGCGGCGTCGGGCGTGCCGATGAGGCAGTGGGCGATCGGCAGAATCACTTCGGCGACCGCGTGCAGGCCGCTCTCGAGCAGCAGGTCGAGCGAGGCAACCACCGAGCCAGCCAGCGTGTTTTCGACCGGGGCGAGAGCGAGATCGGCCGCTCCTTCGCGGATTGAGGCGTAGAGCGCGTCGAAAGTGGGGCGAGGCACGAGGTCGATTTCCTCGCCGACCAGGAGCACGGCGGCTTCTTCGCTGAACGCGCCGCGCTCGCCCTGAAAAGCGACGCGGGGATATGCGGCCGGAACGGTCATTGGGACTCCTTTCCTGGGGCGGCCACGGCCGCGGCTTTGCGCGATTCCGTCAGGATGGCGCGGAACAGGCGCGCCACGGCTCTCGGGTCGAGAGGGCCGGCGCTCGTTTCGCAAACGCGACGCAGGATCTCGCGTTCCCGCGCGGGCGAAATGGCGCTCAGGCGATAGCGGCGCTTGAATGCGCCGATTTCGATCGCTAGCTGCGCGCGTCGATTCAACAGCTCGACCAGCTTCTCGTCGATTCCATCGATTTTCTTTCCCCGATCGTGGATCGGTTTCATGGCCTGCTCTCCTTGTTTCCCGTTCTTGTCCGAAAAACAAAAAAGGCCGCGACCTCGTCTGGAGGTCGCGGCCTATTGGAAGCTCTTTTCGCCCTCGGGTTTCTAGTTGGTTCTCCGCGCGAGCGCAGGCTCCATCAGTCCGCTCCCTCGATAGAGGAAGCGGCCCGTAAAGAGGAACCCGCTAAAGCGAAATGGCGTCGCGCAAATCATTGAGCGTATCCGATACCCGGATGCAGCACTTTAGCCGGGCTTCGGTTGCATGTCAATCGGCAGGGATGCGTTGGGACGGGAGTGGGGGTTGCTGATTTTGGACGAAGACCCCAGGCGGAACTACGGTCCGATCCTGACGATCCGGGACCCCCGTATCCTTGAAGATCTTGAGGCGGCGCCTGGGTATCCGGTGACCCCACGGATGAGATGGGGAGAGGATTCTGTGGCACAGCCTTCAGGCTGTGCGCGCTCTTGCTCCACAAATAAGCAACGATGGCGGCGTGAAGCGGCCGATGTACACGTAGCGGCGGATGACACCTCGTCGGAAGGTCGCTAAATATAACTTATGGACAATGAGAAAAGTATAAATTGGACTATGCCATGCGGTTTGGGTTCAATGGCCTTCTATGGGAGCTCGAGCGCTCCCGTGCAGAAAAACCGAACGAGGACACGGAACGACAGGGGACATGAACAGCGACGGAATCAAGAAGGGAGTCTCGCGGGCGCCGGCACGGGCAATGCTGAAGGCTACCGGGCTGACCGACGCCGATCTGGAGCGGCCGCTCGTGGGCGTGGCGAACACGTGGACTGAAGTCACGCCGTGCAATTTCCATCTGCGGCAGCTGGCCACGGCCGTCAAAGAGGGCATTCGTGCGGCCGGAGGGACGCCGATCGAATTCAACACGATCGCGGTTTCCGACGGAATCACGATGGGGACCGAGGGGATGAAGGCGTCGCTGGTCTCGCGCGAGGTGGTGGCCGATTCGATCGAGTTGGTGGCGCGCGGGCACATGATGGACGCGGTGGTGGCGCTCTCGGGTTGCGACAAGACGATTCCGGGGACGCTGATGGCTCTCGCGCGGCTGAACGTGCCTTCGCTGATGCTCTACGGCGGATCGATCCAGCCGGGGCGTTTCGAAGGGCGCGACGTGACGATTCAGGACGTTTTCGAGGCGGTGGGGGCGTGCGCCGCGGGACGAATGACGAGCGAGCAGCTCAAGGACCTCGAAGACCACGCTTGCCCTGGCGCGGGCGCGTGCGGCGGCCAATTCACCGCGAACACGATGGCGACGGCCGCGTCGCTTTTGGGGATGTCGCCGGCGGGCGCGAACCAGGTTCCGGCCACCGATCCGCGCAAGGACGCGGTGGCGCGGGAAGCGGGCGCGCTGGTGATGCAATTGTTGCGCGACGGCGTGCGGCCGAGCCAAATCATCACGCGAGAAAGTCTCGAAAATGCGTTTGCGTCGGTCGCGGCGACGGGCGGCTCGACGAACGCGGTGCTGCATTTGCTGGCCATCGCGCGGGAAGCCGGCGTCCCAATCACGATCGACGATTTTGACCGAGTGATGGCGCGAACGCCGCTGCTGTGCGACCTGAAACCTTTTGGCCGCTACACCGCGCCGGATCTCGAGCGCGCTGGCGGCGAGCGGCTGATCGCGATGCGTCTGCTCGATGCCGGGCTGCTGCACGACTGCGCGACCGTTTCCGGCCGCTCGATTCAGGAAGAGGCGCGTAGCGCGAAGGAAGCCGCCGGGCAGCAGGTGGTTCGGCCGCTCTCGAATCCGATCGAAAAGCACGGCGGGCTGGCGATTCTCCGCGGATCGCTTTCGCCCGAAGGATGCGTGGTGAAGCTGGCTGGGCACGAGCGGCGGTCGCACACGGGAAGGGCGCGTGTTTTCGACAGCGAGGAGCAGGCGTTCGAGGCGGTGCAGCGAGGCGCAATTCGCGATGGCGACGTGGTGGTGATCCGCTACGAAGGTCCGCGCGGCGGGCCAGGCATGCGCGAGATGCTGGCCGTGACGGCGGCACTGGTCGGCCGCGGGCTGGGCGACACGGTGGCGTTGATCACCGATGGCCGTTTCAGCGGCGCGACGCACGGCTTGATGGCCGCGCATGTGGCGCCGGAGGCGGCTGTGGGCGGGCCGATCGCTTTGGTGCGCGATGGCGATCCGATCACTTTCGACGTGGCGGCGAGAAAGCTGAACGTGGATGCCGATCTCGAGTCGCGGCGCGCCGCGTGGCGTCCGCCGGCTCCGCGGTACACGAGCGGCGTGATGGCGAAATACGCCGCGCTCGTTTCGTCGGCGTCCGAGGGCGCGGTGACGCGGCCGCAGTTCGCGGCGGCCGAAGCGGCGGCGGCAACGAAATCCTGAAAAATTCACCGGAAACCCGGAGGGGAGCAACAACGATGACGAAGCTCTATTTCGAAGCCGATGCGAATCCCAAGGCGCTGGCGGGCCTGCGCATCGCGGTGATCGGATACGGCAGCCAGGGGCGCGGGCAGGCGCTGAACCTGCGCGACAGCGGATGCAACGTGACGCTCGGCCAGCGGCCGAACGGGCCTTCGTGGAAACAGGCGATCGAAGACGGCTGGAAGCCGGTGGAACCGGCCGCCGCGGTCGAGGGTGCGGATGTCGTTGTCCTCCTCGCGCCGGACATGACGCAGCCGCAGCTTTACAAGGAAGCGATCGCGCCGCGGCTGAAGCCGGGAGCCATGGTACTCGTGTCCCACGGATTTAACGTCCACTATGGACAAATCAAGCCGGCGGCGAACCTGGACGTGACAATGGTGGCGCCGAAGGGGCCGGGGAGCCTGGTGCGGCGGCAGTACGAGCAGGGGCGCGGCGTTCCGTGCCTCGTCGCGGTGCATCAGGACGCGACGGGCAAGGCGTTCGAGCGCACGCTGGCTTACGCGCAGGCGATCGGCGGGACGCGCGCGACGGTGCTGGAAACGACTTTCGCCGAGGAGACCGAGACCGACCTCTTTGGCGAGCAGGCGGTGCTGTGTGGCGGCGTCACGGAGCTGATTGCGGCGGGATGGGAGACGCTGACGAAGGCGGGCTACAGTCCTGAAGTGGCGTATTTCGAGTGCTTGCACGAACTGAAGCTGATCGTCGACTTGATTTACGAAGGCGGCTTCGCGCGCATGCACAAGTACGTGAGCGAAACGGCGAAATATGGCGATCTTTCGCGCGGCTCGCGCGTCGTCGACGAGCACGTCCGCGAGGAGATGCGAAAGATTCTGGCGGAAGTTCGGTCGGGCGAGTTTGCCAGGGAATGGATTGGCGAGCACGCCGCGGGGCGCCCTCGCTACAACGCGCTGCTCAAGAGCGACCTCGAACACCCCATCGAACAGATCGGCGCGAAGCTGCGCGAGCGGATGGCGTGGCTCGAGCAGAAGGCGGCTTCGGCGTGAGGTGCGGGCGAAAGCCGACAGAGGTTTTTCGTGGGCCACTTTGCCTCTACGCGTTCGGCGTCCTTCGCTCCGATGCCCTCACGGATACGGGGCGGTCCGCATTTTCGAAATCGGACCGCTCCGCTCAGGATGACAGGATTTCGATGTGGCGGGATGCGAGGCTGGAGCAGCAAGACGGAATGATTTTGGGTTGATGACGATGAAGATGACGGGAGCGCAGATTCTGTGGGAGTGCCTGGAGCGGGAAGGCGTGGAGCACGTCTTCGGCTATCCGGGCGGAGCGATCCTGCCCGCTTACGACGCGTTGAAGCATAGCCGCATACATCACATCCTGGTGCGTCACGAACAGGGCGCGACGCACATGGCCGACGGCTACGCGCGGGCCAGCGGGCGCGTGGGTGTGGCCGTCGCGACGTCCGGACCCGGCGCGACAAACATGGTCACCGGCATCGCCACGGCGATGATGGATTCCTCGCCGATCGTCTGCATCACGGGGCAGGTGGGCAGCCGGCTGATCGGCTCCGACGCGTTTCAGGAAACAGACATCACCGGCGTCACGCTGCCGATCACCAAACATAACGCGCTGGTGACGCGCGCGGACGAGGTGGCGCGCACAATCCGCGAGGCGTTCTACGTGGCGCGATCGGGGCGGCCGGGGCCGGTGCTCGTCGACATCACGAAAGATGCGCAGCAGGCTTCCTGCGAATTCGACTGGGAAGCCGCGAAACCGCAATTGCCCGGATACCGGCCGGACCTTTCGCCAGCAGAGGCGGAATACGTGCGAGCGCTGGAATTGCTCGCGCGGGCGAAGCGGCCGGTGATTCTGGCGGGACAGGGCGTGCTGGCATCGGGAGCGATGGGCGAGGTGCGCGAACTGGCCGAGCGCGCGCAGATTCCCGTCGCGCTGACGCTGCTCGGCTTGGGCGCGTTGCCCGCTTCGCATCCGCTGAATCTGGGCATGATGGGCATGCACGGCGAGGCGTGGGTGAACCATGCGATTCAGAACGCGGATTTGCTGCTGGCGCTCGGGATGCGATTCGACGACCGGGTGACCGGCGCCAAGGAGTCCTACGCGCCGCTGGCGAAGAAAATCCACGTCGAGATCGATCCCGCCGAAATCAACAAGAACGTAAAGGTGGACGTGGCGTTGGTGGGCGATTTGCGGGAAGTGCTGCGCGCGCTGTTGCCGCGCGTTGAACCGGGCGACCGGAGCGAATGGCTCAAGTGGATTGAAGGCCATCAGGGCGACGCGGCGGTGCGGGACATCCAGTCGCTCGAAGACAACGGACACCTGTACGCGGCGCACGTGATCAACGACCTGTGGATCGAGACACGCGAGAGCAACACCGTGGTGGTCACCGATGTCGGCCAGCACCAGATGTGGGAAGCGCAGTATTACAAGCACGAGGACCCGCGTTCGCTCGTCACCTCCGGCGGCCTCGGCACGATGGGCTTCGCGCTGCCCGCGGCAATCGGCGCGAAAGTCGCGCGGCCGGAAGCCGAGGTGTGGGTGGTGGTGGGCGACGGCGGTTTCCAGATGACGATGGCGGAACTCGCGACGATGGTGCAGGAAAAACTGAAGATCAACGTCGCCATCATCAACAACGGCTACCTGGGCATGGTGCGACAATGGCAGGAATTTTTCTACGAGCGCAATTACCAGTCGACGCCGCTCCTGAGCCCGGATTTCGTCCGGCTGGCCGAAGCGTATGGTATCCGCAGCATGCGAGTCACGAAGCGAGGCGGCGTGGTGCCGGCCGTTCGCGCGGCGCGCGAGCACGAGGGGCCGGTGGTGATCGATTTCCGCGTGGAGCAGGAAGACTCGGTGTATCCGATGGTGGCCGCGGGAGCGCCGCTCCACGAAATGATCCGGCGGCCGAGCCCGCTGGTGGAGACGGCGGCCGATGACTGAGGGACGGATGCTGAATACGTTCGTCGTCTACGTGGAAAACAAGCCGGGCGTTCTGACGCGTGTGGCGTCGCTCTTCCGCCGCCGGGCGTTCAATATCGATTCGCTCACTGTCGGCCGAACGGAAAAGCCGGAAGTCTCGCGCATGACAATCACCGTCGAGGCCGATCCCGATCAGGCCCGGCGGATCGAGGCGAACCTCTACAAGCTGGTGAATGTGCTGCTCGTCGACAACATCACGCGAGAGCCTTCGATCGCGCGGGACCTGGCGATGATCAAGGTGGCCGCGGCGCAGGAAGTGCGGCCGCACGTGCTCGAACTCGCGAAGGTGTTCCGCGCGCGCGTAGTGGATGTGGCGCTCGAATCGCTCACCATCGAAATCACCGGCACCGAGGACAAGATCGACAGTCTCGTCGAAGTGCTGCGCCCCTACGGCGTGATGGAAATGGTGCGCACGGGAATTGTA
Source organism: Acidobacteriota bacterium (assembly GCA_028877145.1). Taxonomy (GTDB): domain Bacteria; phylum Acidobacteriota; class Terriglobia; order Acidiferrales; family UBA7541; genus JAKASX01. The sequence goes on along the minus strand of JAGWOX010000003.1, from coordinate 9,015 downwards.
GCCATGCGACGCGGCAAGCGCTCGCTCGGACCAACGCAGTCCAACGTTGTCGTCGAAGACGCCGAGGACGAAAACATCGCGCAGTCGGCGTGATTGACCCCGTGGCGCGGGCACTCCTGCCCGCGCGCTTTTCCCCTTCGCCGCCAGATCTTCCGAATCAAGTTACCGAAAAAGTTGGTGCTTCTCCCGGTCGGACAAACGCTCCGAAAAATGGCCGAGGGCGCGCATTAGAACATCGATTTGCGAATTCGCCCGAGAGCGAGAGACCTGTAAGAAATGACAGTATCAGTTTTGCGACCCATGCCATACGCTCGATCGATATTCACCACGGCCCAGGGATGAGGATCCAGAATTCGCTCGTGAAACATTTCACGAGGGAGGCAGACATGGCCACTCCAACGCCCGCGAGACTTAAGGAGAAGGAGAACGATTGGACTAGACCTGCGGCGATGTCGATTCCGAAGGAGGGCTACTTCACCCTTGAAAAAGGACGCTACGGCCCTGTTTTCCCGAAAACTCCCGCGTGCCATGGCTTTTCGGTAGTCGCGAAGGTGAAACCCGGGAAGGAGCAAGTGATCCGCGACTACGGGAAGACAATCGAAGAGGCGGTGAAAAACGATCCGTTCGTGCTCGCGCCGTTGAAGTTGCACTATCTCCGATGGATCTTGTTTGACGTGGGATCAGGGTTGCACTTTATGTATCAGGGAATCTTCGATACTGATTTTGACAAATACCTCGAGGATGCTGTTGCGCTCTTCATAAAGACCGGAATTACTACGGTCTTTACAAACCTTGAAGGTTGGCCGGAAGACTGGAAAACAAATCTTCCGGCAGTCATCAGGTTCTTCCGCGACCATCAATGTCCAAGCTTCCTGGAATACGGAGAATACCCTTACGTTTCGGCTGATGAGGTCAAAGAGGCCTTAAAGCTCAAGGCTGCATTTGCTGACATGCTCGACCTGATGCAGTAGTCCACCTGCAACTCTTTGTGAGGGGAAAGGCCGTGAGCGGCTCGCAACCATCGAGGGCCATTGCACGTGATCGGGAGAAGCAAACTGTACAACCTCCCGTGCTTGACCTCGAAGACATTCAGCATTTCCTGATGTCGCGGCCACCGGCGCGGGCGGCGCGGTATGAATTTTTGACGTTTCGATCCGCGACAGGCGGGCGCTTCTGGCTGAACGGTCTGATCGACAAGGTGGGCACCGCGAAAGCGGTCGGGTCAGGCGCCGGGGACTCCAGATGGATAACCATTGGCTTCACGTGGAACGGATTGCGGGCACTTGGCGTAGCAGAGGAATCCTTAGCCACCTTTCCCGAAGAGTTCCGTCAGGGGATGGCTGGCCGAGCAGAGATCACCGGCACTACGGGCGTAAACCACCCGGACCACTGGGTCGGAGGCCTGGCCAGTCCAGACTTGCACGCCATTGCCATACTCTTCGCTCGCGATGTGACCGAACGCGAGCGGTGTCGGGAAGAGCATGAACGACATGTCGCGAAGTGCGAGGGAGTGGAACTTCTTTCCCATCTGGATCTGGAGGCACTCCCTCCTTTTGATTACGCCCACGAACACTTCGGCTACCGCGATCGGCTCTCGCAGCCGGTCATTGAAGGAACGGGAGCAGAGCCTACGCCCGGCTCTGGCCCGCCGATCAAAGCAGGAGAATTCTTTCTCGGCTATCCCGATGAAGAAGGTCCTGCCGGAGGATTGCCGCAGCCGGAGATTCTCTCGCGTAACGCGAGCTATGTTGCCTATCTGAGGATGCAAGAGCATGTGAGCAGATTTCGCGACTTTCTACAGGCGCATGGTGAAACCCCTGAGCAGCAGGAATGGATAGCCGCCAAGCTGATGGGGCGTTGGCGGAGCGGCGCCCCGCTCGCCCTGGCTCCGGATGAAGATGACCCAAACCTCGGCGCCGATTCTCAACGCAACAATGATTTCGCCTACGCGGACATGGATCCTTACGGCTATGCGTGCCCTCTCGGTTCGCACATTCGTCGCATGAACCCGCGAGATACCGCCGTGAATGTGAACCGCCGGAAGATGATCCGGCGCGGAGGGACTTACGGTCCGCCCCTCCCGGATGATGCCCCGGACGACGGCATCGAACGGGGAATCGCCGCCTTCATCGGCTGCGCCAGCCTCGTCCGCCAATTCGAATTTACGATGAATGTGTGGGCAAATGACCGAAATTTCCACGAGCTGGGCAATGAACGGGATCCCATCTTCGGAAACCAGGACGGCACGCTAGACATGACCATCCCCAAACGGCCCATTCGGATGAAGATCGGAGGCCTGCCGGCTTTCACCACGATCCGAGGCGGCGCTTACTTCCTCCTGCCCGGCATCAGGGCTCTCCGCCACCTGGCATCCTTGGGTGACAGTCATTGAGCGAAAGGTTTTCCTAGGAAAGCTGGAAAGGCAGGCAGTCATGAGCACCGCACTTCAACCGCCACGCACTTACAACCAGAATCATGCGCCCCGCAAGTACACTCCTGGCAAACGCAGAGTTTCCATCTACTGGACCTGGAGTTACCCCTGGGAAGCGAACCGGGATGTCACGGAATTGGACAACCGCTTCTCGACCATGACGGAAGTCCGTAGAGTTGCCTGGCCCGACTATGAGGGAACGGAATGGGACGAGATGCATTTTCTGCAAGGAATTGCGGGGACTTTGGAGCTTTTCCATCGCTCGACCCTCAGCTTCCAGAAACTCATCGGTGAAGTCACCGAGCATCCGGTCGCAGTATTCCAGCGAATCGACCAGGCGGGCTACAAGCTTCCGATTGACGAGCGGGTCCTGGCGGACACAGACACGCTAATGGTCTTCGGTCTCGACCATCTGGTTTCAGAGCAGCAGGCGTCCTCCGGAGAAATTGAGGCAGTCCGCGAGTGGCTGAAGCGAGACGGAACCTGTCTGTTGCTTGGCCCTCATCACGATGTGGGGTTTACGGAAGATATGAACCAGCGGCAAATGGAATATGCGCATCACGGGGACGCGCTCGTCCCGCGCCAGCAGCGTTTCGGGCAATACACACGTTCGATGATGAAGGCGCTTCGGGTACCCATAATGAATCAATACGGGCTTCGCCCGGCGATCGTCAAAGGCACAAAACAAATCGCTCCGCTTACGATCAACAAAGACCTGGATAAGCTCGGCTTGCTTAACGGCGTCACCACCTTCAACTTTCATCCACATCTGCCGCATTACGCGCTGAGCACCGATGATCCAAAATTCGTCCACGTGCTCACCCGTCAGCCGATTGATCTCGACCGCCCGCATCCCTTCACCGCCGCGGGCAATACGGAGTTCAATTCGTGTATCTGGATGCCCCCCGATGGGCAACGCGCTGGACACATCCTCCTCGCGGATTCCACCATCTTCACCACATTGTTCGGTGGCGTCGAATCTTTGGAGACCTTTTGGAAGAATCTTGCCTCCATGCCACTCGAAAGCGGAATGCGCGCGAAGAGAACGCAGGCCAGCGCCTGATCCGAATTGGGAGCGCAATCCCTGTAACAATGCCTGTCTTTGTGGTCACGCTGGCTACGGCACAACGCAACATCGCTACCGCGCTCTCTCGAAGGCCGCGGGTTCTGGTTAGGGTGGGTGGCTGCCGTCGGCGGACGGCTGACTCCATTGTGTGAATCCTGATGACAGCACAACTTGCGCTTCGTCTGTTTTCTCTGGCTGGCGTGGTTGTGATTCCCACGCTTTTTGCTTCAACACCTCTTCACGCGCAAGTCAGAGGTGTCTATCCCGTCGGCATGAATGCGACGAATTCTGGAGTGACGCCCGAACCCGGAATTACATATTCAAACCTCTTCGTTTTTTTCTCGCGCGATGAAAGAAGGGATTCCGAAGGAAACGTCGTTGCGACCGGCCAAAACTCAATCATGATGGACCTGAACAGTTTCGTTTGGGTCAGCAAAAAGAAGATAGGGGGATTGGGCGGTGCGATACTCTCAGCTTCGGCCACTCTGCCGATCGCGAACAACTCGCTGACTTCAGACGTCGTGGGTCCCCTCAGTGCCGGTGGCGGATTTGCGGATTCCTTTTATCAGCCGCTGATTCTCGGGTGGAAAACGAAGCGGGCGGATATTCGTGCGATTTACGGATTCTTAGCGCCAACGGGAAGGTTTGAGGCTGGTGCCAAAGATAACGTGGGTTCCGGGTATTGGACCTCAGCGCTTTCGAGCGGACAAACAATGTATCTCGGTGAGAATAAGGCAACGGCGCTATCCGCCTTCGAGATGTACGAATTTCATGGCACGCAGCAGGATACGATGATCCACCCCGGCCAGACGTTCGATCTCGATTATTCACTAACAAGAGCTTTCCAGCTGCGAGCAAACATGCGCTTCCAACTTGGGTTGGCGGGGTACGGCCAGTGGCAAACCACGAACAAGCAGGGCCCCACGGTTACGCCGGAAGAGGCAGCGGCACACTACAAAGTCAATGCTCTCGGGTTCGCAGCCAACGCAATGTTCCCGGGGCGGAAGGCGAGCCTGGGCTTTAAGTATTTTCGTGAATTTGCGTGCAGGTCGACATATCAAGGATACACACTGCAGGTTTCCGGCGCGATTACGTTCTAGGCATAAGGCACTCTTCCTTCGGATGCTAGCATTTTTGTATTCCACCCGGGAGATCAGAAAACGGCGGAACGCGATCTCGAACCTGTTCCGCTGGGGCATAAGCGCTTGCTTTCGCCACGGCAGGATACACCGGAACTCATGGCGCAGGGGCGAGACTTACGGCCCGCGAAGAGGCAGAGGTGTGCCACGGCAGTGAGCAAGGCGGCGGGCGGTCCTCGCGCTGACGCCCACTAGCGGCATCCATTAGCGACCGGCGAAGTCGTCTACTTACGAGGCCGGCATTGTCGCCCAACTTTGAAGAGTCAATCAGCACGTAACCGCGGTTTTGCCGCGTGCGACTCGTTGTTCAACGTAGGCTTCCCTTCTTCTCGATTTCCTCGATTTGGCGGATATAGGACTCGCTGTCGAATTTTCTCGATGTGCTGGCGTAGGACATGTAGCGGATGGTGCCGAAAACCGGGCGCTCGAACCACGGCCGGTCGCTTTTGCCGGCGATGGCCCATGCCACGCCTTCGTAGCCGTTTGGATCGCGGCCGTCGAGTTCGTATTTGTCGTTGAGGCGCAGGGCGATGTCGAAAGCGGCGGCGGGGGAGCGAGTCCATTCGAGGATTTTCTTGGCCCAGTACATGCGCATGTAGTTGTGCATCCAGCCGGTGAGGACCATCTGTTTCTGCGCGGCGTTCCAGAGCGGGTCGTGCGTTTCGGAGTTTTCGAGCTGCTTTTCCGAGTAGAGGACTTCGCGGAGATCGTTTGCGTGGTCGGCTAGCGTTCGCAAGGCCCAGCCGGGAGCGCCTTCGATCGAATCGTAATCGGGATTGAAGCGAACGAAATTGATGGCCAGCTCGCGGCGCACGATCAATTCCTCGAGGAAGGCTTCTTCTTGCGACGCTGGAGCTTTCGCTTTGCGGACGGCGAGGGCGATTGTCTGAGGGCCGATCTGGCCGAAATGGAGATAGGGCGAGAGGCGGCTGGTACCGTCGAGTTCGGGATGATTGCGCTGCTCGGCGTAGCCGCGCAATTTCGTTTGGACGAATTCGTCTAGCAGGCGCAGGGCCTCGTTTGTGCCGCCACGGAAACTAGAAACCGGTTGGACGCTGCGGTCGATTTTCCAGCGGGCCATCAGATCATCCGTGTGGCAAAGCGAAGCGAGATTCGGCGGGCGTTTCCAATGTTTCTTCGCGACCGGATTGTCCGACGGGGCTAGGAATTTCGCGAGCCTGGCGTGGATGCGGGGGCGAATCGTGCGCGCGGCGTACTGCTGCTTGAGGAGCAGGCGAGAGGGAACGATGACGTCGGCGTCGACGGTCCAGAAGGGCACGCGGATTTCCGCGGCGATTTTTTGGCGCCAGCGCTCCGGCTCGCGCAACGGATTTTCGTCGCCGATGACGGCTGAAGGGCGGAGTTCCTCGCAAACTTTCAGCAGAGGATGATGAGGCCAACTGCGCAACAGGAATCCTACATGGCGCTGGCGCAGGCCGACGGCGAGATCGGGCAGGCCCTCAACCAGGAAATGGAAGTGACGCAGATTCGCCCGCGGAAACGAGGGCATGAGACCGAGGAAAGCGACTACGGGCTTGCCCAGTTCGTTGCCGAGGCGGATGGCGGCGTCGAGCGCGGGATTGTCGATGGCGCGCTGGGCGCGCTGCATCCAGTAAAGAACGCAGGCGCCGTCGGGGTCGGGTGAGCCGTCGCGCCGCACGGTGATGCGGGGGTCGGAGCGAAATGATTCGATGAATTTGGAGTCTCCGGCCATCCTGAGAACATGTCCTCTTGCCCGAATCATCGCACGGTGGGCGGCGGTTTGCCACGGGGCCGAATAGGAAAAGGGCTCCCTTGAACTTTTCGCCGGGAGATTTCACCTTCGTGAGCCTTTGGCAAGTTCCGTGGACCCAAAGGCCTGTGTAGCGCCGCCCTTTACGGGCGGCACGCTTTCCAGGGTGAAGGAGAAAAGATGGCGGGCTGCAGCCCACCGCTACACAGGCGTCCCCGCTGTTCCGTTGAGGGGAATGCAAGCTACGTGCGCGTTATAGTGAAGGCAAGCGAGCCCGCCGTGAATTCCTGGCCGAAACCGCGCGTGGTGATCAGCCGCTGCCTTGGTTTTGAGGCCTGCCGCTACAACGGTGAAATCATTCGCGAAGATTTCGTTGGGCGCATCGAGCCCCACGTCGAGTACGTGACTGTGTGCCCCGAGTTGGAAATCGGGCTGGGTGTTCCTCGCGATCCCGTCCGAATCGTTACCGACGGCAAGGCGCTGGGCTTGGTTCAACCGAATAGCGGGGCTGACATTACCGATAGGATGAACCGTTTTTGCCGGGAGTTTCTCGACGGCGTGGGCGAGGTGGATGGGTTTCTGCTGAAGACGCAGTCGCCGTCATGCGGGATCGGGGACGTGCGCATATATCCGGCTACGGAAAAGGCGGCGGCGATCGGCAAGGCGGCGGGATTTTTCGGCGGCGCGGTGCTCGAGCGATTTCCCGATCTGGCGATCGAGGACGAAGGGCGGTTGAAGAACCGGCGGGCATTTTCTCACGAAGCTTTTCGCGCTGGCGCGCTGGCGGCAGGTACGTGCTAGGAAGAGGATGGCCGATCTGGTGAGCTTTCAGGCAGCGCACAAGCTGCTACTGATGGCGTACAGCGAGAAAGAGATGCGCGCGCTGGGGCGCATCGTGGCGAATCCGGAACGGAAACCGGCGGCCGAGGTCTTCGAGGAGTATCAGACGCATTTCCGGAAAGCCTTCGCCCAACCACCGAAATACGGCGCGAGCCGCAACGCGCTGATGCACGCTTTCGGCTATTTTTCGAAGGAGCTGACGGCGCGCGAGAAGCGGCATTTTTTGCACGTGCTCGAGGAGTTCCGCCATCACCGCACGCCGCTCAGCAGCCCGTTGAGCCTGTTGCGCTCGTGGGGGATCCGGCTCCAAACGCGCTACCTCGAAGCGCAGGCGCTTTTCGAGCCATTTCCCGAAGCGCTGGTCGATTTGCAGGATTCGGGTAAATCACCCGCCTAACGGTGACCGCCAGCATTCAGCGGGCATTGACGGAGAAAGGACAACACAGGAGGCGGGGTGTTCCGCTGAGAGCTGTCAGTTAAGCCCTGAAAGCTGAGTGCTGAAGGCTGACTCTACTGCAGTTTGGCGTATTCGGCTTTGGCTTGCTGGAGGACGGGAATGCCGGGGTCGGCGCGCTGCCAGAGGGCGAGGAAATCCTGGTAGGCTTTGCGGGCGCCGGGCTTGTCGCCACTGAGCGCGCGGGCGCGCGCGATGCCCAGATGCGCCAGGGGAGCGATCACTTCATTGAACGCGATGCCGGGATGGTCGAGGATTTTCTGGAATTCCGTCGCGGCCTGTGCGCCTTGATGCGCTGCCAAATACGCCAGGCCGCGCACGTAGACGGGATAGAAGTTCAAAGAAATCGTTACCGATGGTTGCCCCAGTTCGTATGGCGAGACGGCTTGAAGATCAGCGAGGGCCTTGGCGGGCGTGTTCTGGGCGAGCGCGATGGCGGCGTTTATCGTCGGAAGGTAAGTGAACTGCGCGACAGTATCTTCGGGAAACCGCTTTGCCAGATCGTCCGAGAGTTTCTGGGCTTGCGCCGCATCGCCGGCGATTGCCAGGGCCACCGTCGCGGCGAATTCTGTATCCCGCCCATTCGATATTTTCAACGCAGCCGCTGCTTGCTGCCGCGCCTGCGCGGCATCCCCGACTAAAGACTCGCGTAGCGCCGCTTCGGCCTGATAGACGGCCGCTGTCTCTTTTTCTCCTGCCTGGTCGGCCGAGGCGACCGCGCGAGCGGTCAAATCGTTTGCTTGGGCCAATCGGCCGGCGTAGGCGGCGGTGTCCGCCTGCATGTCGAGGAACACGTCTTCGATTCCCGGTTTTCCTGACCCCCACCCTACCTCACGCGCCATGTTCGCGGTGTCGCCCTGCATAAAGGCGAGCTGGTATTGGCTGAGGTGAAGGAGGGGCGAATCGATTCCGTGAGCCTTGGCCTGCTGAAAGATCGCCGCTGTTTCGTCGAGACGATCGAGGGCCATGTAGTTAGCAGCGAGGTTCGTGTAGGAGCTTCCGCTTGAAGGCAGCAGGTCGAGGGAGCGCCGATTGGCCGCCAGCGCCGCGTCGTATTGGCCCAGAATCAGGTCGTCGACACCCAGGTTGCCGACCGCAATCCAATCCTGCGGATAGGTCTGGGCCCATAGCTGGTAGACCTGATTCGCCTTGAGGAGGTCGCCGGTGACCATCTGTTGGTAGTGCGAGGAAATGTAGAATTTTTCCCGCTCACTCACCCGGTCGCGCAGATCGTAGGCCTTTTTCGTGTTCTCGGCCGCGAGGTTATTTTCGCCGAGGTTGGAATAGGCCGTACCGAGCATCGCATAGGCCATGGCGAAATTCGCATCCAGCGAGATGGCGCGCTGTAGAGGG
>JAGWOX010000172.1 GCA_028877145.1 Acidobacteriota bacterium | reverse complement strand
CATGTCTTCCAGGTGCCGCGCCAGATCGCGATTCGCCAGACCGAAACTGTGCTCTCTCCCATTCGCCAGTTCCGATGCCTTCTTCTTCACCGCGTCAGCGGCGGCGATAATCTTGGCCGCGTCCGGTTTCCCTTTCACGCGAGCTTCGTCCGTATCCAGTGCGGCAAGCAGGCGATCGATCTGCTGAAAACTGTTATAGCTGACCGTCATTCCGGCCATCATTCGCCGCTCAAATGCAAGTTGCGCTTCAAGCGCGTCCTGCGGCACCGACATCCGCGGATCGTTCTTGATGGCGAGTTCCCGCGTGTACGTCTTCCCATCGACGCTCAGCCGCACCTGATAAGGCCCCGGCACAACGATCGGCCCCACCGGCTGCGTCCTCGGCGTCTCGCCCTTGATCGCGTGCCAGGTCAGCGTGTATTCGGTGTAATCGAGCAGGTTCCCGAAGTAGCTGTAAGTCAGCGCGGGCGGCGTGGGATAGCGGAGGTCCCAGGCGATCCGGTGCATTCCCGCCGTCGTCGCGAGCACCACCGGCGGCCGGAACCAATACTCGGGCACGTTCGGCATCGATGTATCCGCCTTCGGCGCCACGCTCGAATATTCCCGCACCAGATTCCCCTGTTCGTCGTAGATTCCCAGCGTGATCGTGCCCGTGGCCGGTGCTTTCAGGTAATAGTTGATGAGCGCGCCCTCGGGCGGATTCTGTCCCGCGGGAATTTCCGGTGGCAGCGGCGTATCCTGATCGTTGTCCCAGCGAACGCGCCACGCGCTCTCCGGTTTGTAGAGATACGCTTCCGAGTCCGCCGCTTCCGCCGCCTGCGCCTGTCGCAGCGGCGTCACGTCATCCAGAATCCACAGCGAGCGCCCGTAAGTCGAAATCACCAGGTCGTCCCCGTGCACGTCGATATCGCTCACCACCGTATTCGGCAGGTTCAATTGCAGCGATTGCCAATCGTCTCCGCGGTCGAAGGAAACGTACACCCCCATCTCCGTGCCCGCGTAGAGCAGATTCGGATCCGCCGGGTCCTCGCGCACCACGCGCGCCTTCACGTCGCCCGGCAACCCATTCACGATCTTCTGCCAGTTCTGGCCGTAGTCGCTCGTTCGATATAGGAAAGGATGATCGTCTCCGAAAACGTTCACCGCCGCGTAGGCCGTCCCCGCCGCATGATGCGAAGCGTCGATGAAAGTCACCCCTCCGCGCTCGGGCAAGCCCGGCGGCGTGACGTTCTGCCACGTCTTCCCGCCGTCGCGCGTGATTTGTATAAGGCCATTGTTCGTCCCCACCCAGATTTCGCCCGCGCTCACCGGCGACGGCTCGAGCGACTCGATCGCCGCGCCGCGCCTGGCGAAAAACGGCACCGATCCGTTGCCCGTTTTCTTCGCGTGCGGCCGCGTCGTCAGGTCGGGACTGATGTGCTTCCAGTCGCGCCCGCCGTCGGTCGACTCCATCACGTATTGCGCGCCCATGTACAGCACGTGCGGATCCTGCGGAGAAAAAGCCATCGGCGGCGCGCCCGTAAAGCGGTCTTTCGGCCCGGGCGAAAACAGCACGGCCACCTGACCCGTGCGCCGGTCGTACGTGCGCAGCACGTGATACCACCCCTGCGTGAAAACGTATCGCTGATCGAGCGGATCCGGCACGATGTATCCGTCCTCGAACCCGCCCACCGGGTACCAGTCGCTGTCGCGAATCTCGCCGTAATCGCTACGGCTCAAGACGCAAGCCGTGCCGCTGTCCTGCTGCGCCCCGCACACGCGATAGGGAAAATGGTTGTCGGTGAAAACGTTGTAGAACTGCCCGTTCGGTAGGTTGTACCACGGCGTCCACGTCTTGCCGCCGTCGACGGTGATCGTCGGCCCCTGATCCACGCCCATCAGCATCCGCTCGGGATTCCGCGGATCGATCCACAGGTCGCGATCGTCGTCGCCGCCCGGCGCGCCCTTGTAGGAAATGAACGTATGCGCGCCGTCGGTCGAGCGGTACATCGACGTGCCCATCAGGTAGACGACGTCCGGGTTCTTCGGATCGGCGTAGATATGCCCGCCCGCGCTGCCGATCTCTTTCGTTCCCAGTTGCCAGCTCTTGCCGCCGTCGTCGGAGCGGTAGACGCCCTGCGCGTCGCGGCCGTGGCTCTGCGCCTCGGCGTAAACGCGGCGGCCGTGCGTGCCCGAGGCGACGGTGATCTCAAACGTCGTCACATTCTTCGGCAGCCCTTCCCCGCTAAGCGGCTTCCACGTCTTCCCTTCATCGGTGGATTTGTAGAGGATCGCGCCCTGCGCCGGCAGCTTCTTCTGTTCCGCCGGACTCATCCCGAATAGTGACCGCTCGACCGTCGCGTAGACCACCCGCGGATCGAAATAGTCCCACGACATATCCGCCACGCCCGTGTAAGCGTCCTTGAACAGCACCTGCTTCCACGTCTTCCCGCCATCCGTCGTGCGGTAGATGCCGCGCGCCGGATTCGCTTCCCCGCCGAAGAACTCGCGCGAGCCCAGCGCACCCACCAGCACGATATTAGGATTCCGCGGATCGACCAGCACCGCATTGATGTATTGCGTCTTCTCGAGGCCGATAGACGTCCACGTCTTGCCTCCATCGGTCGATTTGTACATGCCGCGCCCGGGCGTGAACGACCAGAACGAGGCATCGCCCGTGCCCACGTACACGATGTCGGGATTCGAAGGCGAAACCGCGACCGCTCCGATCGAAGGCACATGCTCGGCGTCGAATATCGGCTTCCACACCATTCCGCCGTCGCTGGTCTTCCAAACGCCGCCTTCAGGCAGCCCGATGTAGTACACGGCCGGATCGCCCGGAACGCCCGCCACCGCAAACACATTCCCCGACCGGTACGGCCCGATCGACCGCCACCGCATCTCCGCGTAGGCGCTCGGCTTCACCTCCTGAGCCGCCGCCCGCCGCGGCGCCGAAAGAATCGCCATAGCCGCAAGCAGAAACAGAAGAATGGAAGATTTCGCGTAATCGTGACGCGGCGCGAGTGGCGCGGGCACTCCTGCCCGCGCGCAGTTCCGACCTCTCCGAGTCACAGCCCAATAGCCATCGCTAATTCTTTCGCAAGTCATGTTCGGAAGCCATTCCCTTGGATGAAGTTCCAGCCGCCCATGACAATACTGTGCCCGCCTCTGGGAATCAATTCCCGATTCCCGCCAGCGTAATGTCCGCACAGTTCTCAGTTCCCTCCGTTCCTTTCTCTCTGCCCTCTGTGTGCACGCTTTTCAGCCCCTTCAGCGCGTGGCCCTCCCGGCTTCCATCTTCAGCCGCAGACGAATCGCCGAGATCACCGACCCAGCCGTCACCTGCGCGTCATCCACCCTTTCGATCAGGCGGTCGAGAGCCGACTGGGTGTTGTGGTGCCTTTGATCAAGCAAGCCGGTGACTTCCGCGTGGTTGTAGATGGCTGATTTGGAAACCTGGTATTCCGTGGCGAGATCGCGGGCGCTCACCCAATTGAGGAAACCCTGCTCCAGTTGCGCGCGTTGAGGGTGACGACAAATTCCGCATTGCTCCGCGTGACGCTTCAAGGATGGGTCCGCTTCTGTACCGGCGCTTACCGTCTGCGCTTGTCTGAGTTTGCTCATCTGTACCTCCGCGCTGATCTTGGCAGGAATTGAGGAGGGCCTCCACAGCAAGCCCTACGTAAACAAATTCGGGATGCCCCGGTCGGGACGGGCAAAGAGGATCAATATTTACGTAGACCCGGCACTCGTCCGAACACCGCGCCCCGTGTTAAGCTCGAGCCGTCAGGCGTGCATCTTCTCCCACATTCGGCGCCAAAATTTCCGTCTCCGCCTCAAACGCCTCAAAATTTCCAGCCCTGAAAAATGTAATGTCCTGAAAAGCATCCACTTAAGTCCGCAAATTGATAGGCACGCGTCCAGCCCTATCCCGCTTCCGTGATACTTCGTCGCAACGCGCACCGCCACCCACAAGTTCTTTCGTCCGAATCGATTCCAGCCCCAATGCCCACCCCTCGCCTGGACGCAGTTCTCGCCAGTGACACTTCGCGCGGCCAGGCCGGCCGGCCCGATGTAGCACAGCCTCCAGGCTGTGCATGCCTCGGCACATGCTCCGTGTTCTGCAAGAAGGCGCACAGGCAGGAATGCCTGTGTTACCGCGCAAAGAAGATTTGCCTTGTCGGCGTTATTGCTTGGGCGTTGCCGCAGGCGCGGGCGTCTGGAAATTCACCTGGGGCGCCTTCTGCGATTCGGGCGACGCCTCGAAATAGGCGTTGTTGCGTTGGAAGCCGGACCAGCCGGCGACGACGTTGTTGGGGAAAAGGCCGATGTACGCGTTGTAGTCGCGCAGGGCGAGGTTGTAGCGCCGGCGCGCGACGGCGATGCGGTTCTCCGTTCCCGCCAGCTCGTCCTGCAAACTCAGGAAGTTCTCGTTCGCCTTGAGCTGCGGATAATTTTCGACGATGGCGAGCAGGCGGCCGAGCGCGCCGTCGAGCTGGCCATTGGCGGCGATGCGATCCGAGGGAGTGTGGGCATTGAGCAGGGCCTCGCGCGCCTTCGCGACGTTGTCGAAGACGGTCTCCTCGTGCTGCGCGTAACCCTTCACCGTCGCCACCAGGTTCGGTATCAGGTCGGCGCGGCGCTGGAGTTGCACGTCCACCTCCGACCAGTTTTCCTTCACCGCTTCGTTTTTCTGCACCATCGTGTTGCGCATGCTCACGTACATCCCGATCGCAATCACCACGACGGCGCCCAGCGCGACCAGCCAAATCGTCGATTTCTTCATGTTCTCCTCACTGCCCTCAGCGGCGAAAGCCGCATTGATGTCCGGGCGCTTGCGGCAAAGCTACACAGCTTGCGGAAATAGACCCCGAAATTCGGGAGTCGCGGCTTCAGCCGCGACATAAAGTCCGCAAAATCAACGGGGCTTTAGCCCCTGAAGCTGCTCGAATGGACTTTTTCCGCAACCCGTAAAGCCGTGCCCTGACAAACGCTGGCGCTCAATTCGCGGCCGGCTTCGCCGTTTCCGCCATGCGCCGGTCCACTTCCTGGGCCACGCGCTCGATCCCCTTCAGGTATCCCGAAAACGTCCCGGGCCAATCAAGTTCCGCGGCCTTCCGCTTGCCTTCTCGCACGTCGAGCAGCGCGTGGAACGGCCCCGGATCAAAACCGGCGACCGCCGCGGCGCGGTCGATCGCCAGGCGACTATCCCGAGCCATCGGCTCGCCCAGGGCCAGCAGCGCGTGGCGGAACAACACCGCGAATGTGCTCACCGAAGCCAGCAGCAGTTTCCGCTCCGCGCGCCGCGAGCCGCCGGTTGCCATGTAATGCTGCCGAAAGCGCACCAGCGCCTGCGCCAGTTCCCTTTCCACCTGGATCCGATGCAGTTGCATCGGCACGTCGATTTCCGCCAGCACGTCTTCGCCCCACAGCACGCGGCCGGTCGTTTTGATGTCGAGCAACTCGATCGCGAACATGTCGGCCGAGCGCCGCAATTCCTCCTCGGTGAAGATCATTGGCCCGGGCTGGCCGCGGCTCTGCCACCAGCGCGATACGGGAGCGAGCCCGTCCAGCGCGGCAGGATCGAGCGTGTTCACGACGACGAGCACGTTCAAATCGGAATGCTTCGGGTGATACTGGCTCGCCGCCGCGGAGCCGTAGAGCACCACGCTGCGAAGATTCTTTCCCGCCGCACGCTCGAGCCGCCCAACCAGTTCGTTCAGCAGTTTCTCCATGAGAATCCTTTTTCAAGCCCCCGGTTCGTTGACGTGAGGCCACCGCCCTATACGCTTCGAATTCGTGCCGCGCGCTGGTCTCGAGAGAGTTTCGTCCCTCATCTCACCTGCGCCGCTTTCTCGCGTTCGGAAAATCTCAAAATCCCGCGTGCCGTTCGGGTGCCCCACTCTTCGGGCCGTCCTTGCCCGAAGGGTGGGTCCGGTGAAGTCCCGTGCTGCCAAAGAGTCTTCTCATCGCACTCTACCAGCTTCCGCTGGCTCCTCCCCCGCCGAACGAGCCGCCGCCAAAGCCACCGAAGCCGCCTCCGCCGCCCCAGCCCGATCCTCCTCCGCCGAAACCGCCGCCCGTCCATGTGCCGGGCCAGTAGCCGCCGGCAATCCAGGGACGGCGGCCAGCGTAGCCGCGCCCGCGAGGATTCGTCAGGGCGCCGGAAAGCAGCAGCGGCAGCAGCCAGCCAAGCGTCGGCAGGCCGAAGAAGAAAATCAGGAAAAGAACCGTGCCGAGCGGAAATCCTCCCGTAGGTTCAGATGAGTCGGACTCGGGAATCGGCGGCACGCTGGTGAGCGTGATGCCGCGGCCGGCGGCGATGGCATCGGCAACGCGCTTGGTCATCAGCATGAGCGCGCCGCTGTAATTCTGCTCGCGAAGCAGCGGAACCGCCTCGCGGCCGATTCGCCCCACTTTTCCATCCGGCAGCACGCCTTCCAGTCCGTAGCCCACTTCGATCCGGTAGCGGTGATCGTTCACCACCAGCAGAATCATCGCGCCCCGGTCGTTCGTTTTCGGCCCAACGCCCCATCGCTCGGCCAGATTGATCGAGAATTCCTCGAGCGGGATGCCCGAGGTGGTGCGAACGGTCACGACGGCGATCTGCGCCTTGGCCTTCTGGTTCACTTCCTGGCAAAGCGCTGTCAGCTTCTGCTGCGTCGCCGGATCGATGATGCGGGCGAAATCGCTCACGTAGCCTTTCGGCCGCAGCTGGCTCAACGTCTCGGCGCGCGCTGCGAAGCAGACCGCCAGCAGCGCGAGGAGCAGAATCGCTCCCTGGATTCCTCGTTTCACCGTCTCTCTCAATACTTTCTCCCCCATCGGGCATGCCTGCGAGCAGCCGGGCGAAATTGACAAACTCGGCCCGGCTCCCTTACTCTACCTCATTGCCGCATATTTCCATGCGGCACAGTTCCTTAAGGAGTTACGGATGCCGGCAGGCGCGCCTATCAAGCAGAAGAAAAAGAAGAAGTCAGTGCTGAAAAATATCCGCCAGACCGCGCGGCGCACGGCCGTCAACCGTGCCAATCGTACCGCGGTGCGCACCGCCGTGAAAAAACTTCGTGGCCTCATCGCCACCGGCAAGCTCGACGAAGCCCGCAAGGCCGTTCCGGAGGCCTACAAGGCGCTCGACCGAGCCATTCAGCAGCGCGTGCTGCACGAAAATACCGCCAATCGCTACAAGTCCCGCCTGGCCCTGGCAATCAACGCCGCCCAGGCTGCCGCGCAAAAATCCTAAAACTTAAGAATCCGCACCGCAACTCTCCCGCCAGCCTTATGCGGCGCATGCGGCATTGACAGGGCGCAGTCCGCAATGAAATGGCGTTGGTGGCACAGCCTTCAGGCTGTGCTCTCTTCCGTCGGGCGCAGGGCATCGCCAATCCGGCCAGCTTCCTCGCATCTTGCTCGCCCGGCCGGGTGCTCCAGGCGCCGTACCTGCGCCTGGGGGTGTTGCCCCTTCCCATCCCACATGCGTCCGGTAATGAATAGATTCCCCCGCCTCTAACCTGCCTTTTCAGCAAAGGCCAAGCTAAGCCGCCGGCCAAAAGCCCAGTCATCCGGAGCGAAGCCCGTCGCCACGAGCGAAGTGAGTCCCGTTGTCGCATGTCGGATTTGCGCCTTATTGCTGGGACAGGTTCCACGTCACCGCGGCGAATTTCCAGGAACCGTCGGGCTGCCTGCGCAGGACGCGAAGAGCTTTGGCGCGAGAGTTTTGTAGTTTGCTCTGCGGCGACTCGCGGAAGGAAACATCGAAATTGTCCCATTCGAACGCCCACCCATCCACCACTTTCAGAAGTTCGATTTGCGGCACGTAACTCGCCACTTGGGCACCGGGGTACTTTTTGCGCTCCATCTCGTCGTCGGCCGTGATCGCCTTCTTGCCAACCTCCGCGGGTGAACCGGGCTCGAGCCGCACGGCATCGTCCGTCCACAGCTTTGCGAGTTCGGAGGGCTTCGCGGAAAGAGTTGCGGCGACGTCTTCCTTGTGCAGCTTTTCAATACCGGCCAGATCCGCCGCGGATGGGCCGGCCGCCGTGGATTCCGCAACCTGATTCGGATTGCCGAGCGGAGCGACGGGACGCTTGATCAGCCAGCCGGTCACGCCTCCGGCTAGAAATGCCACGACTGCGACGAATGTGGTGAATTTCATCGCATCCTCCTGCTCTCGCTGTGCGCGGTCGGCCGGCTAAGCCTGGCCACGAGGAATTCCATCACCGCGCGGTCGTCCTTCACTGCCGATTTCAGGCGATCGTCGGCTTCCGCCAGCGCCACGAGCGCATCCCGCAACTGTTCGCGCGAGAGGCGGTGTGCGTGCTCGACGGTCCTGACCGCCGCTTGGGGATTCATGCCGAGTTGCCGCGCGGCCTGATACTGGTTCTTGCCAACGGGCACTTCCGACGCCTTCACGAGCTTGCGAAACATCCACGCGAGCGCGCCCACCAGTCCCGGCGCCGTTTCGCCCTTACGCAAGAGTTCGTCGATCAGTTCGAGCGCGCGTCCGCGTTCGCCTGCGGCCAGAAGTTCCGCCAGCTCCCATACCTCCACCGCCCCTTCGCTGACAACGAGATTGCGTACGTCCGCGTCGCTGATCCTGCGGCTTTCGCCCGCGTAGCAGGCGAGCTTTTCGAGTTCGATGGCCATGCGC
>JAGWOX010000171.1 GCA_028877145.1 Acidobacteriota bacterium | reverse complement strand
CCGAGCGTATCGCTGCCGGACGCCTTGAGCATAACGCGCTGGCCGGAACCCTGCTCAACACTGTGGGGTTCGGCGGTGGACGAAATGGTGACGTCGTCGGCCGGCGCGGGTTTTCCGGGCCAGTATTCGGTGTTGATCTTGACGATGAAGCCGCTGCGATCCTTGTTCTGCCGCAGGTTCATCATGTAGGTATAGCCGAGGTCAACGGAGACGATGTGCCAGGGATACACGCGGAAGCCCCACAATCCTTCGACCGGATCGCGCGGGCCGAAGGTCATGTCCGGAGTGGCCGCGCCGTCGTAGACGATGCCGTCGAATTCGGCGATGCCTTGCAGGCGCTTATGCGGGAAGAAGAGGAAACCGGCGCCAAGCTGCTCCTGATCCGCGAGGGTGAGGAGGCGTGTCCCGTTCTCGCGTGGATCGCGCGTGATCATGTGGCCGTAATCGAATGTGCCGGTGACGACGTTGGCGAAGGTCTTGCTGACCGTTACGCCGATCAGGTCCTCAAACGCCCCGGTCTGCACGCCGGAGTTGGTGGTCATCTCCTGCTGCGGATCCTTGGTGGGGATGTACGCCACATCGCGGACGGCCAGGCTCACCGGGTTGCCGCGCAGCTCGGACAGAATGCTGAATTTCGCGCCGACCCTTACCGGGCCTACGCCGCCGTTATTCCGGTAGGCGAAGGGGAACGACTCGGGGTAGACGGGGCGGTCGCTCTGCGCCGCGAACGGTATGCGGAGGCCGGTGCCGGGAAAGAACGGCTTGAAGGACAAGGCATTCGAACTGAGGGCGCCGGGATCGGCGAGGTTGATGTGGCGATACGCGTCCCAGCCGCCGAAGACCGTCAGGCGATTCGTGATGCCGAAACCGACGGTCCAGCCGACGTTCAGTATCCTGAGCGAACCGGGCGCGGCTCCGAACCGGTGGGCGAAACCGGTGACGTCAAAGGCGCCACGCGGGAGCGTGTCGCCGGTATCCAAGGTAAAAAAGCCGGGCGTACCATCCGTGCTGGGCATGGGAACCCACTCGGTAACGCCTTTGCCAACGCCCTCCGCCATGACGCGTTGAGCCTCGGGGCTGATGCGCTTTTGCGTTTGCGCCTGGGCGCTCTTCGCGTCCTTCGCGCTAGCGGCTTTCTTGTCCTTGGCCTTTTTCGGCGAAGGAGGACCACCCGCGAAAACGGCGGGCGCCGCAAACAAACTCAAAAACAATAAAGCAAGAACCCGACTGCAACTTCTCCGCATGCTCCCTCCATGAACGCCGCACCTGAGCCTGTTCACACGCTTACGCCAACCGCGAACGGCCTAACAAAATCTCGTAGTATGGAGCAACGGCTCGGACAACCACTACGCGGACCTAAGCCGACTGCTCGCAGGATTACAATCGGCCCCGTGGGACGGTTAGAAGAATAATTCGGAGTGAAAGTTCAGTCAAACCAATCTTTAGAAGGTTTTCTTATTGTTACTGGGGTACCAGAACGGTCTTCTGGCGCTTCCTCGCCCTGGTCATTAAGATGGTGCCGATGAGCAACGATGCCGTCATCGTCGGAGCGGGAGTCATCGGGTGCGCGGTGGCCTGTGAGCTGGCCCGCGAAGGTTGGAAGGTTCGCTTGCTCGACCGGCAAAAACCGGCCTCCGAGGCGACTTGGGCGGCGGCGGGGATGCTTGCGCCGGGGCCGGAAGGGCCGGGATTGGAAGCGATCGTTCCGCTCGGCCGGAGGAGCCTGGCTTTATTTCCTGGATTCGTGGAGGGCATCGAGGCGGCCTCGGGGATGCATGTGGGGTTCCGAAGGCAAGGCGCTCTGGTCACGTTTATCGGGACGGCTGCGAACCACGAACAGGGTGAAATGCTGGCGGAACTGGCGAGGTTCGGGATGGCCGGCGAGCCGCTGACAGGGGAGGAAGCGCGGCGGCGCGAGCCGCGGCTGAACCCGGAAGTCGCCGCGGCAATCTGGATGGCCGATGAAGCCGCAGTTGACAACCGGGCGCTCGGCCGGGCGCTCAGCGTGGCAGCGAGCCGATTGGGCGTGGAACTTCAGGCAGGCGTCGAAGTCCAGAGCCTGATTCTGGAGGGAAAGCGCTGCCGCGGCGTGGTTGCCGGGGGCGAGCGGCTTCCGGCGGGACATGTGGTAATCGCGGCGGGCTGCTATTCGGCCGGGATCGAGCATGTGCCTCGTTACGCGCCGACGAGCCCGGCGCGGGGACAGATGGTGGCGCTCGACGCCGGACCGGAACTGCCGGGCGTAGTGATTCGTTTTCATCGCGGCGGTCATCTGGCCGGATATCTGGTGCCGCGGGAAGACGGCCGGCTGATCGCCGGAAGCACGCTGGAAAACGCCGGTTTCGACAAGAGTCAAACACCGGGCGGGTTGCGGAGAATTCTCGCCGCGGCTGTGGAGATGATTCCGGGGCTTGAAAATGCGCCCATTATTGAAACATGGTCAGGGCTACGCCCGGATACGCCCGATCATCTCCCAATTCTGGGGCCGACCGATATCGAGGGACTTTCGATCGCCACGGGGCATCATCGCAACGGAATTCTGCTCGCGCCGATTACGGCCCGGCTGGCTCGGCAGTGGATGCTGGGCCAACCCACCGATTTGCCCCTTGAACCATTCCTGCCCTCGCGTTTCGCACGGTGGGCCGCCCACTGAATCCTAATTTCTGTCCGTGTCGCGGCCATCACGAGCGTTGGAATTATTCGAAGCGGAGGATCGTAATGATATCGAGCCTCGCGATGCGGCGCGTGGCGGACCAGATGCTCATTGACGCTACAAGAGCTAGGAACAGAATCAAGCTGGCGAATGTTGCCATGCCAATAGGCCTTGCTCCTTCCATGAGGCTTTCGACGAAGCGCTCGGCGACCAGCGCTCCGGCAATCCCCGGGATGGCCCCGGCCCCGACCATCAGCAAGCCCCTCCGAATTAGCATGCCCCGAAGCCCGGCTGGAGTGGCCCCAAGAGCGATGCGAACCCCGATCTCCTTGGTCCTCTGAACGACAGCGTAAGCAAAGATGCCGTAAATACCTATCATTGTCAGCAGCAAAGCAAATGCCGCGAAGGCCCAAATGGCGGTGCGGTAAAACTTCGGGCGAGCGACTTCAGCGTCCAGTCGCTGTTGCATGGTTTTCAGACCGAATATCGGAACTTCGGGGTCCACAGAGCGGATGGCGTAGCGGACGGCGGCGAGGTAATCTTCCGCCCGGCCGTCGACGCGCACCACGAACGTCGAATAGAAACCAGCCGGGGCCGTGGCTGGAACGAACACCTCAGGCTCGCCTGCAACCGTCGGGTCTTCTTCATAGTCCATCCCTTTGGCAACGCCCACAATTTCCCAATGGTCCGTGCGTCCAATCGTGAGTTGCCGCCCCACGGCCTCTGCCGGTGGGCCGAACAGAGAGGCAAATCCTTCGCTGACAACCGCGACCTTGGCACCGGTGCGTACTTCCGCCGCCGTGAATTCGCGGCCATATAGCACCTGTCCGCCCATCGCCCGGAAATATTCCGAGAGCACGGGGACCATCATGGAATTACGTGCTGCGGGACGCCCGTTCAAGCCGAACGGTCCCCCCACGAACCCTGCGGCGTCAAGCGGAAGAAATTCCGTGGCGCTCGCGGCGCGAATTCCAGGGAGCTTTCTAATCCGTCCAAGCACCTCTTCGAAATAAGGGAGCTGCCGCTTACCCTGCTGGTAGTCAGTCCCTTCCAACGAGACGCTTGCAGTCACGATCCCTTTCGCATCATAGCCGCGATCGATTCCCATCAGGTGGACGAACGCGCGTCCAACCGACACTGACGCCGCGAGAAGAATGATCGTGAGCATGACCTGAGCCCCGGACAAGCTTTCGCGAACCAGCCGCGAGCCGCGCGTGCCGTTAGAGGCCCGTGCGCCGAAAGCCTGGACACGGCGTGTGTGGAGAGATGGCAAGATGCCGGACAGGAGAGCTGTGACGATCGTCACCAGCACGGCGAAAGCCAGCACGCGTCCATCCACGATGGAATACGACTGCGTGTCGAGCGGCGGTGGCTGAACTCTAGCCGCGAGCGATGTCGTCCAATAAGCAACCAACAATCCGGCCAGTGCGGCAACGAAGGAGAGAAACAGGCACTCGGTGAGCATCTGCCGCGCCAGCCTGGAGCGACTTGCCCCGAGCGCCGAGCGAATGGATAACTCGCCGGCGCGATCGGCTGTGCGCGCGATAAAGAGATTCGCCACATTCGTGCATGCAATCAGAAGAACCAACAGCACCGCACCCAGCAAGAGCAGTGAGGCGTTTCTCACCGGGCCGAGAAGGCCATCTCGCAGCGACATCATCCTCGGCTTTGCGATGAATCGGGCCCGCGGCCCTGTTTTTGCCAACCAACGCGCTGCCTCCGTGGAAAACGCGGAACGCGCCTGTTGCCAGGAGATGGCCTGTTTAAGCCGTCCAATGGTGATCCACCCAAAATTGCCCGAAGAAAACGTACCCGGCCGCCAGAGAACGCTCTTGCCTGGATAGTCGAATCGAGCCGGCGCGACCCCGACAATTGTCACCGGCTGGCCATCGACCATAAGCGTCGAACCCAGGGCATGCGCATTGCCGGCGAAAAGCTCCTGCCAGAGTCCGTAAGCGATCACCGCAACGTTGTTGTGGCCAGCGGTGTCCTCGCCAGGCACGAAACCGCGTCCCAGGAACGGCTGGACGCCGAGGGTCGAGAAGAAATTCCAAGATGTCTCTGCGATGTGTGCCCGCTCCAAGGCGGTCGGCCCGCCAAGGTTCACGTCTCCTTCCTCAAAGACTGCAGCATCGGCGAGATACTCACTGTGCTTCTCCCAATCGTGGAACTCCTTCGCAGTGCGGACTGGCGGAAAAAAGTGTTGTAGCAGGGCCAAGCGGTCGGGATTGCGAAACGGCAACGAGCGAAGTAGCAATGAGTTGACCACGCTGAAAACACCGGTGGTCGCGCCAATGCCGATAGCCAAGGCGGCAATGGCGAAAACTATGGGAAGCGGCCGGGTTCTCCATAGCCGAAACGTATATTTGAGGTCCTGAAATAATTCCCGCGTGATCTGGACAGGAATCGACATCGCCAGATCGACCAACAGCCGAACCCAGAGTACTGCCAGAGCCAGAAATCCCCTGGAGTCGGCCAGTTCATCGCGGAGTTCCTGTTCCATCGGGAGGGCATAGTCTTCGCGAAAGCCAGGTGGATATAGCCTGATGAGCCACTTGTATAGCTTCAGGGAGAAAGGTGTCTCAGGCATGCTCAGGCGCCCCAAACGTTGCCGCTGCCAGCCGCACCAATTCGCGGAGTCTCTCCGCCTCCGCGCGCGCGGCCTGCCGTCCGCGCCTGGTGATCCGGTAGTAGCGTCGTCGTTCGTCGTCGAGGTGCGGATCCGGCCGGCCCTCCGCCTCCTCGATCCACCCCAGCTCGAGCATCTTGTGGATCGACCCGTACAGCACGCCAGGGCCCAGCTTCAGTTTGCCTTCGGTGCGCGCCGCAATTTCGCGTTTGATCGCGTAGCCGTGCCTTTCTCCGGCCGCGAGCGATAAGAGGATATGAAAGAAGACAGGGGAGAGAGCCGTGAATTCCTTTGGTGAGCGCTGGTCGCTGTGAGGCATACTAGTACAATGCGTGACATAGTATTCCGCAATACGAATAGACCGTCAAGAGCGGAAATGTCGGGAATAGCTCCGAGAGCACCGCGCGGGGAACACCTGAACATTCAGGAGCACCTGGGACCATCCCGCTCATTGTGTGAAACAGGCCCTGATTCTTCAGTAGGGGATGGATGGGCGCTGCGCTTCTCGGTTGGGCGGGCCGGCGAGGTCGGGGGCGCGGCCGGGCGTTTTGAAATTGACGCGTGAGGCGAGGAGCGGCAGGGGGCGGTCGAGGACGACGTCCATCGTGGTGCCGCGGGGCAGCACGGCATCGGGACCTCGCGTCAGCAGGACGCCGAGCAGGCCGGCGGCGGCGCCGATGCCCAGGCCGGTCCTTGCTCCGGTGACATTGCCGCTGGCCGCGGCGCCGATAGCGGCGCCGTAAACCGTGCTGCGAATGATCGTACCGGCATCGGAGGCTCGGCTGGTCGGGCCTTTCACTTCGCCTTCCTTGCCCATCTGCTCGCCACCGCCTGTTCCGGCGTCAGACGGCGTTCCGGCGAGACTCGCGGTGTAGCCGTTCGGCAGGATGAGCTGGGTCAGTTTGAGCGAGAGTTCGCCACGGCCCTTGATTCTGCCGGGACGTTTGACCGAGAGCAGATCGCCGCTCATATAGGAACCGGCGGGAATCACGATGCGGCCGTTGACGATGATCGGATAGAGCGTCTGAAAGTAAACGGGATCGCCGACGTGAGCCGAACGCGTCGAGATGGCATTTTCGAGGACGAGCGGAATCCTGGTGCCGGCGGGCACGTCGATCGAGGCGGGCTTGGGCGCGGCGGCGGATTTGGCGGCAGTCGTGGCCGCGGGCGCAGGCCGCGGCGTCAGTTTCGGCTGCGAATTCGATTGCGCGGACGCGACGCTCGACACCAGGAGAAACGCGGGAACCAGCAAGGAATACCGGGCTTTCATCACTTCCCTCCGTTCGCCATTTTTTGTTGCGATGTGCCACCAGCCGAGAGGGATGCCCTGATTATCGCGCAATACGGAGCCACCTGCGCAGGAAATTTGACTCCGCCCGAGCCGACGCAATACGATCACCGTCACCTCCGGGCGGTTCGACGAGCGCCCGGGACCTGGAGAATCAACCGATGGCACAACTGGCGCTGGTTTACGGGATGCGGCTGTTCCCCGCCGACGAACTCGACGCAGTGCAGGAAGCGACGGTGAAGCTGAAGAACGGACGCAACACGTCGGTGACGATGCACCTGATCGAGGGCGGGAAAGAGGACATCGAGCGGGTTCTGCGGCAGTCGATCGAGGCGTTTTTCGAGATGTACCCGGAGCTGTGAACCCCCCGCCCCTTGCGCTCGCCGCCTGCCGGTGCCCCCTTCCGTTGTGGTGTCCTACCACGTTTCGGCGGCGGTGTCCATGCTTTTGTGGACACTCTGGTGTCCTCGGCTTCATCGCCTCGTGGACACTCGGGCGGGCGTTTGCTCGGGACTAGCTGCGGCTTTTCGGCTCGATGATCCGGTGGATGAGGCGCAACGTCGCGGGCTTGCCTCGTCGCGCCAGCTTCGTCGCCTCGGGCATCATCCGGTGCGCTTCCCTGAGCAGCTGCAGGCGTAGGTCCTCGGTCAGCTGCGACGGGTCGCGTGAGGCGAGGGCCTTGAACACTTCCGCCGAGGGGTGGCCGAGCATGCGCTCGATGTAGCGCTCCAGCCGCTTGCAGCGTTCGTACAGCGCGGGCGCGGCGATCGCGGCCTCGACGCCCGCCAGCTGCGGCAGGAATCCGGTCAGCGCAATGGGGCCTTCTTCGTCGCGGATGATCAGCAATCCGCCTGGGGGTTTTTTCGCCATCCTAGTGACGGGTTGTGACGCTTCGCCCTACGCCAGATATTCGGTGAGCTCGGCGGCCGTGGGCACGTCGTTGTCGACGATATCGGCGTGAGGGACTTCCGTCCCGTCCTCGACGAGCGCCCCTTGCTTCAGCCGCTGCCGGATGCGCTCCCGCATCACCATCCACGCTCGCATCGTTCTCCACGCCGCTTGCCCGGCTACGCGAAACTCCCGCATTTCCCGCTGGCTGATGCGCCGCTTCGCCTTGTTGCGTTCGCTGCTCGGTGGTCCTGCTGGCATTTTGTGGTGTCCTTTCGTCGGGCGGGCGGTCGTGCCTCTCGCGGAGCCTGCGACCGCCCGCCTTGGAGGTACAGGGTGTGACTTGCCCGTGAGGCTACCACAGATTGTGGTGTGAGGATTCGGGTGCACCGCCTGTTGTGCTTTTGGGCACATGGCCCGCCGTGGCGGGCCGGTTCGTCCTGGGCGGGTCCGGGGCGCGAGCCCCGATCTAAACCTGCGCGGCGACGCCAGCCGCGCCAGCCGATACGACACTCGGCCGAGCGCCGGGGCGGCGGGCCTAACCCGCCGCGCTACAAGATGCGCGGAGCGCTGCCGATCGAGCCGTCAGCGAATCGGCGGGCCTGCGGTGATTCTCCGCGCCTTGGCCCGACGACCGAGCGAGGCGACCCGGCACGAGTGCCCGGCTGGCGCGGCGATTTGGCGGCGCGGCGCCCGGCGCTGGCCGGGCGGTTCGTGGCTGGCCCGCCGCTCTTGCGGACCGGCCGCGGCCCGGCCCGACGAGCGGGGCGGCCGTGGCGCTGGTGTCGGCGCCGCGTCTGGCCACGAATGCCCCGCGGTTTCGGCGGCCAGCGGAGCGGTGGGGTCCTGGCGCTGCGCGGAGCGCGGGTTGCGACGGGCACCGCGTAGCGCAGCAGCGATGACGGCCGCAGGCGCACGATTGCTGCCAGCGATTGGTGCCCGCGAATTTCGCGGGCGCTGGCGGCAAGCGATGCAGCCGAAGGCCCGCCGAATTAGCGAGCCTACTTTCACACCTGGCGTCACGCTCGGCGGATGCCGCGACCAGGCGCGAACTGGCAACGTCCTTTGCGGGTCCGGGGCGGCTGCCCCGAGCTGTGCCGCGTCGCGGCCTGTGTGCGGCTCCCTCCGGCACAAGTAAGCGAGCGCCAAGCGGCAGCGGGCGCGCGCGGGCTTCGCGGAGCGAACCGCGCAGCACGCGGGAGCAACGTTCGCGCGCGCCTCGGCCCTGTGTCCCCGGCAAGGATGAGAGGCGATGCGGTGTCCGAGCGAGACGGTTTGGTTTGTGGCTCGGCTTCGGCGCGATGCGTCCAG
>JAGWOX010000170.1 GCA_028877145.1 Acidobacteriota bacterium | reverse complement strand
AGGTTTTCCAAACCGTGATACCGCGCAATGTGCGCCTGGCCGAGGCACCCAGCCACGGTAAACCGATCTTGCAATACGATCCCGCTAGCCGCGGCGCCATAAGCTACATTCAGCTCGCCGAGGAGGTAATCGCGAATGACCAGAAACGCACTGGGCAGGGGCCTGAACGCGCTGATCAGGCCGCCGGAGCCTGAGCAGCCTCCTGTCGCGCAACCCGCTCCTGCGCTGGCGAAGAGCGAAGTGCCGACGAATGAAGTCGCGATCGATCTGATCGATCCGAACCCCTATCAGCCGCGAACGCAGTTTCGCGAAGAAGCTTTGCGCGAACTCGCGGATTCGATCCTGGCGGAGGGCATCATTCAGCCGCTCGTTCTTCGCAAGAATGGCCAGCGGTTTCAAATCATCGCCGGCGAGCGCCGCTGGCGTGCCGCACAACTCGCCGGCCTCCAGCGCGTGCCTGCGGTAATTCGCGAAATCCCCGAAACACAAGCGCTGGAAATCACGCTCGTCGAAAATATCCAGCGCGAAGACCTGAGCCCGATCGAGCAGGCCAGGGCCTTCGAGCGCCTCACCGATGAGTTCGGATTCACTCAAGAGGAAGTGGCGCGCCGCACGGGGAAGGACCGCGCCACGATCGCCAATACCCTGCGCCTGCTGAAACTTGAGTCTCCCATCCGCGAGCTGATCGATCACGGCCGGTTGAGCGCCGGCCACGGCCGCGCTCTCCTCGCCATCGAAGACAAACGCCTGCGCCTGGCCTTGGCCGAGCGCGCCGCGCGCGGCCGGCTGAACGTCCGTCAGATCGAGCGTTTCGCAGCCCGCCGTCGCGACCGGCCCGCGCCCGCGACGGCACCCGTCGATCCCAACGTCCGCGCCGCTCTCGAGGAATTGCAGCGAGCGCTGGGGACGCGGGTTGTCCTGCGGCCCAAGCGTGGCGCGCGCCCGGGCCTGCTGGCTATCGAATATTATGACGAGCAGCAGCTCATCGGCCTTTACGACCGCCTGCTCGGGCGCGGCGCGAGCGGAGGAGATTAGCTAAAAGCTATGTCTTCGGCTCTCAAATTTTTCACGCGGGGAGAAGGGCCCGACTGGACGGGCTTCCTCGATCGCGATGCGCGCGTCGAGGGGACGCTCGAGGTCCCCGGTACCTTCCGTCTGGACGGAACGCTCAAGGGCCGAATCGTCTCGAACCACGCGCTCGTGCTCGGTGAAACGGCCGACGTTGAAGGCGAAATCGAGGGTGTGCGAGTCGAAATCTACGGCCGCTTCCACGGGACGCTGCGGGCCAGCGATCGCGTGCAAGTCCATTCGGGAGCTTTAGTTACGGGCGATGTTTACGCGCCCTGCCTCGTCCTTGAACCCGGCGCCCGCTTCGAAGGTCACTGCTACCTGGGCCCGAACGGAGAGCCGTCCGAGCCTCTCCTCGTCCCAATTCGAGCAACGCCCCAAGAAGAGAAGGCCGAGACCGGCGAAGGCTCGGGTTAGCGCTTTATCAGGCGTCTGTCCTCGCTGAGAGCAATTTACGGGAAGCTCTGTGCGATCCTTGGGACTGGGAGCTTTTCACCCCGCCGGGAAATTGCCGCCCTGAAGGGCGGCGCTACAGGGAGTTTTCGCGGGCTGCACGAGAAGAATTCGCTGCTGGCTTAGGTCTCGCCGACAGACTTCGTAATCCGCGGCAGGATCGCATAAAACACGGCAACGAACGCCTGGCGCCCGCTGAAATCCGCCGAGAGGTCTTCTGATGGAGCCAGGCAGGTGATCCACCAACTCGATTGATCTCCACGCTTCACGAATTCCCAGCAATAGCCGGGTACGCCGATCATCGTGATTTGCTTCGTGTTCGCCAGTTGATACCCACGCCGGCTTTGGATGGCGACCTGTACTTCCGTCCAGACATTCGCGTTGAACGGCGCATCTTTTTCTGTGTGCATGGGCAGGAATACGACCGTCGGGGTCATCTCGCGCAGCGGGATGTGGAGCATGCGCTCGAGCGTGAGGCTTTCCCCATGCCGCATGGCGAACCAGCCGCTGGGCACGGGGATGCGCCAGCCGTCATAGTTGGCCGTTTTTCCATGGATCGCATGCCAGCCCAAACCCACCAGTTCCGGCAGGAAAATCACGATAGCGAGCATCGCAGCGATAGCGGCACCGGCCAGCACTCGCGGAAATAAGGGGCGGGCTTCCACTTCAGAAATTTTATCCTATTGCTCTTCGGGCCAGCCAGCCCGCGGCGCGCCACGGGGCCAATTCGCCACCGGCTGACAAGGTATAATGCTTTCTTTCACGTACACGAGGCACGGTCGCACGATGGGCCGGGCTGCGGCGTGAGATGAGCCGCTGCTGCGTGGACGGCAACGGCATGGAGGGAAAGACTTTGGCGGAGAAGGTGCGGTTGACCTCGATGGCCAAAGCGGCCGGTTGAGCGGCGAAGCTGAGTCCCAGTCTGCTGGACTTGGTTTTGCGGCGACTGCCGCGCCCGGATGATCCCAATCTGCTCGTTGGGTACGACACGAGCGATGACGCCGGGGTGTATCAACTCACCGGCGAGATGGCCCTGGTGGAAACGGTGGATTTTTTCACGCCGATTGTCGACGACCCGCGCGAGTTCGGCCAGATCGCCGCCGCGAATTCGCTGAGCGATGTATACGCCATGGGCGGCCGACCGCTCGTTGCACTCACGATCATTGGTTTTCCCGCCGCCGGCGCGCCTGAGCTGATGGAGGAGATTCTGCGTGGCGGGATCGAAAAGATGAGCGAAGCCCGCTGCGCGATTGCCGGCGGCCATTCGATTCGCGACGAGGAATTGAAATTCGGCTATGCGGTCACCGGTTTGGTTGATCCGCAGCGTATTTGGCGAAATGTCGGCGCGCGGGCGGGCGACGCGCTGCTCCTGACGAAGCCAATTGGCACCGGCGTAATCGCCACCGCCCTCAAAAGCGGCCAGGCGAGCGCGGAATCGGTCGAAGCGGCGGTGCGCTCGATGACGCGCCTCAATCGCGACGGCGCCGAGGCATTGCGCGAAATCGAACCCGCCACAAGGCCCTCGCCCATTCATGCCGTGACGGACGTCACCGGATTCGGCGTCCTGGGCCACGCGCGCGAAATTGCCATTGGCAGCGACGTTTCGATCGAACTCGAATCCGCCCGCATCGAATATCTGCCTGGAGCGGTTGAAGCGGCGCGCGCCGGCCACCTCGCCGGCGGCCTGAAATCGAATTGCGAATTTCTCGAGGGTTGCGTCGAGTTCGATGAGTCGGTATCTGAGGATCACCACCGCCTGCTTTTCGATCCGCAAACCTCCGGTGGCCTGCTCGTCGCCATCGACGAGGCCGCGGCGCAGCAGGCGGTCGAAGCGCTCGAGCGGCGCGCCGTGCCCGTCCGCCGCATCGGCCGCGCCGTTTCGCGGAGATCGCCGTTGCTTCGCGTCATCTGATCGGGGCGGCTGGAGCCGCGACCCACAAGGCCTGGGACATTTTTCCGCATCCTGTGAAGAATCCGGCCCTTATGAGAGTCCGATCTGCCACGCGGACTTTTTGGGTCTTGGAAATTTTTCGCGGTATTGTTCAGCCTGGCGGAATACAAAACTTGGCGACCAACTGACTTCATGGATACCGTCACACACGGAATAGCCGGCGTGCTCATTGGCAAGGGGTTCTTTTCCGAGCGGTGGGGCCCGGCGGCCACCTTCGCCGTAACGCTCGGCTCGGTTTTTCCCGATTGCGACGTCATCGCCGAGATCATCTCGCGCAGCCCGGTCAGCCTGCTGAAATATCATCGCGGCATCACGCATTCCTTTGTGGCCATGCCGTTTTTCGCACTGGCGCTCGGCGCGCTCGTCTGGTGGCTGGCGCGAAGACGCGGCATCGAGTCATCGTTTTGGGTGCTCGTCTTCGCCACGCTCATCGGCATCGGCAGCCATATCCTGCTCGACGGGCTCACCTCCTACGGCACGCGGATGTGGGAGCCGGTTTCCTGGGTGCGCGTCTCTTGGGATTGGCTGTTCATCATCGATCCGACGTTCACGGCGCTGCTGCTCGTGCCGCAGGTCGCTTCGTGGGTGCAGCGCGACAAGGCAAGGGCGTTCTGGCGAGCGCTCGCGATGTGGGCTCTGTTCACCATTCTCGCCGTGCTCACGTGGGGCGCCGAATGGGCCGTGGGCGCGCCGGTGAGTTTCCGCATCGTGCCGGTCGCTTCGGTGCTGCTGGCGGTGGTCTTCTTTGTGCCGGTCTACGGCGGGCAATTTTTCGAGTGGACGCGCCGTGAATGGTGCGTGGCCGGCGTCGTAATCTCGATCCTTTACATCGGCCTTTGCGGCGTCCAGCATTATCGCGCCATGGACCGCGTTCGGGCCTTCGCCCGCCAGCAATCGCTCGCCGTCGAGGCCATCGCCGCCATTCCCATGCCCCCGTCGCCGATCGATTGGAACGGCCTTGTGCTCACACCTGACGGCGTCTATGGTTCCAGGTTCAACGTGAATCGAAGCGTCGCGCCGGGCTTTATTTTTTTAAGCGATTCGCCCATGAATCCCGATATCGAGAAGGCATTCCTGTTGCCCGCTGTGCAAACGTATCTGGGCTTCGCCAGATTTCCCGTGGTGCGCTACCGGCAGATGGGCCGTCGCAGCATCGTCGAGTTCCTGGACATTCGTTTTTTCAACTACGAGCAGCGCGAAGGCCGCCATCCGTTCGTCTATCGAGTGGTGTTCAGCAACGATGGCCGGCTCTTGCAACAAGGCTGGCAAATGCGATAGGAAGGGCCTGGATGAAAATCCTCATCTTCAGCGACATTCACGGCGATACAAGAGCGCTCGAGCGCCTGCTGACCCAGCCTGCCGACGTCTACATCGCCGCCGGCGATCTCTCCGTCTTCGGCCGCGGACTCGATCGCATCGGCTCGATCCTCGCCCCATTCGGCGAGCGGGTCTGGGTCCTGCCCGGCAACCACGAAACCGAGCAGGACAATCGCGATTTCTGCGCCCGCTATGGCCTGGTCGATTTCCACCGCCATCTCCGCCGCCTCGGCCAGACGACCTGGGCCGGCCTCGGCTACAGCAACCCCACGCCGTTCGATACTCCCGGCGAATATTCCGAAGAAGAGATCGCCGAGGTGCTCGCCGCCTTCGACGACGCGCCGTCGCCCCTCTACCTCGTCGTACATTTCCCTCCGCGCAATACCGCGCTCGACGAAGTCGCCAAAGGCCGCCACGCCGGCAGCCCAACCCTCCGCAATTGGGTGGAACGCAAGCAGCCGTCTTATCTTTTCTGCGGCCACATCCACGAATGCGCGGGAAAATCGGATCAGATCGGCACTACACGCTGCTTCAACGTGGGGAAAGCCGGCTACCTGATGGAAATCGAGTGACAAGTGGCGCGGCACTGAGGTGGCACGGGCACTCCTGCCCGTGCGGTTTTGAAAGCAGCTCAGTTGCGGAACTTGGGATAGATCCTTGCCCTAGCTCGGCTGGCAGAGAACGTTGGGTTGTTTGCCTCAAATATCGCACATGCGCACAGGCAGGAGTGCCTGTGCCACTTCTTGCAAAACCTGCTGAGGCTGGAATTAGCGTCTTGCGCGGGGGGATTGGGCGGGGAGGATGACTACTTGGCGGTGCTCGCCTTGGCCTTCGCTTTCGGTGCGGACGGCTGCGATGTCTGACAGGGCCAGGTGGACGATGCGGCGTTCGCGGGCGGGCATGGGGTTGAAGCGGAAAGCCTGGCCGGTTTCGATGACGCGCTGGGCGGCGACCCGCGCAGAGAGTTTCAATTCCTCGATGCGGTCTGCTCGATAATTGGCGGCGTCGAAGCGGATGTGGTCGTACAGGTGCGGATCGAGCCGGAGCCAGCGCACGGCCACGTACTCGAGGGCCAGGAGCAGTTCGCCATTGTGTTCGAGGACGAGTTCCTCGTCCGGGCCGCTGAAATTCACGCTCAACTCGATACGGTCCGCGTCATTCGGACCTGGGTCGAGGGTCTCGATCGTGTAGGCGAGGTCAAGCGCGGCGTTGGCAATCATCTTGTCAAGAAAATGGCGCAGTTCGGCGGCGGCGCCTTCGCGGTCCAGTTCTTCTCCGTTGGAGAATTTGTAGCTCATCGCTTCAGGGGCGAAAGCCCCGTTCCCTCATCAAGCAGGCTGCTTCTTTGGCTTTTTACCAGCCGCGGCGGGGGCGGCGAAGGGGGACGTCTTGTTCAGATACCACTGCTGCGTGATGCCGATCAAATAGCTGGTGAAGATGTAGAGGATCAGGCCGCTCGACAGGCGCATGAAGAGCAAGCCCATGACTACGGGCATGAAATTCATCATCTTCTGCTGAGCGGGATCGGTCATAGTCTGCGGCGTCATCTTCTGCATTGCGTAGCCGGCGGCGATCATCCCGATCGGCAGGATGTAATAGGGATCGTGCGTGGAGAGATCGTGAATCCACAGGACCCACGGCGCGTGGCGCAGCTCGATCGAAACTTCGAGCATTTCATATAGCGCGAACCAGATCGGCATCTGCAAGAGCATCGGCAGGCAACTGCCCATCGGATTGACGCCCTCGCGCTTGTATAACTCCATCATCTCTTCGTTCATCTTCTGCCGGCGCGGATCCTTCATCGAGTACTTCTTGTAGCGCGCCTGGATCGCCTTCATTTCCGGCATGACCTTCTGCATCTTCTGCATCGAGCGCCAGCTGCTCAGCTTCAGCGGGAAGAGCAAGGTATTGAGCAGAACGGTGAGCAGAACGATCGCCCAGCCCCAGTTGGGGACGTAGTCATGGACGTACCGAAGGACGTAGAAGAGCGGCTCGGCAATTACGCCCATGATGCCGTAGTGGACAAGGGCACGCAGCTGCGGGTTTACCGAGCCGAGCACCTCGAGGGATTTCGGGCCGACGAAAAGCCTCAGCGCCACGGGAGTGGGTGACAATTCCGGCGAGCCGACGGCGACTTCAGCCACAGGCTCGGTTGTGCCCGCCGCTTCTCCGGGCGCCTGGCGCGTGGTGCGCCAGTTCCAGGCGCTCACCGGCTCGCCTGCCGTCAGGAAGGCGGCGGCGAAGTAGTGGTCCTCGATGCCGGCGAATTGGAGCGGGCCGGGAATCGAAGCGGGGATCTCCGGGTGGTCGGTTGTGCCGAGTTTTTTGGTAGCGATCGTTTCGAGCTTGCCGTCGTTCGAATAGAAAACCTGGACGAACTCGGCGGCGTGATAGACGGTCTGGTCGCCGAAGCCGCCGCGCCAGGCCAACGCGTAGACCACCGGCTGCCCGTTGTAGGTGACCGACGTATTGATGTCGACTAGGTAGCTGTTCGTGAATTTGAACTGCTTGGTGACCGACAGATGACCGTCGCTCCAGGTGAAATCGATGGTGGCGGGAGCGTGGAACGTGGCGGGGCCGGGCTTCACGTCAAAGAGCGCGCTGTTGGCCTGGGTCTGGAGGTTGGCATCCACCATCAGCAGCGCAAGCGGCCACTCGTCACTCTGCGGATTCTGCGGCGGATGCACGACGTCCAGAACCTTGGGAGGCGTGGAATCGTCGTGGTAATTGAGCAGCTGCCAGCTGCGCACGACGGCGCCGCGATTCGAAAGAACCACACGATAGAGTCGGCTTTCGACGACGATCGACTGCTCGCTGGTGGCGGCAACCTGCGGGGCAGTACCCGTGGCCTGCATGGCCGGTGTGTCGGCCGCGGGCTTGGCGGCAGGAGGCATGGCAGGCGGAGTTGGGGTAGCGGCGGCCGGCGGCGCGGTCGCAGCCGGCTTCGCGGCGGTCGATACCGCTGTCGTGGTCTGATTCTGAACTGCGGTCTTGCTGTGGCGGAAGACCAGCAGGTCGGACAGCGTCACAACGATGATCGAGAGCACCAGTGCCAACAGCAGCCGCTGCTCGGTGGAAAGTTCCTTCAACGCCTATTCCTCATCGAGATCTGGCACCGGGTCCCAGCCGCCATGCGTGAATGGCCGGCAACGGCCGAGCCGGCCGAGCGCCAGCCGCACGCCGCGCCAACCGTACCGTTCGACGGCTTCACGCGCATAATTCGAACAAGAAAGATGGAATTTGCATGCCCCGCCGAGAAAGGGGCCAAGCGTCGCCTGATAGGCGGCAATGGCCAGGAGAAGGCCGCGGACGGTCAGTTCGCCGAGCCGGTGAGTGAGCGAATGAGCTCCACCAGTTCCTTCTCCAGTGAGGCAAACGGCGCTCGCGCCGCCGGGCGGCGCGGTTGAATGACGATGTCCCATCCTGCTGCGATTTCCTGTCGGTGAAGGCGAACGATCTCCCGCACGCGACGTCGAATCCGGTTGCGTTCGACGGCCGGGCCCAGACGCCATCCCACGCTTGATCCGAACCGGGTCTCGCCAAGTCCGTTGGGCCTGCAAAAGACAACGAACAGCGGGCCCGCCCTCCGCTTCCCGCTCCGATAGACCGCTTCGAAGTCCTTTCGGCGTACCAAGCGGCAAGAGCGAGGGAACCGGCGGCGACCGCTCGATTCCCGAGCGGGAGACGAACCGGGCAGATCAGACGGCGGTGAGGCGGCGCCGGCCTTTCCGGCGGCGGCGTGCAAGGACCTTGCGTCCACCTTTGCTTTTCATCCGCGCGCGGAAGCCGTGCGTCTTACTGCGATGGCGGACGTGCGGTTGATACGTGCGTTTCGGCAACGCGGCGGCTCCTTAGATCAAATTCAACATGCAGCGAATTCTCTAGTTTACGTAACGGGTTCAAAGCGGTCAAGGAAAGGAGGGGCGGGGAGGGTGCGGATCCAGCACACTTCCGGGCGTTGCGTGGCGGCTTTCGGGTCATTCTGCCGCGGCGAATTGACAAGGTGGCCCTCGTACGGGCACAATTTTTGCTTCCGGGCCCAAGTGGCGGAATTGGCAGACGCGCTAGATTCAGGGTCTAGTGGTCGCAAGGCCGTGGAGGTTCGAGTCCTCTCTTGGGCACCAAACTCATTCCACGACATTTACG
>JAGWOX010000169.1 GCA_028877145.1 Acidobacteriota bacterium | reverse complement strand
ATGCCAACCATGGCGATTCCCGAATTTTTCAGGAATACCCGCCGTGTGATTCGTCGCATCCTCGCCTCCGTCCTGGCACAGCATTCAGAACCGCCGCAACTTCTGAACGCCACATTCGTAGGGGCGCGGTCACCGCGCCCTCGATCCATCGACGCCGAATTCGGCCAAGGCGCCCGAACCGCGCGCCTACTGCCGCTGAAATTCCGGCGACCCCAGCACCAACCCCAGAATCAGCCCCTCATTCACGTGCCGCACCGGATCGTCCAGCTTCGCCTCCACAATCTGAGGATTGGCCAGGCGCTTCTCCAGCGTGCCGCGCGTTTGGGGCGTCACTTCGTTGCCGAGAACGGCCGCGAACGTCTCATCCAATGCTTGCTGCGCATTCCCCGCCGCGCTCGCTGAAAACACCTCTCCAAGAACCACGTGCGTTCCCGGCATGTGGTTCGTCGAAAGCGCAATCGCGAAATTCATCCGGTCGAGCAACCCTCCCGTCGAAACCCAGTTCTGCGCCGTATCCGGATAACCGTTTGGCGGCTCGCACAAATAAAGCGGCTGGCCCATCCGCCCGACCCATTGCACCAGCGGCAGCGCCTGCTCCACATCCGCCCCGGTCGCCCGCAACCCGCTCGCCACTAGGTCAAACGGCGTTTTTACTTTTGCCCTGTACGCCGCGCGCGACCAGAATTCCGGCGAATAGATCATCGTCCGCATCACCTGCCGGATATCTCCGTGCGACTGCAGGAACTCCTTCGCCATCCGGTCGACCAGCGACTCGGGCGGCTGATCCATCACGAAATGCCGCGCCAATTCGAACGAAATGAAATGCGCCGTGCGCGGGTCGCTGGCGAGCTTCCGGATGATCTCCTCGCCGTCCTTCATGCCGCCGGCGTTGATCTTGTAGCCTAGAACTTCTTTCGGCCCGGGTGTGTGCAGCCGCGCGTCGAACGTGAACTCGGGATCGAGGCGCGGCCGGCGAATCGTCCAGCCGGTGAAGATCTGGGCCATCGCCGTGACGTCGGCCTGCGTGTAGTGGACCCCGATCGTGTGTAGCTCCATCATCTCGCGGCCGTAATTCTCGTTCAGTCCCCGGTCCTGCGCTTTCTTTTTCGGTGCGCGGGCGCGCCCCTGGCGTTGCCGCTGCTGCTCGGCCCTCCGTTCCATCCGCGCCTGGCAGCGCATGATCTGGATCGGGCTCGCAAAGGGACCCAGCATCCCGCAGGCGCCGATTCCCATGGCCTGCCGCCGCCGCGCCGTTATTTCCTTCTGGTAATGCTGGAACGCCGCCGGATCGACGCTCAGCCAGTTGTCCAGATAGAAGAGCATCGCCGGGCTCTTCGCCGTCGCCAGCATCAGATCCGCGAATTTGCCCATGGCGTTTGGACGGATCGTGTCGCGCTCGTACGCCGGCAGGAACCACAGGTCCGCTCCCTTGCGCGCGTAAACGTTGAAATGGTTGAACCAGAAATCCGCCATCCGCTCGTCCAGTTGGCGCGGGCTGTAAACAGCCCGGATCAGCTTCGCCATCGACAACTCGGCCAGAATCTGCTGCGGGGTGCCGTCCACGCGGATCATCTGTGCCGCGGCCGGATTGAACTCGCCCGAGCGCCGCAGTGCCGCGATCTGCTCCTGCACCTGCTCCTTCCGCTGTTCCTGCAACTGGTCGAGCGGAATGCCGTCGCGTTTCGCCACCAACTGCAGCGGCTGGAATCGCTCGAGCAGTTGCGTCGTCTTCATGTGCAGCGTCGGGAAATTTGCCAGGCGCTGCTCGACCGCCGCATCGTTGATCGATGCCGGATCGAGCTGCTCGTCGATCCATTTCTCGAGCCCCATCCGCTTGATCCGCTCCAGGTCGCCCGGCCGCGGCCCAAACGCCAGCCGGTTCAGCGCATGAAGCTCGGCTTCATCTGCGGTAAGTTCCGTGATGGGCAGCTTGCCCTTGAACGACTTCGGCAGTGGATACGTTTTCACGGCTGCCGTATTTTCTTCCGTCGCCGTCGTGCCGGAAAGGCCCCCGTCCGCAAAACCGGGAACCGGCCCGAAAAGCGCGAACCACAGCGCAAGCAGCGCCAGCACAAGCCCGCTCACCGGCGCCCATGCCGTCACGGTTCGCCTCGCCCTCGTCTTCCGCCTGACCGCCATCACCAGCTCCCATGGACCGCCGTCGCCCGCCCGGCCCTTGTCCTATATAACCCCGTTCCGCCCTTGCGGTTGCTGCCTTTTCTGCATGTATGCGCCTGCATGGGCGCCCTATGTCTCGTACGTGGCGCGAATTCAGCGATAACAAACGGCCGGCAGATGGATGGTTGTCAGCCCTTGCGTGGCAACTCAGCATTTCGTAAGGGCACGGCCTCAGCCGTGCCGCAAACCACGCAAAGCCGGAGCGGCTTTGGCCGCTGGGACGTATTTTCCGCTCGCGCCCGGATTCTCATGGCGTTACCCGACCCGTTCCCCATGAAGAAGCCCGCATTGACCGCTCCGCTCTCCTGCCGTATAAAGGGCGCGGACTCTTCCGCGACGATTTCCATTCGGCAAGGAGCCAATCGTCCCGGGGGTTTCCAAACATCCAAATGAGTCTTCAAGATCTCGTTTACCGGGTCCTCTCCAAGCCGGCGGTCAGCCGCACCCTCTCGCGCACCGGAATGCGTTCGGGATTCGCGCATCGATTCGTCGCCGGAGAAACCATAGAGGAAGCGCTTGCCGCCAGCCAGCGCCTGGCCGCCGGTGGGCGGCGCATCTGCCTGAACCATCTCGGCGAAAACGTCGCGAACGAGGCGCAAGCCCGCGAAGCGGCCGGATCCTACGTCGAGATGCTTCGCCAGATTCGCGCTCGCGCGATCGACGGCAACATCGCCATCAAGCTCACCCATCTCGGACTCGATCTCGGCCGAGACCTTGCCGTGGAACTCGCCTCCGGCATCGCCGCGCAGGCGCGCGACCTCGGGCTCAGCGTCGAAATCGATATGGAAAGCTCCGATTACACGTCGCTCACGATTGACGTCTTCGAAGCCGTCCGCCGCAAGTTCGATAACATCGGCCTCGCCATCCAGTGCTACCTGCGCCGCAGCGAAGACGATCTGAAGCGCCTCGAGCCGCTCCATCCGAAAATTCGCCTCGTGAAAGGCGCCTATCGCGAGCCGCCCAACGTCGCCTTCCAGGACAAAGCCGAAGTCGACCAGAACTACGTCCGCCTGCTCGATCGCCTGCTCGACGGTCCGTTCTTCCCCGCCATCGCCACGCACGATCCGCGACTGGTGGACTACGCCGAACGCCGCATCCGCGAGTTGAAGCGCGCCCCCGACCGCTACGAATTCCAGATGCTCTTCGGCATCCGCCGCGACCTGCAGAACAGACTGCGCGCCGACGACCACCCCCTGCGCATCTACGTTCCCTTCGGCACCGAATGGTTCCCCTATTTCATGCGCCGCCTGGTCGAGCGCCCCGCCAACACGCTCTTCGTCCTCCGTTCGCTAGTCGCCGAAGGCCTTTTCGCCAACCGCCGCCACTAACTCGTTTTTACGCGGCCAGGAGCAATTTCCGCCAGGAGCCTATGTAGCGCCGCCCTTCAGGGCGGCAGCTTGTCCTGTCAAAGGAGATGCTCACTCAATCACTCGTATCCCCGCCCCCGACCGAATCATCACCAGCGCCCCCGCATCCGACCGCACGTCATGAATCTCCCCCGGCCCCGTCCACTGATAATCCCCCTGCTCCAGCACCGCGTCCCCCAGCCGAACGCACCCTTCGAGCACGAGCATTTCCTCCCCTCCCGGATGCTCGTGCGCCGGAAAACTCGCTCCCGCCGCGAAACGCATCAGCACGGAACCGCCGCCCTGCTCGCCCCCGTGAAGATGGCACATCTCGACGCCGGGAAAACCCGACGGAAGCCAAAGCCGCTCGATTGATCGAAGCCGTTGCATCGTCCGCCTCTGGTGCAGGATGAATTCAGGCCGCAAGCATTCAGGAAGAACGCTCCCCCGCTCCCTGCCCGCACCGGCGCTCACAAATGCATCGCACGCCAGAGAGAACAGCTACCCCGTCATCATTTTATCGAGAAGATTTCGGGTTCCCCAGGCGCCGTAGCTGCGCCTGGCAGGCACGTTTTCAAAGAACTTGCCCATTCACGTCTACCTATTCCGCGACGGCTCGAAACGCATCAAGCGTCCACACATCCTGAACTTCGTCATGGCGCAGGATGTAGAGATTGCCGTCGTCGGCCCGCACGCGAAAGTAAATCGCCTCCGGCTCGTACCACTGGTCTTCGACGGAAACGACTTCAAACTCTCTGTCCCGAATCGTGAAGCGCGTCGGCCGCTGGTCGGCGCGGTGGCCCGCATAACACTGCACCCGGATCACACTCATTCTTCCATCCTACG
Organism: Acidobacteriota bacterium; assembly: GCA_028877145.1. GTDB lineage: Bacteria > Acidobacteriota > Terriglobia > Acidiferrales > UBA7541 > JAKASX01. The sequence goes on along the minus strand of JAGWOX010000169.1, from coordinate 4,578 downwards.
CCGATGCAAGACCGCAGGGCGAGCCCCGCAGCTGCGGTTTTTCCACTGCCTGAAGACGAGGAAAAAGAGAGACAAGCGACAGTTGGCCTGGGGGAGCAAAATGTTGGAATCTCGCCGATCCTGGCTCGCGGCCCTTGTTTCACCGAGGGGTTGCCGCCATCGCCTGCCGCGCCGCCGGTCCCTGCCCGCTCGCGCCATTGGCCGAGCCTTCGGCCGTCGCTGCCGAGGCGTTGTACGCCGCGCCCACCATCACCACCACCGCCACGAAGTACATCCAGATCATCAAGCCGATAACCGCTGCCATGCTGCCGTAAATCAGGTTGTAATGCATGTTGCGCACGTAAAGACTGAACCCCGCCGTAAGCAGCCACCAGCAAATCGTCGCGAGCAGCGCCCCTGGCATCTGGTCGCGCCAGCGCCGGTGAGGCCGCGCCACGTGGTACATCACGATCAGTGCCAGGAACGCCGTCGCCAGCGCCGCGCCGTCGTAGACCACCGCCCAGATCATCCTCATCAGCAGCCCGCCGCCGAAAAAGTACGCCAGGAAGGCCCGCATCTCGCGGCCGAAAACCGTCAGAATGCCGGTCAGGAGCCAAGGCACAATGGTCAGGCATACCATCTTGAACGCCCGCCCGTAGCGTCCCCAGTAGCTCGGCTTTTCCTTGTCCTGCCAGACGATCGCGAATCCGTCCACGTAATTCGCCATCGCCTGCGTCACGAACAGAAAGGTGCCCAGCAGGCCGAGCGAAATCAGCTTCCATGGTGTCCCTTGCAATTTTTCCAGAAATTCACTGATTAACCGGAAACTGCCCGCAGGCAAGACCAGTTGGAAACTGGCCGGCAGCTCGCGGGCCGGATCAGTGCTCCAGCCGGAGAGGCTCAACAGCCCCAGCGAGAGCAGCATCACCGGGAAAAACGAAAGGAACATGACAAACGCGATCGCCTGGGCCTGCGTGAGCGCGGCCGGAACAACGCGAAATATCGCGCGGCGAAGATGGGTCCAGAATTGTCGCATCGCTCCGCAGGATTATAACCGGATATGCTCTCTTTTTCGGCCCGTCGGCCACGCTTCCTTGCCGGGATGCCTTTGAAGGGCAACGGTCACGCAGGGACGCCTGTGGTACCTGCGTTATTCCCCCACGACCAAATCGCAAAACGGAAGCTTTGCCGTTCCCCTGGCGGGAGTAGAATAGCCCGTAAGTCTTTCAGCTTGGAGGAGCGCCATGGCACGGGTGGTGCGATGCGGCCTGATCCAGGCACGCTGCGAATGGTCCCCGGACAAGTTTTCCCTCTCGGAAATCAGGGAGAGGATGATCCGCAAGCACGAGCGTCTCATCGCTCAGGCCGCGAAACGCGGCGTCCAGGTTCTCGGCCTCGAAGAGCTTTTCTACGGCCCCTATTTCCCCGCCGAGCAGCAGACCCGCTGGTACGACCTCACCGAGCCTGTCCCGAACGGCCCCACGTGCGAGCGCATGCGGAAGCTCGCCAAGCGCCACAAGATGGTGATGGTCGTCCCCGTCTACGAAGTCGAAATGCCCGGCGTCTTTTACAACACCGCCGCCGTTTTCGACGCCGACGGCAGCTACCTGGGCCGCTACCGCAAACACCACATTCCCCACTGCCATCCCGGTTTCTGGGAAAAGTTCTATTTCACCCCCGGCAACACGGGCTATCCGGTTTTCCCGACTCGCTACGCCCGCGTCGGCGTCTACATCTGCTACGACCGCCATTTCCCCGAGGGCGCGCGCATCCTCGGCCTGAACGGCGCCGAGATCGTCTTTAACCCCTCGGCCACCGTCGCCGGCCTCAGCGAATACCTCTGGGAACTCGAGCAGCCCGCGCACGCCGTCGCCAACGCCTATTTCGTCGCCGCAATCAATCGCGTCGGCACCGAAGCCCCCTGGAATATCGGCGAATTCTACGGTAAGAGCTATTTCTGCAATCCTCGTGGCAAAATCGTCGCCCAGGCTTCGCGCGACAAGGACGAAATGCTCAGCGCCGACCTGAACCTCGACGAAATCCGCGAGGTGCGCACTGTCTGGCAGTTCTATCGCGATCGCCGGCCGGAAAGTTACCGGCCCATCACCGAAACCCGCGCCCCCGGCGCCGCCGCCGAAGCCGCCGACTGAACGTCGCGGCACTTGGCGGCAGCCCGTTGCGCAATACATCCTGAGAGAGAGGATTCATGACCACACCCGCTCAAGAGAAAACCAGCCGCAGCGCCGAGGCCGTTCGCAAGCATCGTGAATTTCTCTGGCCTGCCGTCACGAATTTCTACGAGCATCCGCTCGTCGCCGACCGCGCCTCGATGCAATACGTCTGGGACGTCGAAGGTCACCGCTATCTCGATTTCTTCGGCGGCATCCTCACGATCTCCGTCGGCCATTGCAATCCCAAGGTCACCTCGCGCGTGCAGGAACAGGTGGGCCGCTTGCAGCACCTCTCGACGCTCTATCCGAACGAGGAGATCGTCGGCCTGGCGGAAAAGCTCGCCCAGATCACTCCGGGCAAGCTCTCGAAAACCTTCTTCACCAGTTCCGGCACCGAGGCCAACGAGGCCGCGATCATGCTCGCGCGCATGGCCACCGGCCGCTACGACGTCGTCACGCTGCGCCACGCCTATTCCGGCGGTTCGCATCTCGCCAAGTCGCTGACAGCCCAGGCCGCCTGGCGCCGCGGCGGCGTCATAAGCGTCGGCGTCGAGCACGCCATCAATCCCTACTGCTACCGCTGCCCGCTCGGCCTCCGCTATCCCGATTGCAACGTCGCCTGCGCCAACGACGTCCGCAACCTCATCGAAACCGCCACGAACGGCGCGCCGGCCGCCTTCATCGCCGAGCCTATCCAGGGCGTCGGCGGCTTCATCACCCCGCCGCCCGAATATTTCAAGATCGTTTTCCGCGCGGTGAAGGAGTACGGCGGCGTCTTCATTTCCGACGAAGTGCAAACCGGATTCGGCCGCACCGGAAAGAAATGGTTCGGCATCGAGCAGTGGGAAGTCGTGCCCGACATCATCACCTGTGCCAAGGGCATCGCCAACGGAGCGCCGATGGGCGCCACCATCGCCACCGCCGAGCTCGCCGATAAATTCCAGGGCCTCACGATTTCCACCTTCGGCGGGAATCCCGTCAGCTGCGCCGCCGCACGCGCCACGATCGACGTCATCGAAGAGGAAAACCTGCTCGAAAATTGCGCCTCCTCCGGCGCCCATTTCCGCGCCGGCCTCGATGAGCTGCAAAAGAAGCACGCACTCATCGGCGACGTTCGCGGCATGGGCCTCATGCTCGGCCTCGAACTCGTCCGCGACCGCAAAACAAAAGAGCCCGCGCCGCAGGAGACCAACCGCCTGCTTGAACGCGCGCGCGAAAACGGCCTGCTGATCGGCAAAGGCGGCCTCTACGGCAACTGCGTCCGCCTCTCGCCCCCGCTCAACATTTCCAAGGCGGATGTCGACGAAGCCCTCCGCCTGCTCGACAAATCGTTCACCGAGGTGAAGGCGTAGTTAGGACCGTGGCACGTCATTCGCCGCTTGTGTAGCGGCGGGCTTCAGCCCGCCATCTTTCCTACTTAACCGGCATGATACCGCCCTAAAGGGCGGCGCTACACCATCGGCAATGGGTCACCAACTTTGCGAAACGTACGGGAAAGAGGCCGTTTTAAGACTCAGAGCAGGCCTTGATGCAGAACGCCAGGGGTCCGGGGGTCATGGCTTCAGCCCTGACAATGAGCCGGATGGCTTCAAAGACTGTGTGGCAACTCGGATTTTCGTAAGGGCACGGCATCAGCCGTGCCGTAAGCGACGCTAGGTAAGGCGGCTTTAGCCGCCGCCAGTTGCCAAACGGCCTCTTTAGGGGCTTCAGCCCCTGAAGCCGGCCTCGGAGTTTTGCAAGGCAGACTTGGAGGTGAAAGGAATGGCAACCGCCACCGCCCCGGGACAAACCTGCCGGAATTTCATCAACGGCGAATGGGTCCCTTCGCGTTCGCCGCGCTCGGTCGAGCGCCGCAACCCCGCCAATCGCGACGAAGTGGTAGCCGTCGTCCCGCTTTCCTCCGCCGAAGAGGCTCGCGACGCCGTTGCCGCCGCCCGCGCCGCGTTCCCCGCATGGCGTGAGGTGCCCGCTCCCGCCCGCGGTCGTATCTTGGCCCGTGCCGCCCACGTCATGGAGCAGCAGAAGGACAAATTGGCGCGCCTCCTCACGCGCGAAGAGGGCAAGACGTTCAAGGACGCGCTCGGAGAGGTGATCAAGTCCGTCCGCGTCCTCGAATTCATGTCCGGCGAGGGCACGCGACTCGGCGGCGACACGCTCCCAAGCGACCTGCCGAAGAATTTCGTCTATACGATCAAGCAGCCGTTGGGCGTCGTGGCCGCGATCACGCCGTGGAATTTCCCCGTCTCGATTCCCGTCTGGAAAATCGCTCCGGCCATCGTCGCCGGCAACACGGTTGTCCTCAAGCCTTCCACCTACACCTCCCTCACCGCCGCCGCCATCCTCGAGCTTTTCGCCGAAGCCGGCCTTCCTCCCGGCGTGGTCAACATGGTCGTCGGCTCGGGCAGCGAAGCGGGTGGCGCGATCATCG
>JAGWOX010000168.1 GCA_028877145.1 Acidobacteriota bacterium | reverse complement strand
ACGACGGGCGAACCCGTCCCTCCGAACAAGGAGCTTTACGTCCGGGTACGTTTCCGACTCTCCAATGTCAGTCGAATTTGGCGCTGGAAGCGCTTCTTCTTTGGCGCGTATGGGGCCTTGATGGACGTCAAGCTCTGCGACGTCCGGGAGGCGTGGAATGTCAAAGACGGTCCGGAGCTAAAAAGCTGGATTCTCCCGATCGGAACCTTGAATTTCTTTGTCGTGGCCCCTTCCTCCTTTCACGTGCTAGCTACCAGCCCCTGCTTACAGTACACCCGCATACTGGAGGGGCGGCCCTGGGAGCGCTATCTGAGAGAGAGGACCAGCCTGTGGGGCGACAAGAAGCTGTCGATTTACCAGTGGATGCGAGACGGGATTAGCGCGGACACACCCATGCGGATCTATCTCGACCTGGGCACCGATCCACGGGACATTTCGAGAATCGTGTGGGTCCTGGGAGCCCTCTTCATCTTTATCTTGGCAAGCTATGCAGCTTCGCTTTCTACACGAATCCCAGCCGACATCGGGAGCCTGCTTACCGATGCAGAAAACTGGGCAGGAACGCATTTTTGGGGAACGTTCATTTCGGTGGTGATCTTTGTCGGCGGAGCCGTCCTCTGGCACTTGGAAACGATCGCAAAATGGCGGCGGCGGCTTAGGCAGTGGTCGTACGAGTTTGAGCGTTGGCTCTACCAGCCGCGCAGCTGACGGACCACGCCAAACCTTTCCGCAGCTCCCATCCCGCCGATTGATTGCGGATGGCATGCCGACTGCCCAGGTATTTTAAATCTCCAGCGCACCTTCTTGATCGATCCTGTCAGGGCTCTGACTTTGCAGGGTGAATTCCGCTCAAATTCCGAGTGAGGGCGACATGGGTGCTTTTATCGCTCTGCTGCGCGGCGTGAACGTCGGCGGAAACACGCTCAAGATGGAGCGCCTGCGCGAGGTCTGCGCGGAGCTGGGCTTGAAGAATACGCGCACGTACGTCCAGAGCGGAAACGTGGTGTTCGAAGCGCAGGGAACGGCGGTGAAGTGGGTCGCGGCGCTGGAGAAGAGCCTGGTGGGAGAAGCGCGCCTGCCGGTTTCTGTGATCGTGAGGACTGCGCCCGAGATGGGCCGTGTGATAGCCGCGAATCCGTTCTCGAAGGAACGCGGGATCGATCTAACCAGGCTGCACGTGACGTTCTTGCAGCATGAACCGGATCGAAAAGCGCTGGCAGGGCTTGACGGGCTGAAGAGTGGGGCGGATAGGTTCAGTTGTCTGGGCAGCGAGATTTATCTGCACTGCCCGAATGGCTACGGCCAAAGCAAGCTAACGAATAACGTCTTGGAAAAGGTGCTTGGGCTTCGAGCTACCACTCGAAATTGGAATACCGTGAACAAGCTGTACGAGATGTGCGGCAAGTGAGTGGCACAGGCACTCCTGCCTGTGCGCCTGTCTTGAAAAGTGGCTCCCCCGTCCGCCACAGGCACGCGCGCCGTTCTACCGTAGGGGCGACCCGTTGGGTCGCCCGCCTTCCCGTCCCCTAATTCACCCGCGCCGATAGAGCCAGAAAAAAGCGCGCGGACAAGAATGTCCGCGCCACGCTAAACGCAGGAAACGCGTTCGGCTTCGAGGTTGCCGGCCGCAAGCTCGCGCAGGCGCACGGTGTGCCACTCATTGGCGCGCCAAACGCCGGGAATGCTCACGGTCAAATAATTGCCAGTCAGCGCGTCGGTGGCGCCGTCGCGGATGGTTTGGAGGGTCAGGGCACGCGTTACGCGGCCGGATTGGCTGGCACGGAATCGGGCGGCCTTTTCGGCGGCCAAGGCGCGGAGTTCGCGTGAGCGCTCGCGAATTTCGTCAGGACGCACGGCGCCAGGAAGCCGCGCGGCTTCCGTGCCGGGACGCGGCGAAAACGAGAAAACGTGCAGGTATGAGAACGCCAACCGCCGCACCAGCTCGACCGTCGCGCGATGATCGGCTTCGGTTTCGCCGGGGAAGCCGGCGATGACGTCGGCGCCCACCGCGGCGTCGGGCATGCGCTCGGCGATCAACTCGATGCGGCGGGCGTAATGTTCGGCGCGATACCAACGATGCATCGCTGCGAGGATGCGGTCGGAGCCCGATTGCAGCGGAATGTGGAAGTGCGGGGCGATGCGGTTGCTGGATGCGATACGGTCGATGAGATCGGCGGTGAGGTGCATCGGCTCGAGTGAGCTGAGCCGCAGGCGCTCAACCGGCGTCTCGTCGATTACGCGATCGAGCAGATCGGCCAACGAAGTGCGCAGGGCGAAATCGCGGCCGTAGCCGCCAAGGTTGATCCCGCTGAGAACCACTTCGCGCGCGCCGGCGCACGCCAGGCGCGTGATTTCCTCGACTACGCGTTCAGGGGCAAGACTGCGGCTGCGTCCACGAACGTGCGGAATCACGCAATAGGCACAGCGATGATTGCAACCGTCCTGAATCTTCAGCGTAGGGCGTGTGTGCGCGCCGCCCTGCTCGATCGGCCCGACAAGAACATCGCGCTGCTCGAAGAGATTGCCGGTGAGAATTTTGGCCGGGCCGCGCGCGAGTGAGAAGGCGTCATCGGCGGCGAACCCGGCGGCCTGCGGCACGCCACGCAATTGATCGATCGAGACAAAGGCGCCGCCGTGGGCCGTGCCGGCCGGCTCGGCGGCAATTTTGGCGATTTCGTGCTGATGCGCGTTGCCGATGACCCAGCGGACTCCGTCGAGTTCGGCCAGCTCCTCGGGTGCGCGCTGGGCGTAGCAACCGGTAACGAGGATGCGGGCGCCCGGATTGCGGCGATGGAAGGCGCGAATCGCTTGGCGGGCGCGGCTATCGGCCGAGGCTGTCACGGTGCAGGTGTTCACGACGACCAGGTCGGCGTCGGCGGCGTCGGAGGGGCGGAAGCCTCGCTCGGCCAGGCGGCGCTCGATCGCTGCCGCGTCGGCCTGCGTGGCGCGACAGCCGAAATTTTCCATGTAGTAGCCGGGCATGACGCGTTTCGCTTGGAGGTGTCCGATTATAACAGCGGCGGGGAAGGATGGCCTCAGCGGGCGCGGGAAGGCTTATAATAGGCCAATATGTCAGCGACGCTCGTTCGCCGGATTCTGTATGGTGGGATGGCCGCCTGGGTTTTCGTGATGGCCGTGGAGGAGTATCGGCTGCGGGGACACATGAGCACGGCTATCGCATTCAGTGTCGGTGGAATCGTGCTGCTGTTGCTGGCAATCACCGGCAAGGGCGGTTGACGCTAAATCCGGGCCGGCGGCGCCGGCTCGAATTGCCCGGAGCGGGACGGCTCCGGGGGGATTTTCCTTCCAATCAGGTCGCAATCTGGGCGCTGCGGATGATGTCGTAGCTCTCGATGACCGCTGCCACGCCTATGTTGGGCTCGTCACCATTCCTCGATCGCGGCTCGACTCTCACCACGCGGCCACGCGCCGCAACGAACGAGCCCGCCTCGCCCACTCCGGCTCGCGCCAACGACACGGTCAGGTCGATTCGGCAGCCGGAAGGCAGGTCGGCGGGAATCAGGAAGTAGATGCCGCGCGATGAGATATCGCGCGTGTGGCCTTCGGCCGCCTGGCCGGTATCGGCTCGCCGCACGGTGAGGGGAAGAGAGAGATCGTAGCGGCGGTAATGTCTTCGCTCGGTCGTCATGGCTCGCAATGCCTCCACGGAATTCGTCCACGGAAAATTCATGCGCGCGTCCATCCGGTCCCTGGGGTGCGGCGGCCTGCGCGCGGGCGCTGGGACCGCCATGGAGATGAAAGGGCCGCATCTTGTTGAGCAACGCCTTCTAGTTGGGGCGGAGCCGCACGGCGGCGCGGCGCCGGACCTGGGGCTGCTTCGAAGGCAGGGCAGAGGTCGCGACCCTGAAGGATCAGAAACTCGAGAATGTCGGTATTCTCCATCGCCTTTCAATCCTTCGCCGCTGGCGGCATGAGTTTTGAGAGTACGCCAGGGTGGGGACCGTTCTACGCGTCGTACTGGGAAACCTCCTTGCGATGTGTCACGATGAACCGTGTTTTATGTTTTGTCAATACCACTAAAAGTACCATTTTGAATTCGGCAATGTTTTCGCGGCATTAATTTTCGGGAAGGCCGGGCGCGGTCCGGAAATGGAAAGCAATCTATTGAAAAATAAACGGATAGATACGTTTGGCCCATGCGGGAAAGTGTCACCTGTTTAGGTACTAAAACTTACGTGCTACTGTGCGAATACGACACACGGGCGTCGGCAGCAGGGTTCAGTCGTATTTTTCGTAATGGATCTGGCGGCGGTCGAGGCCGAAGTCTTCTTTCAAGATGCGACGGACGTCGTCGACCATTTCTTTCAGTCCGCAGATGTAGGCATCGAGGTCGCTCCGGCCGGCGAATAGCCTTCGGAGGAGCGGCTGCACGTGGCCGCGCTCGCCCGGCCAATCGGCTGGAGCGCGGCTGAGGGTGGGAACGAAGTGGAAATGGCGGTGCTGGGCGGCGAGTTGGTCGAATTCCTCGCGGTAGAGGATCGTTTCGGGATGGCGGACGCCGAAAAGAAGCCAGACTTCGCGGTCGAGGTCGGCTCCGGGAGTGAAGAGCTCGGCCAGCATGCCGCGCATCGGCGCTATGCCTGTGCCGGTGGCGATGAAGACCAAGGCTCGCTCAAGGGGTCGGCGGACTACGAAGAAACCGTGCGGGCCGGTGAAATCGATCTCGGTGCCGGGCTCGACGTCGCAAAGGAAGTTGGAGAACAGGCCGCCAGGAACGCGGTTCAGGCAGAGGTCGAAACGGGCGTCGGGGCGCGGGGCGGAGGAGATGGAATAAGCGCGGGTGTGTTCGTCGCCATCGCGTTGGAGCGTCATCGAAACGAACTGGCCGGCAATGAAATCGAAGGGACCGCCCCCGACAACCTCCCATTCGAGATGGCGGGTGGTTTCGGTGAGCATGCGGGCGGCGCGGAGCACGGCGCGATATTTGCGGGCGACGGGAAATTGCGGATTTGGCATGGTTTCGTGCTCATTGTAGAGGAGACCTGTGCGGGGCGCGAACCGAAGGCGGCGGCCGGGCGGCTTGGCAGATGGGGCTGGGGGCGGGTATCATAATTGCCTGCCTGGCTCGAGCCAATCTCTCGCCGGCGTTACTTGAAGGAGCGAGTTTCCATGAAAGAAGGGATCCATCCCGATTACCACGAAGTGACCGTGCACTGCGCCTGCGGGAACACGTTCAAGACGCATTCGACATATAAGGATTCGATGCTGCGCGTCGAGATCTGCTCTAACTGCCATCCGTTTTTCACCGGGAAGCAGAAGCTGGTGGATACGGCGGGACGCGTGGAACGTTTCCAGCGCAAGTACCAGAAAGCCGCCGAAGCGAAGAACGCGGCCGGCGCCAAGAAGAATTAGCAACCCGTTCAGTCTCACCCCGAGCGCGTTTCAGGCCCTGCCCTTTCGTAAACGGGCGGTGTGCCTACGAATGTCGCTCTATCTCAACACCACAAATCCCGCGGGTAGTTCGGGTGCCCCACTCTTCGGGCGCTTTTTGTCCGAAGGGTGGGTTCGGTGAGCCGGGCGCTTACGCTGGGCCGAACTTCCGGGCCGCGGCCGTAGTTGACGGCAACTTTCCTCCGTGTAGAATCGCCTGCAGATGGCCACCGAACCCTCCTTTCGCGCGGAATCACTGGTCGAGACGGCGCGGCCACGCGTAACTCTGCGCAACTGGTTCCAGCATCCCTACGATTCGGCGATTGCCGCGGCGCGCACCTGCTACGCCCCCAGGCTGATTCAGCCCGAGGAGATCAACGACAAGCAGCGGCTGACGATCGGCGCAGGGACGTTTTACGGCGGGCATCACACCGTCTACCAGCACGCGCATTTCGAATTCGGGCTCGAGAATGTGAGCCGGCAATTCGTCTGGTCGTTCCTGCACGCTCATCCTTTCTATAACTCGGAGCAGCAGAGCCAGCGGTACGTGCGGCTGGATCGCGCACAGGCCTACGTCCCTGAGCCCGGCGAGTATTTTGGTCCGGGCGAGCACGCCATCTACGAGCGCGCGATTGCGCGGGCCTGGGAGCACTATCGGGCGCTCACCGAACTGCTGAAACCCGACGCGCGGCGGATCCTGGGCGATATCTGGCATGTGGGCGAGATGTCGCATCCGAAGCGGGCGCAAAAAGTGGAGCGGCAGGCGGAGAAGCGCGCCATCGAAGTGGCGCGGTATGTGCTGCCGGTTGCGGCGTTCACGACGATGGTGCACACGCTCTCGGGCATCGTGCTGCACCGGCTGTGGCGCATGGCCCTCGCTTCCGATACGTCGGCCGAAGGGCGCGCGGTAGTCGGCGAGATGGTGGAACGGGTGCGAGAAATCGATCCTCAATTTTTCGACCGATTTCCCACCGAGCCGCTCGAAGAGCTGCCGGAATGGAAGCATGCGCCGGCTTCGGGCGCCGATGCGGAACTTTTTACGCGCGAATTCGACACGCGCCTTGGCGGGCGCGTCTCGAAGCTGATCGACCATTCGCCGCAGGCGATGGAAACGGTGGCGGCGGCGTATCGCGCGACGGTGGGTTTGCCGGCTTGCACGTGCACGGACAACGAGGCCATCGACCGGCTGCTCAATCCCGCGCGGAATCCCTACCGGCTCGAGACGCTGAATGTGGGCGTGCATTCACCGATGATGCGCGCGCTCGAGCACGCGCATTTCACCTTTGCCAAGAAAATCAGCCATACCGCCGACAGCCAGGACCAGCGGCACCGGATGGTACCCGGGTCGCGGCCGCTCCTGACGCTGACCGATACGCGGACGCCGGATTTCGAGACGCCGCGCCTGATTGCCGAAAATCCGCGGGCGCTCGAGCGCTACCAGCAGGCGATGGAAGAGGCGTGGGCGGCGAAGAATGAGCTGGTAGACCGCGGCGTGCCGGTCGAATTCGCGCTGTACGTGCTGCCGAACGCGAAATCGATTCGGTTGGTGGAGACGGGATCGCTGCTCCATCTGCTGCACAAGTGGACGATGCGGACCTGTTTCAACGCGCAGGAGGAGATTTATCTGGCGTCGATTCAGGAAGTTGAGCAGGCACGGGCTCTGCATCCGGTGCTGGCGCGGTACCTGGGGCCGCCTTGTTATATTCGGGCGGGGGTGACCACGCCGATTTGCACGGAAGGGTCGCATTTCTGCGGGATCAAGGTCTGGCAGAGCTTTCCCGATATCGAACGTCCGATTTGACGTGGCGCGGACACTCTTGTCCGCGCGCTTTTCCCAGCTCCCAAGGTTCACCGAGACGTCCTGAAAAGCCCGGCTTGGGAGTGTTGCCGGAATCGGCACCAGGGCCTGCCGAGGCGAATTGACAGGGCAGCAATCCCCTTGTATTGTATAAGTTAGCATGTACGTGCACTTTTATTAGCCCTCCACCCAGAGCGGCCAGTTTTGGCCGCTGAGCCCGTTCGTACCTTATTTCTTGTTTGCCCTCCATCGAGTTGGGGAAGGATTGCGTCATGGCCAAGCTGTTCGAAAAATTGAATGAAATCGAAGCGCGATACGAAGATCTCACCGCGCAGCTCTCTTCGCCCGAAGTGCTGAGCGATTCGGCGCGTCTGCAGAAGCTCGCGAAAACACACGCCGAGTTGAACCAGATCGTCGGCCAGTATCGCGAATGGAAGAAGATCGAGCGCCATCTGAGCGAAGCCAAGCAGATGGTGGCCGAAGCCGAGGACGCCGAACTCAAGCAGATGGCCCATGACGAAGTGCGGGAGTTGGAGGAGCGGAAGGCGGCGCTCGAAAAGGGGTTGAAGCTGTTGCTCATCCCGCGCGATCCGAACGACGAGAAGAACGTCATCCTGGAAATCCGTGCGGGAACCGGCGGCGAGGAAGCGGCGCTGTTCGCCGGAGAGCTGTTCCGAATGTACTCGCGCTACGCGGAATCGCAGGGCTGGCGGGTCGAAGTGCTCAACAGTTCGTCTTCGGACCTCGGGGGTCTCAAGGAAATCGAGGCTTCGATTCAGGGCGACAAGGTCTATTCGAAATTGAAGTACGAAAGCGGCGTGCACCGGGTGCAGCGCGTTCCGGAGACGGAGCAACAAGGGCGCATCCATACGTCCGCGGCGACCGTTGCCGTGCTGCCCGAAGCCGATGAAATCGACGTGAAGATCGAGGCGAAGGACATTCGCGTCGATACGTTCTGCTCTTCCGGGCCCGGCGGCCAGTCCGTGAATACGACCTATTCGGCGGTGCGCATCACCCACCTGCCGAGCGGGCTCGTCGTGAGTTGCCAGGACGAAAAATCGCAGATCAAGAACCGCGCGCGCGCGATGCGGGTGCTGCGCGCCCGCCTCTACGAGATGGAGCAGCAGAAGCAGCACGAGCAGATCGCCGCCGAGCGCCGCGACCAGATCAAAACCGGCGACCGCTCGGAAAAAATCCGCACCTACAACTTCCCGCAGAACCGCGTGACCGATCACCGCATCGGACTCACGCTTCATCAGCTCGACAGCGTGATGGATGGCAAGCTGGCGGCGCTGGTCGATGGCTTGGTGGCGCATTACGAGACCGAGCGGCTGAACAAGGAACTCGACGACGCGGCGTAAAAAAGAAGCAGTCAGCGTTCAGTCATCAGTTTTCATTTCCCAGTCTTGAGTGCGGGTTTCCCGCCCTGGCGCGACGGTATGGCATGCGCCCCGATCCGTCGGGCGTCGCCTGTGACGCGGGGTCGGTAGCACAGCCTTCGGGCTGTGCCGGAATTCCTCGGCTTTTCTTCCCTATTGCAATCCCATAGGAAGTGTGTCAGTCTGCGCGCAGGTTGGTATGGCATTCCCATAGGAGGCGTATGGGCGAAAAAGCGGATGTTTGGCAGGGAACACTGGCGTTGATGGTGCTGAAGACGCTCGAAACGATGGGGCCGCTGCACGGGTACGGCATTGCGCGGCGCATCGAGCAGACCAGCGACAACCGGCTGCTGGTGAATTACGGCACGCTCTATCCGGCGCTGCTCAAGCTCGAGCAGGAGGGCGCGATCGCGTCCGAGT
>JAGWOX010000167.1 GCA_028877145.1 Acidobacteriota bacterium | reverse complement strand
GCCAGTATGGCAACACCCGCATCCTCTCCGCCCAGACGGCCGCGGAGATGCACTCGCGCCAGTTCGGTCTTGTTGCGTCGATGAACGGCATGGACCTCGGTTTCTACCAGGAATCGCGCAATGGCCTGATGATTTTCGGCCATGGCGGCGACACCGTTTTCTTCCACAGCGACCTGCACCTCGTGCCCAGCGCCAATCTGGGCTTCTTCGTCTCCTACAACAGCGCCGGCCGCGAAGAATCCGCCGGCACCGCCCGTTCCTATCTCTGGCATCAGTTCCTCGACCGCTATTTCCCCTACAAGCCTCCAGCGGCCGCGCCACCCGCCAATACCGCCGCCGATGCCGCCGCCGTCGCCGGCAGCTACCTCTCGAGCCGCGGCTGGGAAACCAGCTTCATGAAGTTCGCCTCGGTGCTCAGTGAGGCCCGCGTTACCGCCGGCGCCGACGGCACGATCGAGGTCGATGCGTTCAAGGGGCTGAACGGCAAGGTCAAAAAATGGCATGAAATCGAGCCGATGATCTGGCGCGAAGCCGGCGGGCAGGGCCGCCTCGCCTTTCGTCGCGATGCCGCCGGCCGCTGGGAAATGGTGGTGGACTTTCCGGCCGTCGTTTATAGGCAGGCGCCATTCCTTGAAAACGGCCGGCTGGTCCAGACGGCGCTCGTCGTGATCGCGGCGATTTTCCTGCTGGCGCTGGTCTTGTGGCCGGTAGCTGCGCTGGTGCGCCGCCGCTATGGAATAAAGCTCGAGCTGGGCCCGATGGACGGACGAATGCGGCGCCTCGTGAAACTGGCCTGCGCCATCAATCTGGCGGTCCTGCTCGGCTGGACAATATTTTTCAGCATCGCCGGCCGTCAGCCGGGCAATCTGAGCGACCAACTGCGTCCCGTGCTCGATCTGCTGATGGGCTTGGGAATTCTCGGCGTCGCCGGCTCGCTGGTAGTGATTTACAACGGCCTGCGTTCGTGGCGCCGGGCCGATCGTTGGTGGTGGACGCGCATAACGAATCTCTCGATCGCCCTGGCCGGAATCGCCTTCATCTGGCTGGTTTTCAGCATGAATCTACTAAGAATCGGCCGCTTCTAGCGAGGCGAATTACTGTTCGCTCTGTCACGCTGAGCGAAGCCGTGAAGTAAAAAGCTTGTCATCCTGAGCGAAGCGAAGGACCCCGAACGCGCCCGGGCAAAGTTAACCAAGTAAACCATTGCCGCCCAGGCCCGCGTCCTCTGCGGTAATCTTCTCGCTCTTCGCCTTACCTCCCTCAGTTCAACCCCACGCGGTTAAGGCAATCCTGGATCAGCTTCGCCGAGTCATACCCGATCCCGTTCTTGAAAACGATTTCGACTTTCTCGATGTCGTTGATATTCTTCGCCGGATCGCCATGGATCACCACGAGGTCGGCATCCTTGCCCGGGGCCAAAGTCCCGACCGTCTTGTCCATGCGCAGAAATTTCGCCCCGTTCTCCGTCGCAATGTGAATGGCCTCGACCGGCGTGAATCCCGCTTCCACCAGCAACTCCACTTCCCGCTGATCTCCGAATCCCGGCACCACTCCGCCGTAACCCGTGGGATCGGGCCCGGCAAGCAACAACCCGCCCGCCTCGGCGAACTCATGCTCGAACTGCTCTTCCTTCGGAAAAAGCTTGGTATAGGGATTATTCGGCATTTCCGCAACCAGCGCGCGTCGCGTCAGATACGAGATGCGCGCCTGTGGCGTCATCGCGTCGAGCACGCGCTGTTCGATCGGTGGCCGGTCCGGCGCAAATGTTTCGAAAACGGGCAGTGTAGATGTGACGGCAACATGATGCGCGACGAGCGTCGCGATCGTCTTCTTCACTTCCGGCCCGTTCACATCGAGCGCGAGCAGGGTTTGGGTCGTCAACTTCTGCGGCGGGCACACGTCCGGCTGCTTGCCAGGATCGAATTCCGTGTCGACGACGAGCCCGTGCTCCAGGTTGTCGATGCCCAGTTCGGCGGCCTCGCGGAACCCGATCGAGCAAAGATGCCCGGTGATCGTCAACTGATGCGCGTGGGCCGCGGCGATGGCGGCGGAAAGTTCGGCGCGGGTAATGTGCATATACGCCTTGAACGTTGTCGCGCCTTCAGAAATCCAGTAATCGACCGTCCGCCGCGCGTCATCGGCTCCCGTAAGCTCGTGCATCTGCGGCGTGAACGCACCCGTCCCCTCAAGATATGGGCCCGTGATGGCCATGTCCGGCCCCGGCAGCTTCCCGGAATCGATCAGCTTTTTCAGCGCGATATCGGTGTAAGGCTCGAGGCTGCCCGTGGTGCGCAGCGTGGTGACGCCGCCGGCCAGATACAGCCGCGGCGCGCTGTAGCCCAGTTCGCTGTAGAGGATCGGAAACCCGCTGGCACCGTCCGGATAAAAGAAATGGTCGTGCATCCCCACGAGGCCCGGAATCACGGTGTACCCGGTCAGATCGAGAACTTTCGCGCCCGCCGGGACCGCGGTCGATGCAGCAGGCCCGATCGTCTGAATCTTTCCGTCTGAAAGGATCACCGTCTGGTCGGCCTGCGCCGCCGCCCCGGTTCCGTCGATCACCGTCACATGCTCGAGCGCGACAACCGGGGAATCGACCTCGATGTATTTCTTCACCAACGGAGAGAATTGCGTCTGCGCCTGGGCAAACGCCTGCCCGCCAAGGATCAGCGAGGCCATAAGTGCCGCAAAAAATGAAAAACGCCGCATCCGCATCATCTTCCTCCGAGTGGAGACAAGAGCATTCCCAAAGCGCGCCATTGTGAACGCTTCCGCAGTACGTTGTAAATGGAGTTTTTCGGAAAGGCAGGGTCACTTCAGCGCAGAGGACAGCCGAGCGTCGCGTAGCGGCGTCCGGAATTTATCCCGACACGCCGGGAGGGCCGCAGCCTGTGGTCTAAGGCGAGAAACAACCAGGCGAGATCAGGGCTAGCGCGCCCCGCCAGCAGGCTGATAGAGCCTGTCGATCTTCGCCCCGAGGATGAAGTCGCTCTCGGTCAGTCCGTCTATCTTGTGCGTCCAGATCGTGATCTCCGCCTTGCCCCAGGCGAGAAAAATGTCCGGATGATGGCCCTGCTCCTCGGCCAGCGCGCCCACCTTGTCCACGAAATCGAGCGCCGTGCGGAAATCGGGAAATTTATAGCCGCGAGCGATGTGATGCTCGTTCATGATTTTCCAGTCGGGCAATTCGCGCCCCAGCTTCTCGAGTTCCGCGCCCTTGAGCGGCGGCACTCCTCCCTTGCAAGGTACGCACGTCTTCGCTGCCAAATCCGCCATGGCGTACTCCTTTCCGCGGGAACCCGCGCGGCGTCGGTCCAGTAAAGCCTCGCTCGTAGGGGCACGTTGCACGTGCCCTGCCCATCCCATTTGCAGGTTGTTAGATGACCACGAGGTGAGGCGGATGCCGCGGCATCGAAGAAATGGCCGCCTCGTGCGTTCAAGCCGTCGCCTGATGCCGTTCCGATCCCAGCCCCAGCGATTCGGCGACGTAGCCCGCAAACAGCTCGCTGAGCCTCCGCGTCACCGGTCCCGGCGCCCCGCCAAACTTGTGCCCGGCGATTTCGCCAATCGCCAGAAGCGCGCGGTTCGTCGACGAAATGAACACCTCGTCCGCTCCGTAAAGATCCTCGGGCACGAGCACCGCCTCACGCATGGGAACCCCGGCCTTCGGCGCGATTTCGAGCAGCACTTCGCGCGTGATGCCGGCCAGGCATCCCGAATCGAGCGGCGGCGTGAGCACTTCACCCTTGCGCACCGCAAACACGTTCGCCGCCGTGCACTCCGCAACTTCTCCGCGCTCGTTCAGCAGCACTACCTCGTCGAACCCGCGCAACTTCGCCTCGCGCGCGTGCCACACATTGTTGATCCACGAGATGACTTTCGTCCCGGCCAGCGGCGAAGCGGCGTGCCGCCCGTGCTCCCGCAGGTCGAGCCGCGCCACGTCAGGATAATGCGGCAGCGCTGCCGATGTGATAACGATGTCGGCTTCCGAAAACGCCTCGTCGCTGTGCCAGATCCCGGTGCGGTTCCAAATGATGTAAATGCGCACCGCGCCCTCGAGCACCTGGTTGCCGCGAATCACCTCTTGCACATCCGCATGCACCTTCTGCGGATCGAAAGAGAAGGGAACTCGCGTGCGCTCGGCGTCCCGGCTCAGCCGCCGCCAGTGCCGCTCAAAAGCAAACGGCCGCCCCTCGAACACGCGCAAAGTCGTGAACAGTCCCCACCCGTTGATCACGCCTTCCTGCCCCGGCGAGAGCCGTGCCTCGTCAACCGGCAAGAGCCGTCCATTGTGTGAAATGAGTTTGTGGATCATAGGTAAGCCTCGCGCCGGGCGCATCTGCCCGAATTCGATCTGCGAATCCAGGCCACATCATATATCACCAAGCAAACGGGTGGAACACCCCGAAAATCTTGTCATCCTGAGCGAGGGCATAGCGACGAGCGTAGCGAGTCCCGACGCATTGTGTCGGGAAGGACCCCGAAGTTACGCGCACAACAGTCTCCTCAGCGCGATGAAGAAAGAGAAAAGAGGGAAAAGGGATCTCTCAACTGGCCTTGATGCGGTCCGCCGGAACCTCGACCTGGCTCACGCCACGAAAGGAGAAAAGTAGCCTGACAAGGTACATCGGTGGATCTTCCGAAGTTTGCCGCACAATCGTGGCCACGGCGTCCGTAACGGCGGCGTGAAACGTGACGCCCTGCACCTGCATCCCCGCCAGGTTCACGCGAACGGTTTGTCCACTCTGAAACATTACCGCTATTGTCTCCGCCTCGGCCGCGTGAAGCAATAACCAAGCCCTGTCATCCTGAGCGCAGCTCCTTCCGACGAACGAAGTGAGTCCCGACGCAGTGTGTCGGGAAGGATCCCAAACGCGCCGAGGCACAGCGATCTACGAAGACACCCGGCCTAAGCGTCCTTCGCTGCGGCCAGCGATTTGCGAATCGCATCCAGCACGCCGTTCAGGAATCCCACCACGTCCGGCTCGGAATATTTCTTGGCCAGCTCCAGCGCCTCGTTGATCACCACTTTTTCCGGCGCCTCGCCCCGCCGCAATTCGTGCACCGCGAGCCGCAGGATGTTGCGGTCGATCGCCGCCAGCCGGTCGAGTCGCCAGTTTTCGGCGTGACGAGTAATCAGTTCGTCGGTCACGGGGGCATCAGCGGCCGCGCCTTCAAAAAGCTTGTTGGCCAGAAACCGTTGCTCGGAACTGCCGCGCGTCGCTTTCCAGAACATGGCCTCGATGCGGGAAGGCTCGGCGTGCGCCAGTTCCCACTGGTAGAGCATCTGGAGCGCGCATTCGCGCGCCTTGCGAAGGAAGCCCATGTCAGCGGCGCCGGCGGCGGTCCTTGAGTTGATGCCGCGGAGAGGTGGGAGCAAGCTTCTTCGCAAGATTGGCCATTTCGAGCGCCGCGAGCCCCGCTTCCGCTCCCTTGTTCCCACTCTTGAGCCCGGCCCGGTCGATCGCCTGCTCGAGCGTATCGCATGTCAGCACGCAGAAGATCATCGGCACGCCCGTATCGAGTTGCGCCAGTTGTATGCCGCGCGCCGCTTCGGTGGCGATGTACTCGAAATGTTGCGTGTCGCCGCGCAGGATGCACCCGATGCAGATGACCGCGTTGTAGCGCCCCGAAGCCCCCATCTTCTTCGCGGCAACCGGAATCTCGAAGGAGCCCGGAACGCGCACAACATCGATCTGTTCGTCGCCCGCCCCGGCACGGCCGAGCGAATCGAGCGCGCCCGAAAGCAAGCGCTCGGTGATGAAACTGTTGAAGCGGCTGACCACCACGCCGAAGCGAAGTCCTTCGGCGCTCCAGCCGCCGCGAATCTCGGCAGGTTGCGGATGCTCGGGCATCGGTAGCTAGTGCGCGCGTCCTGCGTCGTCTCCGCGCGAGTGTCGCTCGTCTCCTTCGGGGAAAGTCCCCGCGATTTTACCTGTTCTTGAACTGAGCGGCACGTTTTTCGAGGAACGCCCGTGTTCCCTCGCGCATATCTTCGGTGGCACAAAGCAGACCGAAGAGCGTCGCTTCGAGGTACAGTCCCTCTTCCTGCGGCATCTCGAGCCCGCGGTCGATGGCTTCCATCGAAAATCTCACCGCGAGCGGCGCGTTGGCGATGATCTTCTTCGCAATCGCCTCGGCCGTCGCCATCAGCTCGCCCGGCTCGACCACCTGGTTCACCAAGCCGATTCGCAGCGCTTCCTCGGCCGAAATCATCTCGCCCGTCAGCACCAGTTGCTGCGCCACGCCGCGCCCGCAGAGCCGCGCCAGCCGCTGCGTCCCGCCGTAGCCGGGCAGAATGCCCAATTTCACTTCCGGCTGGCCGAGCCGGGCCGTGCGGCTGGCAATACGGAGTGTGCACGCCATCGCCAGTTCGCAGCCGCCGCCAAGCGCGAAGCCGTTGATCGCCGCGATCGACGGCTTTCCCACGGTTTCGAGCCGCCGCAGCACGCCCTGGCCAAAAAGGGTAGCCTCTTTGCCGTCGACCGGCGTGTGCCGCGCCAATTCGTTGATATCGGCGCCGGCAACGAAGGCCTTTTCGCCCGCTCCGGTCAGGATCAGCGCGCGCACGGAGTCGTCGCGGCCCGCCTCGCCGACGCAGGCGTCCAGCTCTTCCATCGTTGTGTGGTTGAGCGCGTTCAGAACTTTCGGCCGGTTGAACGTGATATACGCAATCGCGTCTTTCACTTCATAGAGCAGGTTTTCGTAGGCCATCGCTGACGCTCCGGTTCCGGCCGCTCAGAATACCAGCGGCACAGGCTTGGGATTTTTGGGATCCGAATAGTCGTAGAAACCGCGCCCGCTCTTGCGCCCGTTCCAGCCGGCGAGCACCATCCGCTTCAGCAGCGCAGGCGGCGCAAATCGCGTCTCGCGGAATTCGTCGAACATCACGTTCGCGATGTAGTACGTCGTGTCGAGCCCGACGAAATCGAGCAGCGTCAGCGGTCCCATCGGATAGCCGCAGCCGAGCTTCATCGAATTGTCGATATCAACGATCGACGCCAGCCCGTCCTGCAGCACGCGGATCGCGTCGAGCAGGTAGGGCACCAGCAGCCGGTTCACGATGAACCCGGTGCGGTCGCCGGTGCGCACGGGCGTCTTGCCCAGCTTCTCGGCGAATGCGACCGCCTCTTCATACGCCGCCTGATCGGTCGCGATCGTCCGCACTACCTCCACCAGCTTCATGATCGGCACCGGATTGAAGAAATGCAGGCCGATGAAACGGTCGGGCCGCCCGGTCGCCGTCCCCATCTCGGTGATCGAAAGGGAAGATGTGTTGCTGGCGAAGATGGTCGTCCTCGGGCAAACCTTGTCGAGCTGCGCGTAAAGTTCCTTCTTCGGCTCGAGTTGCTCGATAATCGCTTCGATGACGATGTCGCAGTCCTTCAGGTCTTCCACCTTGGTCGTGCCCTTCAACCGCCCCATCACCTGATCGCGGTCCCCGGCGCTGAGCGTGCCCTTTTCCACCAGCCGGTTCAGGTTCTTCTCGATCGAACCGAACCCTTTCTTCAGTAGATCGTCCGTCACTTCGCGAACGACCACGCTGAATCCCGCCTGCGCCGCGGTTTGCGCGATTCCCGAACCCATCAGCCCGCAGCCGACCACACCGACTTTTTGAATAGCCATTCTTCCTCCTTCGGGAAGCGTATGAACCGTAGAGTCTCCGATTACGCGAGCGATTCGACGATCATCGCGATGCCCTGGCCGCCGCCGATGCAGGCAGTGGCAAGGCCGTACCGCAGGTTCTTCCGGCGCAGCTCGAGCAGCAGTGTCAGCACGAGCCGCGTGCCGGTGGCGCCCAGCGGATGGCCGAGAGCGATGGCCCCACCATTCACGTTCGTCTTGTCGCGATCGAGTTTCAGGCCCTTTTCGACGCCCAGGTACTGCGCCGCAAACGCTTCGTTCACTTCAATCCGGTCCATCTGCTCGAGCTTCAGGCCCGCCTTCGCCAGCGCCTTCTCGGTCGCTGGAATCGGCCCAAGGCCCATCAGTTTCGGTTCGACGCCCGCCACGGCCCAGGAAACGATCCGTCCGAGCGGTTTCCAGCCCTTGTCCTTCGCGTACTTTTCGTGCGCCACCACAACCGCCGCGCCGCCGTCGACGATTCCGCTCGCGTTCCCCGCCGTCACGAGGCCATCCTTCTTGAAAGCGGGCGGCAGCTTTTCGAGCGTCTCCATGGTGGTTTCCGGCCGCCGGTGATCGTCTTCGGTCGCCATCACGCTCTTGCGTCCCTGCTTCACTTCCACGGGGACGATCTCTTCCTTCAGGTGGCACGCCTTGAACGCGGCGTCGGCCGCCTGCTGGCTGCGCAGCGCGTACTCGTCGCATTCGCGCCGCGTGATCCCGTATTCGACGGCCACGTTTTCGGCCGTGCCAGCCATCGTGAATCCGCAATAGGTATCGAGCAGCGCCGACATCAGCGAATCTTCCAGCGCTCCTTCGCCGAGCCTGAATCCCGTGCGTGCCCCGCGCACGACGTGCGGCGCCTGCGTCATGTTCTCCATTCCTCCGGCGAGCACGAGCTTCGCTTCGCCCAGCAGGATGCGGTGCGTCGACTGGATGATCGATTCAATGCCCGAGCCGCAGATGCGGTTCACCGTCACCGCCGGCGTTTCCTTCGGCAGCCCGGCCTTCAGAGCCACGTGCCGCGCGCCGTAGATCGCGTCCGCGCTCGTCTGCTCGGCATTGCCGAAAATCGCGTGCTCGAATTCCGCCGGATCGGCCCCGGCGCGCTTGATCGCCTCGCGCGATGCGTGCGCCGCAAGTTCAATCGCCGATGTGTCCTTGAACAAGCCAACGTACCGTGCCATGGGCGTGCGTGCGCCCGCAACAATCACAACTTCCTTGGCGTCCATGTCGTTCTGCCTCCGGATCCGGGCGCCTGGCCAGCCTGCGGCGTGCCCGGTTCTTCATGTTTTCGGGGCGGGGGGAGCGTCCTGCCCGGTTGGGTGGCGGCGGAAAACGGCTCCGTCGCCCGAGAGACAAAACTATATACCCCCCGAGTGTCG
>JAGWOX010000166.1 GCA_028877145.1 Acidobacteriota bacterium | reverse complement strand
AAAATGGGGGCAGGTCAAGGGAGGTCAGGTCGTGAAGCCACCCCGAGGGTGGGCCACCCGCCACTGCGGATCTCGATGCCGATGGCCGCCGGTCGCGCTCCGACAAAAACCGGCGACTTGGCTGACAGGGGGCTGGATGCAAGTGAGCAGCTTCCCCGGCAGGGAGAAGTGCTCTCCCTTGACATCCCCTTTTATAGAACCCGAAAAATCGAGTCCTGAAACTACCCCGAGGGTGGGCCACCCGCCCGCCTAAAGGAAAGGCTGAGGGCTGTGGAAGTTTGTACCCGTTGAGCGGAACAACCCCGCCGGACGCCCAGCTGCCCCACTAGCGTGATTGAGGAAGCAAAGGGGCTTGTTCGCTTGCCCGCGCCTTTAGGGCTGAGATCGCTCTCTCGTCTAACTCGCCCGGTAGATCGGAAAGAAAGTTGATGTCCTCGTCTTCTCGACGCTGCTCTTGTCGCATCAAGGGATGGCTAGCGATCTTGCGGTTTTCCTCGGGAGAAGATGCAATTGGCGCTCCGAGGCTGCTTAGGTACAGATCAACGGAGTCCTGTGCAAGCGTGGAGACGTGAGCAATGTGATCTGCGCGACCGTCTAGCATGAATTCCAGGATGTCGCTCATTGCAAGCGCGGCATTCAAAGCGTACGAGGTCGACTCGTGAGAAAACTTGTCGGTGTCCGGCGCGTTTTGAAGGCAGGCTTGGTTCAGCGCTTGGGTTGACGCTCTACTGGCCGCGTTGCCCTGCAACGTGGCCCAAGCTGCACCTCTAGCCTCTAAATAGCAGCAATCGTCGAAACCTGTAGCTTTCGAAAAGGCAGTCAGGCCTGGGAGCATCCTTTCAAAGACCAGGAGGGCAAACGCTAGCTGCCTCTCACGAGGGAGACCCTTAAGTGGAATCAACGTTTCTTGCTCAGGCATACATTCTCCGAATTCTACCACGGCATGTTCTTTAGCGCGCTCAAGGCCGCAACGCCAGCATCTCTCAAAAATTGCGCACAAGATGGGCAAATGCCCCTGCTCGCCGCAACGCCGGTGGGAGTGAGCCCCATTTCTCTTGCTGCGTTCACGCCAGTAACTTCCGGCGGGTGGCCCAGACTTTCGGGTGTAGTCTCTTGCATAGCGGCCTCGCGTCCAAGTGGGACTACTTCTCGCCTCGCCCGCGTGGCCGATGATAGCACTGCTGTCAGCTATCGCGGGAAGGCTTCTCCGCCTTGGTTTTGGCACTTGAATTTGCGGGTGCCGCATCCTTCGCGAGGTTGGCGAAGGGTGCGCGGCCTTGTTGCCTTGGAGTAGCTATCGCATTTACCAGTTTCGCGAGACAGTCCTGTGCAACCCCGGCATTGAAGGCAAGTGAAGGAGGACGAAAGCGCGGAGTAAACACGCACCCTTCGGACGGCGCGAAGAGTGCGGCACCCGAAAAATCAAAGTCCTGAAACCACCCCGAGTATACGCCGCCCGTCAACCAGGTCTACTCGGTCAAAGGAGCCGGCAACCTCATCTAATCAGCCGGCGCGGGCCTCGTCCTCCAGCAGCTTGACGACCCGCTCGAAATCGGCGACCGCCTCGGGCATGTCCTCCGACAGGTCGTCGTGGTAGTACGGGCGATAAAAGGACGGCGGCCAAAGGGTCACTGCCGTCCCGCCTTCAGAAAAGCGCACCTCCCAGTGCTGGGAGACTCTGGCATCGGTGACCTCGAACAGGCAGAGTGGAACGAACGTAATGGCGTGGACGACGTGCTTGCGCGTGTAAATCTGGACCCAGGGACCCAGACCCATGTGCCGCGACCCGACGTCAACCGTCAGCCCAAGGACGACGTACTCCTCCCCTGGCTCTATTCCGAAGGTCCGCCTGCGAAAAAACTCGGGACCTAGCCGGGCGATTTGCTCTTCGGTTGGGTAGCTCAGCTTGCACCTGACGATCATAAGTCATCCCTCAGGGCTTGACCTCGGGGCCGGTTTGCTTCTCCGCGGCGCATGCGACGGGATGATACCTCAGCGAGGGCGATCACGTTAAGATGGCGCAGGTTTGGGTGCCCCATGTTCGCCCCGGGCGAACGTGGGGTTTTTCGAGCCCATCTATGCCCACGAACTTGAAGCTATATTACGGACACGCAGCATGTCGGGAAGGATCCCGCAGTGCGGAGGCAAGGCGAGCCACACGGACAATCGCTCAGCGTATCGAAGCAAAATAGAGGTCGGCCACCTGGAGCGCCAGCTTGCCGGGATCGAGATCGCTGCGGTTCTGCAGCACGATGATGGTCAGGTTGTCTTTGGTGAATCGCTCGATAGCCGAGCGAAACCCAATCGACTCCCCGTAGTGCCACATCCGCGCGTGCCCGCGATAGGCATTCAGAAACCAGCCGAAACCATACGCCGCGGGCGAACCATCGGGTTCGGTGACCGGAAGCTTCGCGCCGGCCGGAAGCACGACCGGCGTGATGGCGGGGCGCATATCCTGCACGCTGAGCAGCGTGTGATTGCGCAGCGCGTCGTCCCATTTGGCCAGATCGTCGAGCGAGGAATAGACGCCGCCATCGCCAAGTGTGGCTGACGTCGGGCTCTGGTCGGTTTCGAGCCAGACGCCGGCATCGTGCGTGTAGCCGTAGGCGCGGTTCGTCACCTGATTTTTCCCGTATTCGTTCGCCAAGGTGTTTCGCATGCCCAGCGGATCGAAAATGCGCCGGCGAAGAAATTCGGCGAACGGCATGCCCGAGACTTTCTCGACCACCATCGCCAGAACGCAATAACCCGAATTGCTGTATTTCCAGTTCGAGCCCGGCGGAAATTGCGTGCCAGTCTGCTGCTCCATCAGCGCGAGCACGCCGGCGTCGTGTATTTGCGGAATCTGTTCCCAGGAAAGGCCGGCGTATTTCTTGTCCATCACATCTTCATAGTCCACGAGGCCGGAGGTGTGATTCAGCAGATTGCGAATCGTGATGCTGCGGCCGTAGGCGGGGAATTTGGGAAAGATCTCCGTGAGCGTTTCGTCGTAACGCAGCTTTCCGTCGTGGACGAGCAGCATCACCGCCATCGCGGTGAACTGCTTCGTATCGGAAGCCAGCCGGGAATTCGTGTGCGCGTCGATCGGCAGCCCCGAGCGCAGGTCCCGCGAGCCATAGCCGCGCTCGAACACCGTGCGGCCATCCTGGCGAACCAGCACGGCCAGCCCCGGCTCCTTCGGCGAGGTAACCGCCGAGAAAATCCGGTCGATGCGGCTGGCAGGAGTGGTCTGCGCGCGTGAAGGGGGCGGCGCCAAGGCCAGCGCGGTCGCCAGTAACGCGGCGCCCGCCGCGACGCAAAGCATTCGTGTTGCGAAGATCATGAAGGCTTCCTTGCTCGCTGATGGCCGGAGGAACGGGCCGGCGGCTCGGCATTATCGCACGCCGCGTCTCATTTGGAAGAGCGCACAACCTGGAGAGCCTGTGTGGCAACCTGGCTTTTCGTAAGGGCACGGCTTCACAGTTTGCGGAAGATATGGAAAAACTTCAGGCGTGCGCGGCCGAACTTGTCCCGACCAGTCGCGCGCCGCGACATAAGGCCGACAAAATCAAAGGACTGTAGCCCCTGAAACTGCCCAACAGGACTTTCCCCGCGACTGATCAGCGGTACCGGAAGTGCCCCCATATCAACGCGGCTTTAGCCGGGAGCCGTCCCGGAGGTGGGGAGCGAGCGGAAGGAAGATTCGCGGTATAATCGGCGCCACATATGGCCTTAACTCGTGGGACGCGGCTGGGCCCCTACGAGATCGTCTCATCGATCGGCGCTGGGGGAATGGGTGAGGTGTATCGCGCCCGCGATACGAAGCTCGGCCGCGATGTCGCCCTGAAAGTCTTGCCCGAAGCGTTCGCCGCAGATGCCGAACGCATTTCGCGCTTCGAACGCGAAGCCAAGGTCCTCGCCTCTCTGAATCATCCGAACATTGCCTCCATTTACGGGTTCGAGGATTCCTCAGGTGCGCACGCCTTGGCGATGGAATTGGTCGAGGGGCAGACGCTCGCAGCGCGCATTGCGAATGGCCCACTCACGACTGACGAAGCACTTTCTGTCGCCAAGCAAATTTGCGAGGGCCTCGAATACGCGCACGAGCGGGGAATGGTCCATCGAGATTTGAAGCCGGCGAACGTGAAGATCACGCCGGAAGGAACAGTGAAGCTGCTGGATTTCGGCTTGGCGAAGGCGCTGGAGGGCGAGGCTGCGGCTGGTGACATTTCCACCTCGCCGACGATCAGCCGGCTGGCGACGCAGGCGGGTATCGTCCTCGGCACTGCGGCGTATATGTCGCCGGAGCAGGCGAAGGGCAAGGCGGTCGATCGGCGCGCGGACATCTGGGCGTTCGGGTGCGTATTCTACGAGATGCTCACCGGGAGGCAGGCTTTCGGTGGGGAGACGGTGACGGATGTTTTAGCAGCGGTAGTAATGAAGGAGCCGGATTGGACGGCGCTGCCGCAGTCGACGCCCCAGCGGATTCGGGAGCTGCTCCGGCGTTGCCTGACGAAAGACGCCAAGCAGCGTCTGCAAGCGATTGGCGAGGCGCGCGTCGCCATCAGCGAAGTTCCCTCCAGCATAACCGTAGACTTGAAGTCTTCCATCGCAGTTGCCGCTCCGCAGGTTCGCGCCTCCGCTTGGCGCCGCGCGGTGCCGTGGGCGGGAGTGATGGTGTTTGGGGTGGTCGCCATATTGCTGGCCTACGGCTACCTCAGGCGAACGCCGCAGACGGCGCGCGCGATCGTGTCGGAAATTCCCGCGCCAGCGAACGCGACCTTCGCATTCGGCGGTAATGTGGCGGGCCCGCCAGTGATTTCGCCCGACGGCGAGCGCATAGCGTTCGCGGCCATCAGCCCGGACGCCAAGCGGCGGCTTTGGGTCCGGCTGCTCGATTCCACCGCGGCACAGCCGCTCGAGGGTACCGAAGGCGCTACGTTTCCCTTCTGGTCTCCAGATGGCCGGTCGCTCGGATTTTTCGCGAATGGAAAGCTGAATCGCATCGACGCTTCGGGCGGGCCAGAGCTGGCGGTTGCCGACGCTTCGAATGGTCGCGGCGGTTCCTGGGGCGCCGACGGCACAATCCTCTTTACTCCCGACACAATTAGTCCCATTTACCGCGTTCCGGCCGCCGGCGGCACCCCCCAGGCGGTGACGAAGCTGAACGCCGCCCGGCAGGACTTCACCCACCGCTGGCCGCAGTTCCTGCCGGACGGGAAACACTTCCTCTTCTATGCCCACGGAAATTTCTCGCAGAATGATGGCACCTACGTGGCCTCGCTCGACGGCGGCGAGCCGAAGCTGCTGGTCGCCGGCGACTCCAACGCCCTTTATGCCCAACCTGGCTATCTTCTCTTTGTCCGGCAGGGGACACTGATGGCGCAGCGGTGGGATGCGGGCAGTCTGCGCCTGATCGGAGAAGCGACGCCGCTCGCCGAACATGCCGGGGCAAACTTGCTCCTTTGGCACGCCGTTCTCGGTGTTTCTGAAAATGGCCTCTTGGCGTATCAAGCCGGAAATCCTGTCGGAGAAAACGGGCACCTTTTGTGGTTTGACCGGGACGGAAGGCAGATTGGGGAAACGGGGACGTCCGGCTATTTCACTGCAGCAAGCCTGTCGCCCGACGGAAGCAAGCTGGCGGCCGAGATCGGCATTCCAGGCGTTTCGGGCTTCAACATCTGGGTTTTCGACCTCGCGCGAGGTACCGCGACTCGGCTCACGTTTTCGTCGAGCATTGATGCAGCGCCCTGCTGGTCGCCTGACGGAAAGACCATCGCGTTCGAGTCGAACCGGAGCGGGCACACTCATCTTCATCTATACGAGAAGGCCGCCGACGGCACGAGAAACACATCATCCCTTTTAGTGGACAACGCAGATGAAAACAACCCGTCATTCTCTCCCGATGGGCGCTATCTGATGTTCGAGCGCGTTGCGGCGACGCCGGGTTCTCACTCGGAGATATGGGCTTTGCCGCTGTTTGGGGATCGCAAGGCGTTTCCGGTAGCTAAAAATCCGCAATTTGACCTGGCCGGGCCAGCCCTTTCACCGGACGGGAAATGGCTGGCCTACTCCTCACACGAGTCAGGACTGCCTGAGCTTTACGTTGTGCCGTTCGGAAAGGGAACCGGAAAGTGGGAGGTCTCGAACGGCGGTGGTACGCGACCGCGCTGGCGTCACGACGGTGGGGAGCTATTCTACCTTTCCTTGGATGATAAAATGATGTCCGCGGAAATCTCCCCACAAGCCGCAAGCCTCGTCATCGGCAAAGTCGTGCCGCTGTTCCAGACGAATCCCGCCTTCAGCTCTCATGTTCATTGGCCGTACGACGTCAGTGCGGATGGGAAAAAGTTCGTAGTTGCTACCGAAAGTCTTCAGAAGCTCACTGAGCCGCTCACGCTGATCGTCAACTGGCCAGCGTTGCTGAAGAGGCAGTAATGCTGAGGATTGGGACAAAACTTGGGCCGTATGAGATCGTCGGCGCGATCGGCGCGGGCGGCATGGGCGAAGTCTATCGCGCTCGCGACACGAGACTGGCCCGCGATGTCGCCTTGAAAGTGCTGCCCGAAGCATTTGCCACCGACCCCGAGCGCATGGCGCGTTTCGGGCGGGAAGCCAAGGTCCTCGCCTCGCTCAATCATCCCAACATCGCATCGATCTACGGCTTGGAAGAATCGAACGGCCTGCGCGCTCTGGTCATGGAGTTGGCCGAGGGTTTAACCTTGGCGGACCGCGTCTCGCGCGGCCCGATGCCCCTCGACGAGGCGCTACCGATTGCGAAACAGATTTGCGAAGGGTTGGAATACGCGCACGAACGTGGCATCGTCCATCGCGACCTGAAACCGGCGAACATCAAAATCACGCCGGACGGCGTCGTGAAACTGCTCGACTTCGGGCTAGCGAAGGCGCTCGAGGGCGACGCAGCCACAAGCGATCCATCGACCTCGCCGACGCTAAGTCACCTCGCCACACAAGCCGGCATGATCCTCGGTACCGCTGCCTACATGGCGCCGGAGCAAGCCAAGGGCAAGGGGGTGGATCGCCGCGCGGACATTTGGGCCTTCGGCTGCGTGCTGTATGAAATGCTGACGGGCAAACCGACATTCAGCGGCGAAACTGTCGGCGACGTCCTGGCCGCAGTAATCAAAGAACAGCCGGAATGGTCAGCCCTGCCGGGGGAAACGCCGAGAAGGACCCGCGATCTGCTGCACCGGTGTTTGACGAAAGATGCAAGGCAACGGCTGCGCGATATTGGCGAGGCGCGGATCGTCATCGACCAAACGAGTGCGCCGGGCCAGGAGGAAAGCGTGGGGCAGGCGCATGGCCAGCCAGTCGGACCATGGCGGCAAATCGCGCCTTGGGGTGTCTGTGCGGCACTGCTCATAATCTCTGCGGTGTTGGCCTTGGAATATGTCGAGCGGACCTCACGGCCGATGCCCGTCTATGTCTCAGAGCTTTCTCCTCCGGCCAACGCGGGTTACACGCTGGTGGGGTACAACGGCGGCCCGCCAGCGGTTTCTCCCGACGGGTCGCGACTGGCCTTCTGCGCCAACGACGCGGACGGCAGACACCTGCTCTGGGTTCGTCCACTCGGCAGTGGGACGGCACAGCCGCTCGAGGGCACCGACGGCGCATCGTTTCCTTTCTGGTCCCCCGACGGCCGTTCTCTGGGATTCTTCGCGCATGACAAGCTGAATCGCATCGACGCCTCTGGCGGGCCGCCATTGGCGATTGCGGATGCGCCAAACGGTCGTGGAGGATCCTGGGGGCATGACGGTACGATTCTTTTCGCTCCCGAGCTGGCCGAGGCAATTTATCGGATTTCCGCATCAGGCGGCACGCCGCAACCTGTGACGAAAATCGATGCCTCCCTGAAACAAATTCAGCACTGGTGGCCGCAGTTTCTCCCCGATGGCAGACATTTCCTCTTCCTGGCCCACTCTTCCACTGAAGGGCTTTCGGGAATCTATGCCGCATCGCTCGATGGAGGCGAACCGCAGCGGATTCTCAGCGGCAACGACAACGCGATGTATGCTGCACCGGGGTATCTGCTCTTCATCCGGCAAGGCGTGCTCATGATGCAACGCTTCGACGCGAGCCGACTGGCGTTGGTGGGAGATGCTTCTCCTCTGGAGGAAGACGCCGCCGTCGACCAAACCGTGAATCGGGGTATTTTCGGAGTATCGGAAACCGGAGTTCTGGTCTATCAGAGCGGCGGCGTGACAGGCGGAAGCTCGCAGTTGCTTTGGTTCGACCGGAGCGGAAAGCGGATTGGGGAAACGGGCTCTCCGGGCGAGTACGCCACAGTGGCGATTTCGCCCGATGGCAACAGGCTGGCCCTCGGTGTGCTCCGGCCGTCGAGTGTCTGGGCGTTCGATTTGTCGCGCGGAACGGCAACCCGCGTTACCTTCAGTTCCGTCAACAACGGACAGCCTGCCTGGTCGCCGGACGGCAGGTTCATCGCTTTTTTCTCGGACCGGAGCGGTCAAATTCATATCTACCAGAAGGCCGCCGACGGCACGGGAACGACGGCTCCCCTAGTGATGGACGCAGCTTCGGAGAGGTATCCCTCATGGTCTCCCGATGGGAGCCATCTGATTTTCGAGCGCCAGGAGGCGCGGCCAGGCTCGCACTTCGAGATCTGGACCATGCCACTCTTCGGAGAACGAAAGGCGTTTCCGGTTGTCAAGGCTGGCCTCGAGGCCACTTGGCCATCCATTTCCCCGGACGGCAGGTGGCTTGCGTACGTCTCAGCGGAAACGGGCCGCGAGGAAGTTTACGTCGTGCCGTTCCTCCACGGCACCGGCAAGTGGCTGGTGTCCACGAGCGGAGGGACTCGCCCGCGCTGGCGTCGCGACGGCCGGGAGATGTTCTACCTCTCGCTGGACAACAAGATCATGGCCGCCGACATTAACGGGCAAGGACCGAGCTTCGCGGTGGGCAGGGTCCATTCGCTGTTTCAGGCGGTTCCCGCTCTGACAACCGGTTGGCTTTACGACGTATCCTCTGATGGCAAGAAGTTTGTGGTGGTAAGTCGGGCAGCCGGAGGGTCGGATCAGCGGCTAACGCTGGTGGTGAATTGGCCCGCGCTGCTGAAGAAGCAATGATGCT
>JAGWOX010000165.1 GCA_028877145.1 Acidobacteriota bacterium | reverse complement strand
AGAGGGTATTCGAATCGTTGGGGCGCATGGCGACGGCGCGTTCTAGTTCGCGAACGGCGGCGTCACCCCGGTTCGCTTTCGCGTACATCGCGGCCAGCAAAATGCGGGCACGGACATCCTCGGGCACCATTTCGAGTTGACGCTCGAGCACGGCAATCAGTCGATCGTTGAGCCGCAGCGCAGCCTTGTCGTCTCCCAACGCGCGCAGCACATTTCCGAACGGAATATAAACGTTGTAGTCCTCGCCGTTGGCTTCGAGCGCTTGATCGACCAGCGCCGCCGCTTCCTGCCAGCGATCGGAGGCAAAGAGCGCCTTGCCCAGCGTCGTGTAGGCCCCTTCGCAATCCGGCTTTCGCTCGATCGCTTTGCGTGCGTATTCGATTGCGCGGTCGTATTCCTGTTTCACGTAGAAGAGGCGGGCGCGCGCGGCGAGCGCCTCGGGCAGTTCCGGCTCGAGCGCGAATGCGCGTTCGCAGGCGGCGAGGCCTTTCTCGATCCACCGCGGATCGTGCCCGTGGAGCTCGTATTGAAATCCACAGACGTAGGCGATGCCGGCGTGGGCTAGCGCGAATTTCGGGTCGAGCTGGACGGCGCGCTCGAACATTTGCATCGCGAATTCCAGGTTCTCGCGCCGCGCGTAGTTCCGGCCGCGCAGCAGATAGTCGTACGCCTGGAGGTTGTCGGTCGGCTTCTGCGCGATCTTCTGCTCTTCCTGCGGCGAGAGCGTGATTCGCAGCGCCTGCGCGATGCTGCGGGCAATGTCTTCCTGCACGGCGAAGACGTCTTCGAGTTCGCGGTCGTATCGCTCGGCCCAGATGGGCAGATCGGTCGATGCGTCGAGGAGCTGCGCGTTGATGCGCAGGCGGTTCCCGGCGCGGCGCAGCGTGCCGCTGAGGACGTGCGCGGCATTGAGTTCCTCACCTAGCTGTCGCGCGGTGACGGGCTTGTCGCGGTAGGCGAGCACGGTGGCGCGCGGGAACACCTGCAGGCCCTTGATCTTCAGCAGCTCGGTGATGATGTCCTCGGTCATGCCGTCGCGGAAATACTCGTCCTCTTTCGCCCCGCTCAGGTTTTCGAAATAGAGGACAGCCAGCAGTTTCCCCTGCCGGCTGGAAGCGGCGGCGCGGCCGGAGCCGGAATCGTGCTTGAGCCGTTCGAGATCGGCGCGCATGCTCGCCGCAGTTTGGTAGCGATCGCGCCGGTTCTTTTCGAGAGCCTTCAGAATCACATGTTCCAGTTCGGCGGGAAGCCGCGGATTCAACCGCAGCGGCGGGAGCGGAGTTCGGTTCAGTATCGCGTCGAAAACGACAGCCGATGTGCTGCCCGCAAAAGCCTGCCGTCCCGTGGCCATTTCGTAGAGCACCACGCCAAAAGAGAAAAGATCGCTTCGCGCGTCCACCTCCTCGCCGCGCGCCTGCTCGGGCGACATGTAGGCGACGGTCCCAAGCGCCGAGCCGGGACTCGTGAGGTTGTCGGCGAGGCCGGCGTCGGTTGCCGCAGCCGTCGCGCCCATGGTCTCGGCGGCGCGCATGGATTTCGGTGCGAGCTTCGCCAAGCCGAAATCCAAAATCTTCGCCCGTCCGCGCGCAGTAAGGAAAATGTTCGCCGGCTTGATATCGCGGTGAATGATGCCTTTTGAGTGGGCCGCGTCGAGCGCGTCGGCGATCTGCACGGAGAGTTCGAGCATCTGGTCGAGTTCGAGTGGCTGCCCGGCGAGCCGCTGTTTGAGCGTTTCGCCCTCGAGCAGTTCCATCACGATGAAGGGCGCGCCGCTGTGCTCGCCGATGTCATAGATGGTGCAGATGTTAGGGTGGTTCAGCGCGGAGGCGGTGCGGGCCTCGCGCTGGAAACGCTCGAGCGACTGCCGGTCGTTCGCCATCTCCTCCGGCAGGAACTTCAGGGCAACCATGCGGCCGAGGCGGGTGTCTTCAGCCTTGAAGACCACCCCCATCCCTCCGCCGCCAACCCTTTCCAGAATGCGGTAGTGTGAAACCGTTTGTCCGATCACGGGTCGATGGCCTGATGCTACGGGAGAGCGCGCCGCAAGTCAACGCGAGCGGCGGACGCTGCTTGACCGCTTGCCTGAGGCTCACCTATCATGACACTTACCTTCCGCGGAACCGCTCTCCCCTGGTTTTCGATCTCAGGATTTTCGGTTGCGCGCAACACTGGTGCCTGAATGGCTGAAACGACAGAAACTTCCTGCTGGAAAGAACTCGAACTCGAAATCCCTGCCGAGAAAGTGCAGGCGGAAACTGAAAAGATCGCCAAGGATCTGGCTCGCGTGGCGCGCATCCCCGGCTTTCGGCCGGGCAAGGCGCCGATCACGCTGATCCGCCGCCGCTTCGCCGAGGAGATCAAGAGCGAAGTGCTCCAGGAACTCGTGCCCGGCCGGCTCGATCAGGCGCTCGGCGAGGCCAAGCTCATTCCCGTCACTCGTCCGCAAGTCGAAAAAGTCGACTGGGAAGAGGCCGGTGGCGTGAAGTTCAAGGCGCGGTTCGAAGTGCTGCCGGAATTCGAACTGGGCGACTACAAGAGCGTCGAAATCGAGATGGAACCGGCCGACATCACCGATGCTGACGTCGATCGCGCGATCGAGGAAAGGCGCGATCAGGCGGCTTCATTCGTGCCCGTCGAGGGCCGGCCGATTCAGGATGGCGATTACGCCACGCTGAAGATGATTGGCACGCCGGAAGGCGGAGGCGAGCCGATCCGCATGGATAATGCGCTCTGCCACGTCGGCTCGGACGAAACCGTGGCCGCATTCACCGAAAATCTGCGCGGCGCGAACGCGGGCGAGCACCGGCGCTTCGAGGTGCGCTACCCGGACGACTATCCGGAAGGGAAGCTGAGGGGCAAGACCTACCACTTCAACGCGGAAGTGATTGCGGTGAAGGAACGCAAGCTGCCGGAAATCAATGACGAGTTCGCGAAGGATACCGGCGAAGCGGAAACGCTCGAGGAATTGAAGCAGAAGGTGAAACAGCAGCTCGAATCGGCCCGCGACGAACACCAGAAGATCCTCGCCCAGGAAAAGATCGTCGACCTGCTCCTCAGCCGGCACTCCTTCCCGGTGCCCGAGGCCCTGGTCGAGCGCCAGATGGACGCGCGGCTGGAACGGGCGGTGCGCCGGCTGATCGCGCAGGGCATCGATCCGCGGGGCGTGAACGTCGATTGGGTGTCGCTGCGGCGGCAGCAGCGGGAGCGCGCCGAGGGCGATGTGCGGGCGGAACTTCTGCTCGACCGGATTGCTAGTGCGGAAAACATCGACGCGACCGATGAGGAGCTGGAAAAGGAATTGCAGGGTATTGCAGAGCGCAGCGGAGAGAATATTGCCGCGGTTCGGGCCCGCTTGACAAGGGAAGGAGCGGCCGATACGATGAAGTCGAAGCTTCGCAGTGAAAAGACACTCGATTGGCTTTACCAGCAGGCCCGGATCCTCGCCGTTCCCAAGAAGGGATAAAGGCGAACTTCCCCAAAATTTCCGAATTCAGCCATGAGAAATTCCGACGATAGCAGCTTCAGGGCGACGACTCTTATCCCGATGGTGGTGGAACAAACGAATCGGGGCGAGCGCGCCTACGATATCTATTCGCGCCTTTTGCGCGACAACATTATTTTTATCGGCACGCCGATTGACGACCACGTCGCCAATCTCGCCACCGCCCAGCTCCTCTTCCTGGCCGCCGAAGACCCGGAAAAGGACATTTCCCTGTATATCAACTCGCCGGGCGGGTCGATCACGGCCGGGATGGCCATCTACGACACGATGCAGTTCGTGAAGCCGGACGTCGTGACCATCTGCATCGGCCAGGCGGCCTCGATCGCCGCCGTGCTCCTGGCTGCCGGCGCGCCCAAGAAACGTTTCTGCCTGCCGAACGCCCGCGTGCTCATCCACCAGCCGTGGATTTCGAGCGTTTCCGGCCAGGCCACCGATATCGACATTACCGCGAAGGAGATCCTGCGAATGCGGGCCGTGCTGGCTCAGATCCTCTCCAAACACACCGGCCAGCCGCTCGAAAAAATCGACAGGGATACTGAGCGGGATTTCATTATGACCGCCGAACAGGCCAAGGAATACGGGATCGTTGATGAGATCATCGTCAAACACCCCTGAGCGCGTTCTTATCGGTTACCCGGGGGGGTTGAACCCGTGGCACTTTTCCGACCCGCTGCGTCCTACAATGGGACTCATCGTGCCAGCCCATAGGCGGAGGAGCCACCAGTCTTGAAGAAAATCGGGGAAGACATGCTCCGCTGTTCTTTCTGCCATAAGACGCAAGAACAGGTGGAGAAGCTCATCAGCTCACCTTCCGACACCGCCCGCGCCTACATCTGCAATGAATGCGTACGGGTGTGCCAGCAGATCCTCGAGGAAGAGAAGCGCGAGCAGGCCGCCGGTCCGGCGACCGGCCGCCATTTGCCGCGCCCGCCCGAGATCAAGCAGTTCCTCGACGATTACGTGATCGGGCAGGACAAGACGAAGAAGAAGCTGGCCGTTGCCGTTTACAATCACTACAAGCGAATCCAGTTGAACCGTCAGGCCGGCGACATCGAGGTTTCCAAGTCCAACATCCTTCTGATCGGGCCCACCGGAACCGGCAAAACGCTGCTGGCGCAGACGCTCTCGCGGATGCTGGAAGTGCCTTTCGCCATCGTCGACGCCACCACGCTCACCGAGGCCGGCTACGTCGGCGAAGACGTCGAGAACATCATCCTGAAGCTCCTGCAGAGCGCGGATTGGGACGTCTCCAAGGCCCAGCAGGGCATCATCTATATCGATGAAATCGACAAGATTTCCAAGAAGGACGAAAGCCCGTCGATCACCCGCGACGTCTCCGGCGAGGGCGTGCAGCAGGCGCTCCTGAAGATCCTCGAAGGAACGGTCGCCAACGTTCCGCCGCAGGGCGGGCGCAAACACCCCTACCAGGAGTTCATCCCGGTCGATACCACCAACGTCCTGTTCATTCTGGGCGGCGCTTTCGTGGGCCTCGAGCGGACGATCGAACGCCGCATCGGCCAGCGCTCGGTCGGTTTCCATACGACCGGCGAGCCGGCCACAGTCGCGCGGCGCAATATCGGCCTGCTCCAGCAAGTGCAGCCCGTCGACTTGATCCACTACGGGCTGATTCCGGAATTCGTCGGCCGGCTGCCCGTGGTCGGCGTGCTGGAGGATCTCGACAAGCAGGCGCTGATCCGCATCCTGCGCGAACCGAAGAACGCGCTGGTGCGGCAGTACCAGAAACTCTTCGAATTCGAGGGCGTGCGTCTGGAGTTCACCGACGACGCGCTCGAAACGGTGGCCGAACTCTCCTTGCAGCGCAAGGTCGGCGCGCGCGGGCTGCGCATGATCCTCGAGGATCTGATGCTCGACTTGATGTACCACCTGCCCGCCCAGCGCCGGGTCCGCGAATTCGTCGTCACCAGCGAAATGGTCCGCACGCAGCAGATCAACTGGGCCCTGTTCGAGAAAGCCGGATAAGGGAGGGCGAAGAAAAGCGCGCATGTTCAGCCGCGAAAAAGGCGATGTGAAGCGGATCCCGATGATGCCCGTGCGGGATATGGTGATTTTCCCGCAGGTGATGACCCCCTTCATCGTCGGCCGCGAAGCTTCCGTCCGCGCCCTCGAAGAGGCGCTCGCCGGCGACAAGCGCATTTTCCTCGCGACCCAGCACGACGCCTCGATCGACGACCCCAAGCCAAACGAGATTTTCCAGGTGGGCACGCTCGCCCGCATCGTGCAAAGCGTCCGCCTGCCCGACGGCAACATCCGCGTGCTGGTCGAGGGAACCGAGCGCGCCAAGATCCTCCAGCTTTCGAGCGAGGAGGGTTTCTTTCGCGCCGCCTTGCGCGTGATCCAGAGCCGCGCCGAGGTCACTCCGCAGATCGAGCAGACCACCCGGCGCGTCACCACGCTCTTCGAGCAGTACGTCAAGCTGGCGCAGAGCCTGAATTACGACAGCGTCGTCGCCTCCGTCCGCACCGAGGACCCCGACCGCCTTGCCGACAGCATCGCCTGGAACCTGCAGGTTTCCGTCGAGGAGAAGCAGGAACTGCTCGAGATTATCGATCCCGGCGAGCGGCTGACGCGCATCGCCGAGCTGCTCGAAATCGAAATCGAGAAGCTGAACGTCGACCGCACGATCAATAACCGCGTGAAGCGGCAGATGGAGCGCGCCCAGAAGGAGTATTACCTCAACGAGAAGCTGAAGGCGATTCAGAAGGAACTGGGACGCAACGAAGCCGCCGAGCTCGATCAGCTCCGCAAACGCCTTGAAACCGCGGGGATGACCAAGGACGCGAAAGAGAAGGCGGTCCAGGAACTCAAGCGGCTCGAAGCGATGCCGCCCATGTCGGCCGAATCCACCGTCTCCCGCAACTACCTCGAGTGGCTGCTGGCGGTGCCGTGGAAGAAGCATTCCCGCGAGATTCGCGATATCGCCTCCGCCGAGCGCATCCTCAACGAAGACCACTACGGCCTGGAAAAGATCAAGGAACGCATCCTCGAATATCTGGCCGTGCGCCAGCTCGTGAAGAATCCGAAAGGCTCGATTCTGTGCTTCCTCGGGCCGCCGGGCGTCGGCAAAACGTCGCTCGCGATGTCGATCGGCCGGGCCACCGGGCGCAAGTTCGTGCGCCTCTCTCTCGGCGGGGTGCGGGATGAAGCCGAGATCCGCGGCCACCGGCGCACCTACATCGGCGCGCTGCCCGGCCAGATCCTTCAGATGATGCGCAAGGCCGGCGTGACGAACCCGGTGTTCGTTCTCGACGAGGTCGACAAGATGTCGATGGACTTCCGCGGCGATCCCTCGGCGGCGCTGATGGAAGTGCTCGACCCGGAATTGAACCACGCCTTCATGGATCATTACCTCGACGTGGAATACGACCTTTCGAAGGTGATGTTCATCTGCACCGCGAACGTGCTCCACACGATTCCGCAGCCTTTGCAGGACCGCATGGAAGTGCTGCGGCTGCCCGGCTACACCGAGCGCGAAAAGCTCGAAATCGCCCGCCGCTTCCTGGTGAAGAAGCAGCGCGAGGCCGCCGGGCTGACCGAGTCCAACCTGGCGTTCCCGGACGAGGCACTGACGCACATCATCCGGTATTACACGCACGAAGCCGGCGTCCGGAATCTCGAGCGCGAAATCGCCAACATTTGCCGCAAGGTGGCCCGCAAAGTCGTCAAGGAAGGCAAGAAAACCGAAACCGAAGTCACGTCGGAGAACGTCCACGATTACCTGGGCGTCATAAAGTACCGCGAACCCTGGTCACAGAAGAAAAACGAAGTCGGCCTGGGAGTTGGGCTCGCCTGGACGGAGGTGGGCGGCCAGGTGCTCTCGACCGAAGCCAGCATCATGCCGGGCAAGGGTCGGCTGACGCTCACCGGGAAACTCGGCGACGTGATGCAGGAATCGGCGCAGGCGGCGATGAGCTTCATCCGCTCGCGCAGCGCCCAGCTCGGCCTCGCCAAGGATTTCTACCGGCACCTGGACATTCACGTCCACGTGCCCGAAGGCGCGATCCCGAAAGACGGGCCTTCGGCCGGCATCACCATCGCGACCTCGCTCGCGAGCGCGCTGACCCGCATTCCGGTCTCGTGCTCGGTCGCCATGACCGGCGAAATCACGCTGCGCGGCAAGGTGTTGCCCATCGGCGGCGTCAAGGAAAAGCTGCTCGCCGCGCACCGCAGCGGCATTCGCACGGTGATTCTGCCGAAAGACAACGAGAAGGACCTCGCCGACGTGCCGGCTGAAGTCCAGGCGGAACTGACCGTGAAGTTCGTCGAGACGATGGACGAAGTTTTGAACCTGGCGCTGGAGCGCTCGCTTCCCGTCGCGCCCGCTGCCGTCGAGGTTTCCCAGGAATTCAGCGAGAACCTGCAGCAGGATCAGGAACTGACCAACTGACGCGGCACGCCGGCCATCGTTTCCGCCGGCGGCGCTCGCCTGATGACTGTCGGGGATTTCGCCCGGGCTCCAACCACCGTAAGGAAGTTGTATGGGCATTAGCCTAGCCGAACTAAAAGAGAAGAATATTGCCGATCTGACGAAGATCGCGAAGGAGCTGGACATTCCCGGCGCCACCGGGATGCGCAAGCAGGAGCTGATCTTCCAGATCCTGCGCGGCCAGGCGGAAAAGAGCGGCCTGATCTTCTCCGAGGGCGTGCTCGAAAGCCTGCCCGACGGCTTCGGGTTCCTCCGCGCGCCGGAATATAACTATCTGCCGGGCCCGGACGATATTTACGTTTCGCCTTCGCAGATTCGCAAGTTCGATCTGCGCACCGGCGATACCGTCAGCGGCCAGGTCCGCCCGCCGAAGGAAGGCGAACGATATTTCGCCCTGATCAAGGTCGACGCGATCAATTTCGAGGAACCCGAGGTCGCGCGCAACAAGATCTTCTTCGACAACCTGACGCCGCTCTATCCGCAGCAGCGGATCCGGCTGGAGACGGGGAAGGAAACGCTGACGGGCCGCGTTTTGGACATGCTGTGTCCGATCGGCAAGGGGCAGCGCGGCCTGATCGTTGCGCCTCCGCGCACCGGCAAGACGATGATGCTGCAGTCGGTTGCGAACTCGGTGACGACGAACCACCCCGAGGTCTCGCTGATCGTTCTGCTGATCGATGAGCGGCCGGAAGAAGTGACCGACATGCAGCGGA
The DNA here is from genome assembly GCA_028877145.1 of Acidobacteriota bacterium. Lineage (GTDB taxonomy): Bacteria > Acidobacteriota > Terriglobia > Acidiferrales > UBA7541 > JAKASX01. Next base: position 448 of record JAGWOX010000165.1, on the reverse strand, counting down.
CGGTGAAGGGCGAGGTGATCAGCTCGACGTTCGACGAGCCGCCGCAACGGCACATTCAGGTGGCGGAGATGGTCCTCGAGAAGGCGAAGCGGCTGGTGGAGCACCGGCGGGACGTGGTGATTCTGCTCGATTCGCTGACGCGTCTGGCGCGCGCCTACAACGCGGTGACGCCGCCGTCGGGCAAGGTGCTGTCTGGCGGTATCGACGCGAACGCTTTGCAGCGGCCGCGGCGGTTCTTTGCGGCGGCGCGGAATATCGAGGAGGGCGGTTCGCTGACGATCATCGCGACGTGCCTGGTGGATACGGGGAGCCGGATGGACGACGTGATTTTCGAGGAGTTCAAGGGCACGGGCAACATGGAGATCAACCTGGACCGGCGCCTGGTGGACAAGCGGATTTTCCCGTCGATCGACATCAACCGGTCGGGAACGCGGAAAGACGAATTGCT